>JAJXVO010000212.1 GCA_021782105.1 bacterium
ATTGTCGGCCGGCAGCAGGTGATCCGCGGCCGCGAGATGCACTGGATCCGGATCGACCGTTATTTCTCCGACGGCAAGGCCGACCCCTCGGCGTTCGGCGGGGCCGGCAACCGGGAGCTTCCCGAGGATCCCCAGGTTTCGCTTCAACCGGTGGCGTGCTCCCAGTGCGAACTGGCGCCCTGCGAAATGGTCTGCCCCGTGGCGGCCACCGTCCACGATTCCGAAGGCCTCAACGTCATGGCCTACAACCGCTGCATCGGCACCCGGTACTGTGCGAACAACTGCCCGTACAAGGTACGTCGCTTCAATTTCTTTGATTGGAATCAGCGCGAGCTCGACGACCTGTACCTCGGACCGCTCGGTCCGGAGGGCATGCCGGAGCTCGTCAAGATGGCGAAGAATCCCGAGGTCACCGTGCGCATGCGCGGTGTGATGGAGAAGTGCACGTACTGCGTGCAGCGCATCGAGAACGGGAAGATCCAATGGAAGGCGAAGATGGCGCAGGCGGGGCACCCCGGCGACGTGGTCCCTCCCGACGGCACGATCAGGACCGCCTGCCAGCAGGCCTGCCCGGCCGGCGCGATCGAGTTCGGCAACATTCTCAACCCGGAAAGCGAGGTCTCGAAGGCGAAGGCCCGCGAGCAGGACTATGCGCTGCTCGGCTATCTCAACACCCGTCCGCGCACGACCTACCTGGGCAAGCTGCGCAATCCGAATCCGAAGATGCCGGACTATCACTCCCTCCCGCTCAGCCGGATCGAGTACGAGAACAAGTCCGGTGAATCGTCCCTCAAGGACGAGGTGCACAAGGCCTGATCCGCAAGGCGACCACCCATTCCGATATCTGGAGGATTTTCCAAAATGGCTCATTCTGAAACCGCCACCGCTGCCGCACCGGCCATCCTCAACGAGGTCAAGCCGGCCGAGCTGCCGCGCCCGGCGCTGATCAACAACCACCGGGATTTCGCGTGGATCACCGACAAGATCTGCGGCATTCTTGAGGAGAAGACGCCGACCTGGTGGTGGTGGTGTTTTGCGGCCGCATGCTTTGTCGCCTCGTTCACGGTTGCCGGCATCATCTACCTCGTGGCGACCGGCATCGGCGTCTGGGGCCACCGCAGCCCGGTCAATTGGGCCTGGGACATCGTGAACTTCGTGTTCTGGATCGGTATCGGCCACGCGGGTACGCTGATTTCGGCCATTCTCTGCCTCCTGCGCCAGAAGTGGCGCACCTCGATCAACCGTGCGGCCGAGGCCATGACGATCTTCGCGGTGGTTTGCGCCGGCATCTTCCCGGTCTTCCACGTCGGCCGCGTCTGGTATGCCTGGTTCCTGTTCCCGATCCCGAACTACAACCAGATCTGGCAGAATTTCAGGTCGCCGCTGGAGTGGGACGTGTTTGCGGTCTCCACGTACGGCACCGTGTCGGTGCTTTTCTGGTACGTCGGGCTGATCCCCGACCTCGCCACGCTGCGCGACCGTTTCGCCGCCGCCGGCAAGAGGCTGCGCGCGCGGATCTACGGGTTCTTCGCGATGGGCTGGCGCGGTTCGAACCGTCATTGGAGCAATTACGAGATGGCCTACCTGATTCTCGCCGGCATCGCGACGCCGCTGGTGCTCTCCGTGCACACGGTGGTGTCGTTCGACTTCGCCGTCTCGCTGATCCCCGGCTGGCACACGACGATCTTCCCTCCGTACTTCGTGGCCGGGGCGATTTTCTCGGGCTTCGGCATGGTGCTCACGCTGATGCTTCCGCTGCGTGCGATCTACAAGCTCGAGGACCTGGTGACGCAGTATCACATCGACTGCATGTGCAAGATCGCGTTGGCGACCGGCACGATGGTGGGCTACGCGTACGCGATGGAGTTCTTCATCGCGTGGTACGGCGCGAATCCCTACGAGGGCTTCACCTTCATCAACCGCGCCTTCGGTCCGTACGCGTGGGCCTACTGGACGATGATCACGTGCAACGTGATCACGCCGCAGTTCTTCTGGTTCAAGAAGGTCCGCCAGAACACCGCGATGGTGTGGATCCTCTCGATCTTCATCAACGTGGGCATGTGGTTCGAGCGTTTCGTCATCATCGCCACCTCGCTGACCCGCGACTTTCTCCCGTCCAGCTGGGGTTACTACAGCCCGTCGATCGTCGAGATATTCACCTTCTTCGGCACCTTTGGCGTGTTCTCGGTGCTGTTCCTCCTGTTCATCCGCTTCCTCCCCATCATGCCGATGGCGGAATTGAAGGCGGTTTCGCCCCAGGCCGACCCGCATGCCGGGCACGAACACCACTAATCCCCCTTCCGTCATGTCCACTCAACCTTACGGCTTGATCGCGATGTACGACACTCCCGCCGACATCATGCACGCGGCGGAGCAGGTGCGCGATGCCGGTTACAAGTTCTGGGACGTCATCGCGCCGTTCCCTCTTCACGGCCTGGACCGCGCCATGGGCATCCGGCGTTCCCGTGTGCCGCGCATTTCGATCCTCGGCGGCATCACCGGCTTCACCACCGGCATGTCGCTCATCTACTGGGTGGGCGCGGTCCACTACCGGGTCACGATCGGCGGCAAGCCCTTTTTCAGCCCGCTGTTCGCGTTCCCCGTGTCCTACGAGCTCACCATTCTCTTCACCGCATTCGCGACGATCGGCGGCATGTTCCTGTTGAACAAGCTCCCGATGCACTACCACCCCGTGATGAAGCACCCGACGATCGACCGCGGAAGCAACGACCGGTTTTTCCTCGTGATCGAGACGCGCGATCCGCGCTTCAATCCCGCCAACACCCGTGCGCTGCTCGAGACGAGCGGCGGCCGCGAAATCGCCGAACTGGAGGCCTGAGCCATGCGTTACGCCTACCTCACGCTCGCCTTCGTGGTTGTCCTCACCGTTTCGATCCTGGGTTTCCACGG
Source organism: bacterium (assembly GCA_021782105.1). Lineage (GTDB taxonomy): Bacteria > Verrucomicrobiota > Verrucomicrobiia > Opitutales > Opitutaceae > MWDT01. The sequence continues at coordinate 2,911 of JAJXVO010000212.1, forward strand.
CCGCACCTTCACCAAGCCTCCCCGCGACGTCTTTCCGGAGTGGGCCTTTCCCGGCATGAAGTACCAGCCGAAGTACAAGAGCCAGGGTCCGTCGAAATTCTTCGCCGATGGAATGGCCGACCGGGATCCGCCCGCGCACGTGGTGGCCTCGTCCTACGGTCCCGAGGGGCAGCCGCTGCGCGACGACGACGAATTGTACCGCGGCAAGGGTCCCGACGGCCAGTGGCTGCGCGGGTTCCCGAGGGCCCTGACGATCAACAAGGCCTTCATCGAACGCGGCCGCAACCGGTTCAACATCTACTGCCGCCCGTGCCACGGCACGCTCGGCGACGGCATGGGAGTCACCAAGTACCTCGGCATGGGCGCGACGCCCTCGTATCAGATCGACCGGATACGCCAGATGCCCGAGGGCGAGATCTTCAACACCATCACGCAGGGCAAGGGCAACATGCAGACCTACGCCGACAAGCTGACTCCGGAGGACCGCTGGGCGGTGATCGCCTACGTGCGCGCGCTGCAGCGCGCCGAGAACGGCCGGATCGGGGACGTCCCCGCCTCCCACAAATCGGAGCTTGGAATCAAATGAGCACCCACGACGCCACCGCACCCTCTGCTAGCCGGACGGGCACGACCAAACGCCCGGCGCCGGGCAGGGCGCTCGCCGTCGGGCTGGTCGGCCTCGCGGTCGCCGGCCTCGGCTATTTCGTGTCGGGCCCCGCGTCCTTCGCGATGGCCTGGCTCGTCGGATTCATCTACTGGATCGCCGTCGCGCTGGGCGTGCTGCTGCTGGTCATGATCCACCACATCTTCGACGCCAGCTGGTCGGTCATGCTCCGCCGGCAGTTCGAACATTGGCTCAGCTCCTTCCGCTACCTGCTGCTGCTGTTTCTCCCCCTTCTTGCGATCGCCTGGATCCATCCCTCGCTGATCTGGACCTGGATGGACCCGCACTTCAACCTCGCCGCGATCGGCGGCCATGGGCTGGTTGGAAGCGACCTCGACCTGCACAAGAAGGCGGCGTTCCTCAACCGCAACTTCTTCACGGGCTTCTCGCTGTTCGCGATCCTTGTGTGGACGGGGCTGTCCGGGGTCTTCCGCCGCAATTCGTTCGCCCAGGACCGCGACGGGAGCGTGCGCTGGACGATGTCGAGCCGCAAGTGGGCGGCAGGCGGCATCCCGCTGGTCGCGATCACGCTGACTGCCGCGATCATCCTGTGGGTCAAATCCATCGAGTACCACTGGTTCTCGACCATGTACGGCGTGTGGTTCTTCTCGGACTGCGTGCGCGCGGCGCTCTCGCTGGGGCTGCTGATCATGATCTGGCTGTGGTGCCGGGGCGACTACAAGGGTCTGCTCAACGACAACCATCTGCACTCGATCGGACAGCTCATGCTGGCGTTCACGGTGTTCTGGGCCTACATCAGCTTCTCGCAGTACTTCCTTATCTGGAACGCCAACGTGCCCGAGGAGACGTTCTGGTATAATATCCGTGAATACGGCGACTGGTGGTACGTGAGCCTCTTCCTGGTCTTCGGCAACTTCCTGGCCCCCTTCCTGGTGCTGCTGATGTATCCGGTGAAGGTGAACAAGAAGGTATTCCCGTGGGTGGGCATTTTCATCGCGCTCGTGGTGCTTGTGGACATCTGCTACAACGCGATGCCCGCGCGCCTGACGCCGACTGGCAACCCGCTGCCGTTCTTCAGCGTGAACCTGGTCTGGGTGGCGGCGGCCGTGGTGGGAATGGGCGGAATCTGCGTCTGGTCCTACCTTAGGAGCTTTTCCACCGCGAAACTCATCCCCATCCGCGATCCTCGGATCGCGGAGTGTCTGACTTACCACAAGCCCAATGCCGACTGAACCCGCCTCCCCGCTTCCCGTGTCCCGACTCGGCATCACGGCGGTCCTCGCCGGATGCGCGCTGTTTCTGGCGCTCGTGCTATTCCTGCACCACAAGCCCGCTCCGGTGACCCTCAACCTTACGAATGTGCCCGCCGCCGACCGCTGGAAACAGACCGATGAGGGCCGCATGGAGTTTCTCTCCAAGGTCCGCGCCGAACAGGACCTGAAGGCCACCACCTACGGGTGGGTCGACAGGGACAAGGGCATTGTCCGCCTTCCGATCGCGCGCGCCATGGAGCTGACGCTCCGAGACATCAACGCGCAGCGGCAGAAGGCCCGCTGAACTCCCACCTGAAGCCGGATACCATCCGCACCACCCTCGATGACTGACACCGCATCCACCGCTTCTCCGGTATCCGCCTTGGCCGACGTCCGGCCCGTCGACACGACGGCCCGCGGGGCGCTGCTTCTCCAAATCGCCTCCGCGCTGCTCTGGCTGCTCGTGGGCGGCACTTTTGCGCTGATCCATTCGATCCAGCTGCACACGCCCGTGTTTTTCGCGGACTTCTCGTGGTTCACCTTTGGACGGGTGCAGGCCGCGATGGAGACCTCGCTGCTCTACGGCTGGGGTGCCAACGCCGGCTATGCCGCGGCGCTGTGGCTGCTCGGCCGCCTGGGCGGCGGGCCCGCCCGCGCGGTGGGGCTGACCTCGGTGGCGACCGTGTTTTGGAACGCGGGTGTGACGGTGGCGGTGGTGGAGCTGTTGTCGGGCAACCTGACGGGCAACGCGCTGGTGCAGCTGCCCGCGCATTCGCTTCCGATGCTTTTGATCGCGTCCGCGACGATGGCGGTTTCGGGCGTCTTCGCCTGGGCCGATCGCCGGACGAGGGAGACGTATGCGACGCAGTGGTACGCGGCGCTGGCGCTGTTCGTGTTTCCGTGGTTCCTGTCGGTGGCGTTTCTGATGCTTTCGCTCGCGCCCGACAACGGTGTTGCGGAGACGGTGGCGGCGACCTGGACCGGTCAGGGCCTTCTGGCGCTGTGGCTCGCTCCGCTCGCGCTGGCGTCGATCTACTACCTTTATCCGAAGGCGAGCGGCCGTGAGATCCCGCACTATTCGATGGCGAAGGCGGGCTTCTGGGTGCTGGTGGTCTTCGGCCCGTGGATGGGCACACGTGAGCTGGTGGGCGGCCCGTTCCCCGCCTGGATCCCCGCGCTGGGCGTGGCGGCGTCGATGGTGATGCTGGTTCACTATGCCATCGTGGCGGTGAATCTCGGGCCAGTGATCGGCAGGCTGTTTGGCGCGAGCCAGGCGCTGCGTTTCGGAGCGCTCTCGATTTTCTTCTACCTTGTGCTCGGCGTGGCGGGCCTGGCCTGCTCGCTGTTCCCGCTGGTGCCGTCGGTGCAGTTCACGTACGTGAGCGAGGCGCGCACGCTGCTGATGATCCTCGGGGTCTTCGCTCCTGCCATGTTTGCGGCGATCTATTTCCTGGTGCCGCGTGCCACGGGCAAACCTTGGGCGGTGTCGGGACTAGTCACCCAGCATTTCCGCTTCTGGGCCCTGGGTCTGCTGTTGATTGCCGTGGGTTTTGTCGGCGCGGGTCTCCAGCAGTCGACGCTGTTTTTTGCCCCTGATGTGCAGTTCACGCAGATCGATCCCATCCTGAAGGTGTGGCTGCTGCTGACCTCGGCGGGCTTCGGCCTGCAGCTGCTCGGCTCGGTGTTCCTTCTGGTCAATCTGGGCTTCCAGATCGTGCCCGGCGCCTGTGTGGCCGAGGGTGGCAACTCGTAACCCATTGACCCAAGAGACATGAAAAACGGAGCGCTCTTCTTCACCGGCGTATTTGGCGCCCTCGCCCTCTCGTGGGGCGGCGTGGTGCTGGCGTCGAGCCATCAGATTTCGAAGATTCAACCCTACTACGATACGCTCGAGTCGCAGTTCTATCCCTAC
>JAJXVO010000213.1 GCA_021782105.1 bacterium
CGTCCCTTGATTTGGCGGCGCGCGATGACCACGAAGGGGGCATGCCTGCCCGCGGCGAGCTGGCGGGCGGCCTCGTCGTTGGTGCTGTCGACTTCATCGAGGAGCACGACCTCACAGAGCGGGGGGGGCTGGTCGAGCAGGGCTTCGATAAATACCTGGTTGAGTTCCTTCGGCCGGCGCGTGAGTCGGTAACCGCGAGCACGCACTGCTTGGAATCCGAAGCCTTGGGAGCGCAGCTTTTCCATGTGTTGCCACACGGCGACTCGGCTTACGCCCAGTTTTGCCGCGAGGGCGCTGCCCGATACAAAACCCGCGTCGGGCGCGAGCAGTTCTCGGAGAATGACGATTTCGGAAGACGGTGTGGACTCGGTCATCTAGGGCTAGAGGCGGTCGCGCCAGCTAATGGGGGGGATTGCGACCGCGGCGCATGTTGTTAAGATCTTCAGAGCTTTTTCAAGCAAGCTCTGTGGGCAAATGTAAACAAAAGGATGGGAGCCGCTTGTGCCCGATAAAATCGCCTTTCAGCCGCGTCCCAGCACAAAGGCGAGCACGATTGCAATCGCAGTGAGCAGGGCGATCGCTCCCAGCCAGGCGCCGAAACGAGGCTGATGGGGCGTCGGACTCTCGTCCTCGTCGGGGGGCAGGTCGAGTCCGTCGTAGAGAGTCTCGTCGCTCCAGCCAGTCTCTGCGCAGGCGCCACACTCGGGACAGGCACGGGCTCCTGCGGGCACCTCCGATCCGCAGACGGGGCATTCTCCGGGTGGCGTGAACGCACTCATGGGTTTACGATGGTTGGGTTGCGGGAGATTTGGCAAGCGGAGGATGAGCGAACTGAGGAGGGAAGGCGTGGAGTTACGCAGCAGGGTGCGGGGAGAACTGCTGACGCTTTTTAGCTCGGGTTCTCGATCAAGACCCTTCTTATGTCGCATGCCCTGAAAAGGGTTACCATTAGCTAAAACAGAATACTACCATGTTGAAACTCAATGCCCTCCTGATTACTGGCCTATTATTGCTGGCCGGAGCCTCGCTCCAAGCGCAGACGCCCGTGAGCGTTGTGACCCAGCCTGACGTGCGGCCGGTTCCGCTGCGGACTGTCGCTCCGGTGGCGCCCGAAGGCCAGACCGGTTTGGTCGCCGTCTCGTGCATCATCGACCAGAACGGCAAGGTCGTCGACGCCACTGTCGCCAAATCGACGAATCCAGCGCTCGAAAAGCCTGCCGTCGAGGCGATCGAGGCATGGACCTTCCGCCCTGCCATGAAGGACGGCAAGCCCGTCAGCGTGAAGGTGACCGTCCCTGTCCGGTTCGAAGAAGGCGCCTGAGCGGCGCACTTCCGCACCTAACCTCCAGCCCGCACCGACCGTGCGGGCTTTTTTGTCGGTGCTCGGTTCATACGAAGCAGAATCTGAGAGGATCGGCTTGTGGAGTGTAAGCCATTTGAGGGGACCGGCATAGAGGGTACGCCTAAGTCTCGACTTGCATAAAAGTGCAAAGATTACATTGGTTTTTTAAACGGCGTATCGCACCCGAGGCAACAGCGATCTACCTCATTATCCTAAATTCAATACAGGGAAATATCCGCATGAAGGCAGGCCTTAAAATCATAGAGAAGTGCATTAAATTGCAGATAATTTCAGGTTTCGCCCTATTGCTCTCGCCCTTCCTTCACGCCTCCACAGGCAATCTGGTGTGGGGGGACGATTTCAATCAGGCGGTGGGGTCCACTCCGAGTTCAGCGAACTGGACTTACGATCTGGGCAACAACGGCTGGGGCAACAATGAGCTCGAGAATTACACCTCGGATGCTGCCAACTGTTCGGTGGTCAGCGATCCCGACGCCACCGATGGGAAGGCTCTGGCGATCACGGCGATCAAGACGAGCTCGGGAGGGTACACGTCCGCCCGAATCAAGACGGAGGGGTTGTTTTCCACGACCTACGGTTTGATCGAGGCCCGCATGAAACTCCCGGTTGGCCAGGGCATCTGGCCGGCGTTCTGGATGCTGGGCAATAACATCAACACCGTCGGTTGGCCGCAGTGCGGCGAGCTCGATATCATGGAGAATATCGGGAGCATTCCCAACAAGATCTATGGCACGGCCCATGGTCCGGGATACTCGGGGTCCAACGGGATTCAGGGCGTCTACACGCTCGCTTCGGGACAGTTCAGTTCAGCTTACCACACCTTCGCCATCCAGTGGGCTCCTAATAAGATCCAATGGCTCTGCGACGGCACGGTTTACCAGACGTTGACGCCCGACAACATCCCGTCAGGGACGACCTGGGTTTATAACGATTCGCCGTTCTTTCTGATCCTGAATTTGGCGGTCGGCGGCGGCTGGCCGGGCAACCCCGACTCAACCACGCAGTTTCCGCAGACGCTCTACGTCGACTACGTTCACGTCTACAATCTCACACCGGCCGCCCCGGCCCAACTCGGCGCCGATGCCAACGGGTTGGGCACCGTCGATCTGAGCTGGACGCCGTGCACCTACGACGGCGGCTCCGCGATCACGGGCTACCGGATCGAACGGGCAAGCGACTCCGCCTTTTCCCAAAACCTGACTTCCACCGATGTGGGTACGGCCACCGGATACACCGACACGGCCGTCACGCCCGGCGCCACCTATTATTATCGCGTGCTCACGGTGACGGCGAACGCCGTTTCCGCCCCGAGCCCCACCGCTTCGGCCACGCCCGTGACTCCGGGGGGCGCCTCGGGAAGCACGGTCTATTTCTCTGTGGTCTAATCTCGGTGTTTTGTGGGGACAGGCTCCAATATCGGCGTTGCCGGCATATGGGTCGCCGGAAACAAGCCCATCACCGTGCTGCTCCGCGCCGCAGGTCCGGCTCTCGGCAATCTGGGCCCGAACAGCATCAGCAATTTCCTGCCCGACCCCATGTTGCTGCTCTACGACACCAGTGGCAGGCTCCTGGCAACTAACGCCGGGTGGGGGACCGGAGCCAGCCCGGCCGCCGTCTCGAGTGCGACTACCAAAGTGGGAGCCGGCATGGTGTTCGCTCAGGGCAGCCAGGATTCCGCCATCGTGATCACCCTGCCTCCCGGCGGCTACTCCGCGCAGTGCGTGGGGGCCTCGGGCGACACCGGCGTGGCACTCATCGAGGCTTACCAGGTGCCGTGAAGCGGGTTGGGGTGGGCCGCACCGGTTTGCACGCCCACCGCTTTGCTCCGAGGACCGGGTCCGCCAGGCACCGGGGATATATTACCCTTGACCGGGTATCGATTCAGGGCGTCATCGTCGCCTTTTGAGGGCCTTGAACGACCACCTCACAATGACGCATCAAGATTCCTGTCTGCGAACTGCCGCGACGGGCGCTCGCGGCGCGCAGGCGCCGGATGGGGTGAGCGGCCCCGTCGCATCGTGGCGGACGTGATCCAGGCCATTTCCGTCCTGCGGGCTGCAGGCCCGGGCCCGGCCCTGCTCCGGAGTCCCTCTCCCGCCTCGTACGGCAGCGACACCGAGTCCCCGCGCTTGCGGGAAACGGTTTTTCCCGCCTCTTTCATCCCATGAGCGATCCGATCCAACACGAATGTGGCATCGCGCTGGTGCGCCTGCTCAAGCCGCTCAGCTATTACCAGGAGAAGTACGGCACTCCTCTCTGGGGCTTCTATAAACTATTTCTCCTTATGGAGAAGCAGCATAATCGAGGCCAGGATGGAGCGGGCGTGGCCTGCGTGAAACACGATGTGCCGCCGGGCCTGCCCTTCATGTTTCGCGAGCGCTGTGTGAAGAGCAATCCGCTGGACCGCATCTTCAAGGATCTGCTCGAGACCTATAATGAAAAGGTCCAGGCGGGTGTGATTCACCCGGAATTCGCCGACACGGTGAAGAAGAATTTCGATTTTGGCGGCGAGTTGTACATGGGCCACCTGCGCTACGGCACGTCGGGCGGCTACAACATGTCGTCCTGTCACCCCTTCTTCCGACGCAGCCCCTGGCCCACGCGCAACCTGGCGCTGTGCGGCAACTTCAACATGACGAACACGGCTGAGCTCAACCGCTCGCTGATCGGCATGGGCCAGCATCCCATCTTCGCCACCGACACCCAGGCTTTGCTGGAGAAGATCGGGTTCTTCCTGGATGAGGAACACGAGGACATCTACCGCTTCCTGCGCACCCGCGGCCTCGACGGAGCGGAGATCACGCGGCGCATCAGCGAGGAGTTCGACCTGAGCCGGGTGATCACGCGCGCCTCGAAGAATTGGGATGGCGGCTACGCGCTGTGCGGGCTGGTGGGCAACGGCGACGCGTTCGTCGTCCGCGATCCCGCGGGTATTCGCCCGGCGTATTATTTCCAGAACGACGAGGTGGTCGCCTTCGCCTCGGAGCGGGCCCCCCTGTGCACCGTCTTCGACCTGCCTGCGGAGGGCGTCCAGGAGGTCGAGCCCGGCCACGTGATGGTGGTCAAGAAACGCGGCACGCTCACGTCGACCCGCTTCACTCCTCCCATCGCACGGGCCAGCTGCTCGTTTGAGCGCATCTATTTCTCGCGCGGCAACGACATCGACATCTACCAGGAGCGCAAGGAGCTCGGCGCCCGCCTGGCCGATCAGATCCTCGAGGTCGTCGGTCATGACTGGGCGAATACAGTGTTCAGCTTCGTTCCCAACACCGCGGAGGTCGCGTATTACGGGCTCATGTCCGCCCTGCGCGTGCGCCGCCGCAACGAGGTCAAGGAGGCCATCCTGACCGCCTCCCGCGCGGGCACGCTCTCCGAGGCCACGATCGACGATCTCATCCTGCGTAACTGGCCCCGCGGCGAGAAGGTCGTCTCCAAGGATGTGAAGATCCGTACCTTCATCGGTCAGGAAACCTTCCGCAACCAGCTCGCGAGCCACGCCTACGACATCACCTACGGCTCGGTCCAGGCGAAGGACAACCTGGTCGTCGTCGACGATTCCATCGTTCGCGGCACCACGCTCCGCCGCTCGATCATCCGCATCCTGTCGCGCCTCAACCCGCGCATGATTGTGATCGTCTCGACAGCGCCGCAGATCCGATTTCCCGACTGCTACGGCATCGACATGTCCGAGCTCGGCAAATTCGTCGCCTTCGAGGCGGCGATCTCGCTGCTCAAGGAGCGCGGCCAGTCCTCGCTGCTCGAGGAGGTCTACCAACTCTGCCGGGAGGAGGTGGCCAAGCCCTTCGGTTCGAGCACGAATAACCACGTGCGACGGATCTACGAGCCCTTCACCCCGGACGAAATCTCCGCGCGGATCTCCCAGCTCGTGCGCCCGGCCAACCTTCCCTGGCCCGGGGAGCTGCGCATCCTCTTCCAGACGATCGAGAATCTCCACGGCGCGCTGCCGAAGAGCACGGGCGACTGGTATTTCACCGGCAACTACCCGACGCCCGGCGGCTTCCGGGTGGCGAATCAGGCTTATATCAATTATTACGAGAAATCCGAAGGCCGCTCCTACTGAGCCGCCGTCTCCTCACGCCGCCTTTTCCCGATGTCACTCAGCTACGAATCCTCCGGAGTCCGCTACGACCAGCTCGACGCGTTCAAGCGCGCCTGTCAGCGGGCCGCCCGCACCACCTCGGGCCTGCTCGCCGACCACGGTTACCGCGAACCCGCCTCGATCCGGGGCGAGAGCGCCTACCTGATCGAGGGTGGCGATCATTACCTCGCCCACGTCGAGGAGGGCCTTGGCACCAAGAATCTCGTTGCCGACGCGGTCTACGCCGCCACCGGGCGCAGTTTCTACCGCGAAATCGCCATCGATACCGTCGCCACCATCGTCAACGACCTCGCCACCTGCGGCGCGCTGCCCATCTCCGTGGCCATGCACGCGGCGGTCGGCGACTCCGGCTGGTTCGCCGACGAGAAGCGCATGACCACGCTCGTAGAGGGCTGGGCCGAGGGCTGCAAACTCGCGGGCGCGGTCTGGGGTGGCGGCGAGACGCCGACACTGCGCGGGATAGTCAACGCCGAGACCATCGTGCTCGCCGGCTCCTCCATCGGCCGCATCGCCCCGAAGTCGCAGCGTGTCGTCGGCGACGTGCACGACGGCGACGCCATCGTTTTCCTCGCCTCGTCCGGTGTGCAGACCAACGGCCTCACGCTGTGCCGGAAGATCGCCGAAAGCCTCCCTCAGGGGTATCAGACGCCGATCGGCGACGGACGCACCTACGGCGAGGCCCTGCTCGCTCCCTCGGTCATCTACGTCGCCTTCGTGCGCGAGTGCCAGCGTCGCGGCATCAAACTCAATTACCTCGCCCATGTCACGGGCCACGGCTGGCGCAAACTCATGCGTCTGGACGAGCCCTTCGTCTACGAGATCACCGGCCTGAATCCCGAGCCCGCGCTGTTCCGTTTCCTCCAGCAGGCAGGCCCGATCTCCCGACGCGAGGCCTACGCGACCTTCAACATGGGCGTCGGCTTCGCCGCCTACGTGTCGCCCGACCGCGCGCAGGCAACCGTCGCCGCCGCGCAGGCCGCAGGCTACGAGGCCTGGGTGGCGGGCCGCGTGAGCAAACAGGGTTCCCGCAAGGCCGTGGAAGTCCCCGGCCTCGACCTCGTCTTCGAGGGCGACACCCTCCAGGTGCGCTGAGCGGGCGTCAGGAATTCCGTTCCCGACACCCGCGCCGCCGGATCTTTGCCTTGAGCACGCCCCTCGTCCTCGCCCACCGCGATTTCGGCACGCCGGGGCGGCCGCC
>JAJXVO010000214.1 GCA_021782105.1 bacterium
TCCGCGCTTCAAGGAGGCCTTTACGCTCAACTACACGGAGGCGATGCTCGTACAGTTCGCCTTTTTCGGCGCGTATTTCGTAGGCTCGTTCATCTACTTCGTGATCTCGATCGTCTCCGGGGATCCGATCAACCGGATCGGCTACCGCAACGGCGTGGTCACCGGCCTTCTGATCGCTGCAGTCGGCAGCGCGCTGTTCTATCCGGCGGCGGTCCTGACCTCATATCCGTTTTTCCTGGTCGCACTGTTCATCGTCGGACTTGGCTTCGCGATGCTTCAGATCGCGGCAAATCCGTACGTGACGATCCTCGGTCCGGAACGCACGGCGTCCAGCCGCCTGAACCTCTCGCAGGCATTCAATTCCTTCGGAACGACGATCGGGCCCGCGATTGCGGGCTGGCTGATCTTCAAGGTCTTCACTCACCCGGGCGTGCATGAGGCGGATTCCGTAAAACTGCCGTACCTGTGTTTTGCCGGCGTTTTTGCGCTGCTGGCCCTTCTGTTCAAGTTCGCGCACGTGCCGGATTTCACGAATCCGGAACACATGTCCGGCGACCTTGGCGCGCTGCGGCACCCGCACACCGTCCTCGGAATGATCGCGATCTTCATGTACGTCGGCGGCGAAGTCTCGGTCGGTTCGACGCTCATCAACTATCTGGGCACACCCAAGATCGGTTCGATTCCGCACCTGGAGGCGAGCCGCTACCTGTCGTTCTATTGGGGCGGGCTCATGATTGGGCGCTTCATGGGAGCCTTTGCGCTCAGCGAGCTCCGCGGATGGTTGAAGACGACGCTCGTGGTATTCGTTCCCTTGATTGCCGTCGCAGTCGTTACCTTTGCATCCGGCTCGGCCAATGCGGTCCACTACGCCCCCTATCTGGGCCTTCTGCTCGTGGCGTTCTTCCTCGGGGCGAAGAGTCCCCAGCGCATGCTGGCTCTGTTCAGCGTGGTGATCATCGCGTTGCTGGCGATTGGGATCGGCTCGGCGGGCAGTTTTGCCATGTGGTCGGTGCTTGCTGTGGGCATGTTCTGTTCGGTGATGTGGTCCAACATTTTCGCGCTCGCGATCGAGGGGCTCGGTGCACTCAAAAGCCAGGGCTCCTCGCTGCTGGTGATGGCGATCGTAGGTGGTGCCGTCATCCCGCTGATCCAGGGAAGTGTCGCGGACCACGTGAGCATTCAGGCCTCGCTCATGGTTCCGATGGTCGCCTTCAGCTACATCGGGTTCTACGGAATCTGGGGCTACAAGGCGGGGCGCAAGTCAGCCGCCTGAGGCATCGCCGGGCGCGCCGTTACAGAAATCATAAACGCAGGGATGCTGGCCAGCTCGATAGGCCGGTATCCAAACGGATTTTCTTGCTTGCAAGCGAGGAGCAAGCCCGCGATTTAAAAAGGTGAAAATGATTAACCATTATGAATAAAATAAAGCTCATCATTATTGCGTCGATTCTTTCGCCTCTGACGGTGTTGGCCGCAGACCCGCAGGTGCCGGTACAGTCAGTGGAGAAGCCGCCGTGTTGCCAGAAGGCGGAGCGCCAGGGCAAAGCATCCTGCCGCAAGGCGTGCTGCAAGGCTGCAGCCGCGGAGGGAAAGGTCTGCGAAAAATGCCTCAAGAAGGCGCAGCTGCGAAAGGAGAAGAGGCGGCAAAAGCAGGTTCAGGCGCAGGATGACCGGCAATCACCTCAACAGACCGCCCCGGCTGACCCCGCTCCCGCATCGGCGCCCGCACCCACGCCCACGCCGACACCGGCACCGTGAACTCCTGCGGTTGGGCTTGGTTCAACGCTCACCCGGTAAGATCGCGTTTCTTGAACCGCGCCACACGGCTCCAGCGAGCGCGAAATAGGTCTTCGAGGGTCTCCTTGAGCGACGCCGGCAGGCGCTCGACCAATTGATTCAGATCGGGAAGGGCCGATTTTTCCGGCTCTTCCTCCTCGGGCGGCACCGGGGTGGCTTGAAGCGATTCGCCTCGGTCGGACGCTTCTGCCCTGGCCAGGGCTTCCGCCTCGTCGGATGGCCACGATTCCTCTCCCTTCGAATCATCAATCATCTCGTGCGACTCGCTGGCTGCAGGCGCCTGTTCGGGGACGGCGGACTCTTGGGCGGCGGCGCTGGCGGTAAATTTGGCCTTTGCTTCAGCGGCGGGTGCAGTAACGGGAGGACGTGGTCCCCGGGCGGGGGCAGGGGGCTCGACCGGCAGGGTGCTGAGCGCGGTACCGAGGTTTTGCTCAAGCCGTGCGATCAGGGCTTTTTTTTTGAGCCCTCTGTCTCTGCTGCCTCGTCGGGCAGCTCGTCGGCGAGCGCCGTCAATTCCTTGATCAGGCTGTCGATCGCCCGCGCCCGGCTCGACTCCACGGCCTTCAGGAGGGTCACCTCAAGATTGATTTTTTCCGACAGCCCGAGCTTCACCTTGCTCTCGCCTTCGCGCAGTGCGTCGAGCAACCGGGTGAGCTGTTCGGTGGTCAGCGAGACCTGCCCGAGCGCCGTCGTCTTGCCGCCCTCGGCGATGGACTGTAGCAGCGCGGTGCGCACGGTGTTTTCGAGGTCGAGCAGCAGCCGCGTAAGGTCCCGGCCGGCGGTGTCGCATTCGTCCACGATCTGGACGATGGCGGCGTTGTCCCCCCGCGCGACCGCACTCGCCAGCGCGGCGATCTTTTCCTCTGAAATGAGTCCGTATACGTCGAGGACGTCGGCTTCCGAGATTTCCTGGCCGCAGAAGGAAATCATCTGATCGAAGATCGACTGGGAGTCGCGCATGCCTCCGTCGGCCATGCGTGCGATGCAGGCAAGGGCGCCATCCGTGACTTTCACACCCTCGGCATCGGCGATCTTGCGCAGGTGCTGGACGATCAACTCAGGTGGAATGGGTTTGAGGTCAAATCGCTGGCAGCGGGAAACAATCGTCGGGAGAAGCTTCTGCGGATCCGTCGTCGCGAAGACAAATTTCACATGTTCCGGCGGTTCCTCAAGGGTCTTCAATAGCGCGTTGAAGGCTGCCGTCGTCAGCATGTGCACTTCGTCAATGATGTAGACTTTGAAACGACCCTGGGCCGGCGCGTACTGGACGGTTTCCCGGAGCTCGCGCACCTGGTCCACGCCGTTGTTGGAGGCGCCGTCGATCTCGATGACGTCGAGATGGGATCCTTCGGCGATTGCAACGCAGGCGGGATCCGCCGGATCAAAGTCCGCCTTGGGGCCACCGGTGCAATTCAAGGCCTTGGCGAAAATGCGAGCGGTGGAGGTCTTACCCGTGCCGCGTGGACCCACAAACAGGTAAGCGTGTGCGATGCGATTGCGAGCGATGGCGTTTCTCAGGGTGCGAACCACATGGTCCTGCCCCACGACGTCGTCGAAGGTCTGGGGACGCCACTTGCGGGCGATGACTTGGTAAGCGGCGGGCATGCTGCGAAGGGCTGAAGGGTGGAGGTCGGCTCCGGGCTTGAAAAGCTCCAAGTTCGTTTTGCGGAGCCTCCAGAATCCCTCGTCGATCCACCTCTGAAAATGAAAGTGGCCAGGCACTCCACGGCACTGGGAGAACGTCACTACCGTTGCTACCTTCCGGTCCTGGCGGAGTTCGTGCGTCTGCCCATGCATGGCACCTGGCCGACGCGGACCATGAGGGTCTGTTTCGACGGTGCAAGCCGTTTTATTCGCCGTAAATGTCGACCATTTCCGGGTCCGGTTGGGGGCTCTTCCCTTTGAGCGGGGCGCTTCTAAAAGATTCCCGGGCCGATCGGTCATCCCGGAAATTCTGGGGTGTTTTCCGGGCGAAGCCGTGACGTTTCCAGGTTCGTTTCCGCCACGCTCTCGCCGGCGGGCTTTCAGAGGAGAACGCAGGCGTTTCACCCAGAAAGGATCTGGGGAAATACACCCGGCATCAGCCGGGATATCCCAGTCAACTTAGGTAACTGAACCTAGGGTGTCCCGACTCATTCCCAGTTAGGTATAAGCTCTAAAAAGCAATTGGATAGGTGATTTGTTCTCGGCCGTATGTGGGGTGGCCCCGATACCTAAGTTTCTCGTTAAGGGCTAGGGTGGAGTCATGAAGAACGCCACTCGCTCCCTCCTCTTGGTCGCCCTCCTTCTTCTGGCGTCCGCGTCGTTCGCCAAAGCGGCGATGCTGGTGGCCCCGATTGCTCCGGTGAGCTTCCGCAATGCGATGAGCGATGCGATGACCCTCTCTCGGCGGTATGCGGATTCCAGGGTGATGCGGATCTCGGGCACTTCGATGCTCCCGTACTTTGGCAACGGCTCCCTGATTGTCGTGAAGCCGATCTCGGCCGAGCGGCTCCGCAAGGGCATGGTGGTTGTCTATCGCAACAATTTTGGCGAGACCGTCGCGCATAGGCTGGTGGGGCATTCGGCGACCGGTTGGATTGCGAAGGGTTACAACAACGTCCAGGCCGACAGCACGCCCGTGACTGCCGCGAATCTGGTTGGCGTCGTATACGCGACCTTCAACACCGCGGGCATGGTGGCCTCGAACGAAAATTCGGTCTCAGTTGCGATGGCCGCCCCGGCACGTTGAACGCCGGGTCGGGTGTATTCAAAATACCGATCGCAGCCAACGGTTCAGATCCCCGGGGTCGCCCGCTTTTGCCTAGCGCAGGCGTGTGTTTTTCGTCACGATCGCAGGCATGTTTGACCCTGTTGAAAAACTGAAGGAGTTCATCCGGCACCCCAGCGTATCGACCGATCCCTCGTTCAAGGCCGGCATGGCCGGGGCCAAGGATTTCGTCGCAGGCATCCTGGCCTCGATCGGGTTCGAAGTCGAGGTCGTCAATACCGACATGCATCCGCTTGTGCTCGCGCGCAGGCAGGGCCGACCAGAATGGCCTCATGTCATCATCTACGGACATTACGACGTCCAGCCGGTGGACCCTGTGGCGCTGTGGAAGACCAAGCCTTTCGAACCGACGGAAATCGATGGACGTCTCTACGGACGTGGTGCGGCCGACAACAAGGGCCCGTTGATGGTGCACATTGCGGCCGTCGCCCAACTCCTTGAGCGCAATCCCAAGCTTCCACTCCGCATCACATTCATGATCGAGGGCGAGGAAGAGATGGGCAGTCCGAGCTTCCCCGCGTTTTTGGATCGTTACAAAGAGGAACTGGCCCAGGCAGATTTCGTGTTCTTGTCGGATACGGGCATCCCCTCCGAGAACCAGGTGGTCGTCACCTGCGGGCTGCGGGGGTTGATGCTGTTTGACTTGGAAGTGACGGGATCCCGGGGCGACCTGCATTCGGGCCTGCATGGCGGCGTGATTCGCAATCCGATCCAGGCGATCGCGGAACTGTGTGCCTCGCTGCACCATGCCGATGGACGGGTGAATATCCCGGGTTTTTACGAGGATGTGCTCGAGGTGGAGCCGTGGGAGCGCCAGGAACTGGCGAAGCTGGACACCAGCGAGGAACAGTACCGGCAATTCCTGGGGGTTCCCTCCTTTCACACGCCGCCAGGCTTCACGCCCTTCGAGGCGGTTCGTTTCCTGCCGACTCTCGAGTTCAATGGGATCGGCGGAGGTTATCAGGGCGAGGGGACTAAAACGGTCATTCCGAGCAAGGCCTTTGTGAAGATCAGCTGCCGCCTGGTGCCGAACCAGGATCCACGAAGGATCCGCGAACGGGTGTATCAGGCGATCGCCGATCGCATGCCCAAGGACGTGACTTATCGCCTGGTCGACCAGCATCAGGGAATCCCGTACATCGTTGTGCCGCCGGGCCGCAGCAACACGCCGCCCGACCAGTCCCCCATACTCGCCCGCGCCTTCGGGGCGCTCGACGCGTCGGTCGCCGAAGTCTTCGGTCGCCAGCCGCTCTATCTGCGCGAGGGGGGGAGCGTTCCGATCATCGCCGACATCAAACGCGTGCTGCGGCTCGATTCGATGATGCTCGGGCTCTTCCTTCCCGAGGACAATCTGCATGCGCCCAACGAGAGCTTCAATCTGCGCGTGATGCGAAAGGGCATCGAGGTATCCCAGAGGGTGCTCGCGGCGGTGGCGGCCGACAAATGATCCGTAACGCAGCGCGTCTGCGGGAAGTCTTCGATTTTCCGCGACCGCGTCGCGATCCGTGGTCAGAAATCAGCGATCACGCGGATTTCCTTCGCCGCGCGCTCAAATTCGGACTTCACGGCCTTCACCAGGACTTCGCAGTCCGCGAGGCCGTTGGCTTTGGAATGGTGTTCCAGCTTCTCAGCGGCGCTGCGCAGCAGCACGGCGCCCATGTTTGCGGAGCTGCCCTTGATGCTGTGTGCGGCCCGGGTGAATCGTGCGAGGTCCGACGAGGCCAGACTCTGGTCGAGTTCGGCGATCCGTTGGGGCGTGTCTTCCAGGAAAATCCCAACGATCTCCTTGAGAAATTCGCCGTTGTCGTCCGGGTTCAGGGAACGAAGCACTTCGATGGCCTGAAGGTCAATGACAGGGGTGTCGGACATGTTCGGGGTTCGATTTTCCGGGACCGGGCGACGTAAGCCCGGCACCTATTTCGACGCGAAGGAAGGGGGACTGAAGGACGATCTTGAGTGGGGGAGGGGGCGCTCAGGTCGCCCATTCGAACGGCTACGAAGTCTTCGTCTAATTGATCCTGAATCAAGGGCGTACGCTTGATTGATTGCGGGAATGCCGGAACCTTGTCAAAAGGCGGGAACATTTTATTTT
>JAJXVO010000215.1 GCA_021782105.1 bacterium
TAGGCTAGCTTGCGGAACATCAGTTCGCGCGTCGCCTCGTCGCCATGGGTAGCCATGCGGACGTTGGTACCTCGGAGGCTCCCACAAGAATGCGAGGCTCCGTTGTTTGCTAAGATTTGTTTTCGCAAGCACATATGGCTTTTACACTGAAAATCTGTTTGGTTATTCCTCCATGGAAGATTTTCGCCCCTCCCCGTGGGGGCTTCCTCTGCTTTTTCTGACGCAGGTCCTCGGACTCGCCGGGGGAGCCGTCAAATTTCGCGCGCAAAAATCGATCGGCCAGAGACTCGTTCCTGGCGCTTTTAAGCCGCGAAGCCGGATTTGGGGGGGTCTGGGGCGATAAGCCCCAGATAGGGCCGCAAAAGCGGCCCGTGGCGGCTTGCAGGCGGCTCCGGCCGCCTCCCTTGGCCCTGACTCACTCACCCCTGAGCCCCATCAAGGCGTTTGGGGTGGGTGAATCGCCGCCCAAGGCGGCGAGAGGGCGCAGCCCTGTGTGCTGCAAGGGTGGGCCGCGGGGCGACCTTGGTCGTCCCGACGGGCTATTTTGGTCTGGAGCAGGAGAGGAGGCTCGCCGTAGGCGAGGGGAGGGCGCAGCCCTCCCGGGGGTCCGGGGGATCGCGCGCGCCTATCTTATATTATCTTATTATCTAAGTATCAGGCGTCAGAAAGCCATTTTTAACAACGACTTGGAAACCGAATTATTACTAATGCGGAGATTTCCATTACTTGTGCGGAGAACTTCCATTACTTGTGCGGAGATTTTCCATTACTTGTGCGGAGTGGGCATTACCATTGTTGACATCAGTAATTATTACTGATTCAGATTTCAGTATGCCGGCAGAAAAAGCTACCCCAGCAACGCGCAAAACTGTCAGGGTCAGCTCCGAGATCGCTCGCGGGGAGTCCCTTCCGACGCTAACCAAAACGAAGGGCTTCCGAGCGCTTTTGCTCCTCGCGGAGAGCCAAGGAGAGGTCGCACCTGGTGACATCTACGAGATCGCTCAGCAGACTCTCCGTGACCTTCTCCGGTGCAACGACGACGATCATCTAAGATCGGAACTTGAGGCACTTTCCGGCATCAAGGTGAATTGGTCTCGAGTCAATCCTGACGACGGCGGTTACTCGATCCCGGTCTCCTCCTGCAAGTGGGGCAAGAGCGGCCAAGTACGCTTCGCGTTTGACCCCCAGTTTGTCGAGGCATGGCAGAATAACAGTCTCGGATTCCGCCGCATCAACTGGGAGGTCCTCGTTTCATTTCGGAGCCTCTATTCGGCCAAGATCTACGAATACGTGTGCCTGTCGCACGAAGCCGGCAAACACATCCGCACAAAGCGTCAGACTACCGACGACTTGCGTGAGCTACTTGGCGTGCCTCCGCAAGCGTACCAAGGCGGCAATGCCGGCCGCCTGTTCCAGGAGGTCAAAAAGGCCGTCCATCAGGTTAACGAGGCACAAGACGGTTTCCGCGTCAGTTATTGCCGGGAAGGGCGGGGCTCCTCTGCTCGCCACTGGTTTGAGGTCGAGGACGCACCCAAGCAAGATCGCCTGCGCTTATCGGCGCCTACCCAGGTCGTACGCACCGGCCAGACACGCCGCGCGCGCATTGAGGCCGCTTTGGCGGCGCTCCCGGAGACCCGCCTCGAAGAAGTGCTCGCCGGCATGCGCCAGGAAGGGTTTGCGACCGTACCGGCCGACGACCTAAACCTCCGGGTTTATGCCAGCCGCCTGCGGAATTATGGGGTTGAACTCTGATTACCGATTTTAAAATCGGTAATTTTCACTCCGCATCAGTAATAATTTTGGCTCCTCCATAGCTTCCGCTTCTCACTGCGGATACGTAGGTAGTGGATAAAAATACAAGCTATTTTTCGGTCGGTACTTAGGGCGGATTCCCGTAAAAATACATACTATCTTCATCAGGTGACTGATGTTTGCTCCTTGCTCCATCAGTTAAGACACGCCCTAGTAGCTCGTATGTAGCGCGTTTCGTAAAAATACATAGTATTTTTTGGCGGGAAGATAGGCTTGCGATTGTTCCTAAAATCGATGTTTTGGGAACAACATGAACTCACCCACTCTCCTGCGCGTAGCAGCCTACATCCGCCCGGATCCGGGCGCCGCCGACCGTCAAGGCGACATCGACCACCAACGTCGTGTACTCGACGACTGGATATGCACTAACCTCAAGACCGCTCCCGTTCAGCTGACCTGCTTCCTCGAGGGTCCCGTGGAGATCGGGCCAACCCCCTGGCCCGCGCGCGAAAAACTCCTGGCGCAGCTCGAGGCCAGGGCGTTCGACATTGTCGTCGTCGAGAAACTCGTGCGATGCGCGAAGAGCCTTGCGCACGCCCACATACTCATGCGCGCGTGCGAGCGGGCCGGCGGGCGCTTCGTCTCGCTCAGCGAGCAGATCGACACCGGCGCTCCGACAGGGAACTACGCCGCAACTTTGCTGGCGTTCCTGCTCGAGTTCGAGGGCGACGTGCGGCGCGAGCAGGCGGTTGCCGGCATCCAAGCCGCGCGTAAGCGCGGCGTCCGACTCGGCCGGCCGTCCCTACCTGGGGACCTTGTGCGCCAAGTCCTCGCCGCACGGGCCGCAGGAAAAACCCTCCGCGAGCTCTCTCGCGAATATGGCGTCTCGATCGCCGCGATCTCGCGCGCAGAAGACGCGGCGCGCCTCGCGAACAACAAGGAGCCCAAGCCATGAAGACCCGCGTCTTTTTTCGGTTCGGCGTGGCACTGGCGGCCGCGGCCGCGTTACGCGCGCAGACGCTTCCGACCGCGCCGACAGGCACGGACCCGGTCCACAACAGCCCGCTGACGCTCCAGGACTTCGCTTGGTTCACGGGCCCTGGGTTCGCTGTACCCGGTCCGGGCGACTACACGCAGGCGACGATGTCGGAGTCCGAGCTGGCGGATGCGATGGTGCCGACTGACCCGAGCGTGCGGTACGCCAACTTCGCGCCTCGTATCGGCACGGTGCTCCCGACGGACGATCCGAAGACGTGGAACTGGGATCGGAACGACCGCGCGCAGATGCAGGACGCCTATTACCAGCTCCTCGCTCCGAGCTGGGATGAGATCCCTGTCTGGACGAATTGGGTCACCAATTATACCGCCGACAGCACGGCGGCCGGCGGGTATCGAGCGACGTTTCACACCGCTCGCGATTTCGGATCGACTGACGCGGCTTGGCGCAACGCGGTGTATCTGCACCTGAATTTTGCTCGGTATCTCGCGTTCGGAGCGAACCATGTTCGCTACGTGTCGGAGGACCCGAAGGTGCTCCCGTGGGTGCAGGCTGCGGTCTACTGGCTGGCCGGAAACGACTACACCACGCACACGCCGGGAACTTCGACGCCGTTCTACTCGGATTTGGCGTACCAGGGCTGCAACCTTAGCAACCTCGCCGACGACAAGCAGACCGTCAATGCGTGTATGTGGACCTACCTCGTAGACCCGGCCAACTACTACCCGGGGCACCGAGAGTCCCTGATGAACGATGAGGCGACCCGGGTGGCCGCTGGTTCGATGCAGGTTGATCCTGCGGGCATCGACAAGACCTGGGGAAGTAATGCCCTGTGGGTGCGCGACCCGGAGATTGCGGGAGCGTCGCTTGAGAGAGACCCGCTGAAGGCCGTGAGTGTGTATCCGTTCGCAGGATATATCCCCTGTGCGCTCCTTGAGGATGCCAGCATCTGCAATCCGACCTACGACGTGATGTTCTCGATCACGTTCAACGGGGGGAATGCGATTCTAAGCGATGCGACCGTTAAGAACATGACGGTCACCGTTACGCGTAATGGGGTGGAGCTTCCGATCAAAAACCCACAGTGGGGCAACAATACGTTTTTCTACACGGTGAACCTTGCCTGGGATTCCACGCAGACGCCTGGGACGGCCGGCTACTACACCCAGCTCGACCCCTCCGGGTTTGGAGATGACCAGACGTTTGTAGTCACGTTTCACGGCATCCAGTTCTGCTCGGGCCAATCGTACTCCCCCTCCGGGGGGTGGACCGATGTCTTCGACCCAAACGACCCCGACATTGACCCCATCGCGTACACGACGCGGGACTACTCGTACACGTTCACGATTTTCAACCCGGAGAAGGTGCAAGCGCCAGTTTACCCGACGGTGCCGTCCGCAATTGTAGGGATCAGCGGACGCTCTGTGATCGGTTCTGGCGATCAGATCGAGGTCGCCGGCTTCCAGATCAGCGGAACCGAGCCGATGCGAGTTGCCATCCGGGCGCAGGGTCCAGGTCTCGCAGCGCAGGGGATCACCAACCCCGCCGGGGGCACCATGATCAAGGTGTATCAGATTACCAGCGACGGAACCAATCCGGAGCTCGGCTCGAATGACGGATGGAAGAATGGCAGCAACTGGCGCCTGCTCGCCAGCTACAATCTCGCTCCGTCGAAGGACAATGAGTCGGCAGTTGTGGCTACGCTGCCTCCTGGCGTGTATACGGCGGAGGTCAGCGATCCGACCAACCCCAGTACCCCGGGTGTGGGGATTGTGGAGATCTACTCGGCGGATACCGTGAGCACGTCCCAGCTCACGGGCATTTCGACCCGGGCCGTCATCGGCACGGGCCAGAATTCGCTCGTGGCTGGATTCATCATCACGAAGCCCATGACCGTGATGGTTCGGTCTCAGGGACCGAGCCTGACCAAGCTGGGAGTCACGGGAGCGGTTGCCGCTACGAAGCTCACCCTTGTGCAGATCGGGAGCACGGGGAACACCACGCTCGCGGTCAACTCGGGTTGGCAGGATCAGACCCCAGGCACCGAGAACAGCCGTTTCGAGTCGGACCTTGCCTCACAGGCCCCGGGATCGGCCTCGGAGGCCGCGATCATCGTGCACCTCCAGCCCGGCACCTACACCGCCCAGGTCGAGGCTGCCGATGGCACCCCGGGCGTTGGCATCGTCGAGGTTTACCAGGAGCCCAACTGACCATGCCGAAGACCATCCCAATCGAACACAGGCTTCTCACGATTCGCGGGCTGCGCGTTATCCTCGATGCTGACCTAGCGGCGCTCTACGGAGTCTCAACAAAGCGCCTAAACGAACAGGTGAAGCGCAACGCGGATCGCTTCCCCGAAGACTTCGCTTTTCAACTGACAGCCGAAGAGTGCGAAATCTTGAGGTCGCAATTTGCGACCTCAAAGGTATCTGATAGTGAGGATCATGCGCACTTGAAGTCACAAATTGCGACTTCAAGTGCTAATAGCGGCGGACGGCGTTATCGCCCCTTCGCCTTCACGGAGCACGGCGCCATCCAGGCTGCCAACGTTCTCCGAAGCCCTCAGGCGGTTCAGATGGGTGTCGCCGTCGTCCGCGCCTTCATCCGGTTGCGCCAGGTCCTCGCGGACCACAAGGCTCTCGCGGCTCGTCTCGACGAACTCGACGCCCGGATCTCCGAGCACGACCACCAGCTTTCCGACATCGTCGCCGCCATCCGAGGACTCCTCGCGAATCCGGAGCCCAATCATGGCCGAAAAATTGGGTTCCACGGCGGCAACCGATAATCCTTCTCCAAATTTCCTATGAAAATCTACGACCGTATTGCCATCGCATTGGGCGCTATGTTGCTCGTGCTCGCCTCCGTGCCGGCGGCACGGGCGTCTTTTTCCTATGGGAGCCCGGCACCGTACATCGTCGGCGCCGGGGGAACGACGGTCACCTGGCTTGGTGGGTCATTCCCGTATCCGAATACCACCTACGGCGGCGGGCCTAACCAAGGCCAGCAAATCGTACCGACCTACACAAAAATCTATGTCATCGGGCCGTCGCCATCATCGACCGTAGTCAGCTCCAATCTGATCGCGGGGTCTCCCGGGGCGAGCACCGGGAACAGCGTGACGTGTGGCACCACGTCGGGCACCACCTATGCGCAGGCGGGGACGTACACCGTCCAAGTTTATAATGAGCTGACTAACGCCACGTGGAATGGATCGGGCTACGTCTGGCAGTGGACCGATGGCACTTTGGTTGAGTCCACCACGTTTACCGTCCAGCCAAGTGCCACGCCACCGACCGTCACGGTCTCGCCGAGCTCGGCCTCGATCTACGCGACCCAGTCCCAGACCTTCAATGCGTCGGTGAGTGGTAGTCCAACGCCGACACTTCAGTGGCAGTTCTCCTCGGACAAGGGATCGACTTGGACAAACCTCTCTGGCGCCACCGGCAGCAGTTACACGGTCAGCAATGCGGCGTCATCGGATACGGGGCTGTATCAGTGCGTCGCGACGAATAGCGCCGGTTCCGCATCGGCTTCGGGAACGTTGAACGTTTACGCGACGAAGGCGCAGCGAGTAACGCTGAGCACAACCACCACGAATGTGACCGTGGGTACGACGGTGACGTTCACAGCGCAGGGCTCGTTCACGAGCTACACCTTCTCGGGAGGGCCGTCTGGTTTCCCGACGAGCAATTCCGGGAACAACAAGATCGTTTTCACCGACACCTTCACCTCACCTGGCGCCTGGACGATCTACGGCCACGCTCCCGCGAGTCTGCCGGAGTACGCGGCATCGACGAATGATATCCCGGTGACGGTGACTGCGACGCCGACGACGTTTGGGATTTCGCCGACGTTATTCCCCTACAACGGGTCGTCGCAGGGACCTACA
>JAJXVO010000216.1:0-3008 GCA_021782105.1 bacterium
GCTGGATTCGATGATGCTCGGGCTCTTCCTTCCCGAGGACAATCTTCACGCCCCGAACGAGAGCTTCAACCTGCGTGTCATGCGTAAGGGGATTGAAGTATCGAAACGCGTGCTGGCCGCCATTGCGACTGCGCGCTGAATCAGCATCTTCCCGCCGCGGCCGTCTTCGAGGGCAGGTCGCGTGCGGCGGGATCAGGAATTCACGATCGCGCGGATCTCCTTTGCCGCGCGCTCGTACTCGAGCTTGAGGTCCGCAATCAGCGGCCCCGTGTTCGACAGTCCGTTCTGCTTGGAATGATGTTCCAGGCGCTCGGCGGCCCCACGGAGGACCATGGCCCCCAGGTTGGCGGAACTGCCCTTGATGCTGTGCGCCGCACGGACGAATTTTGCGACATCGGCAGTCGCCAGGCTGTCATCGAGCTCGGCGATTCGCTGGGGAGTGTCCTCCAGGAATATCCCGACGATCTCCTTGAGAAACTCACCGTTGTCGTCGGGGTTCAGGGAGCGGAGCACCTCGATGGCCTGGAGATCAATGACGGGGGTGTCGGGCATGGTCGTGGATAGTTGCGCGGGGGTCGTGCGACGAACGCCAGCGGAGTATTTCGGTTCGAATGACTGCGGACTGAAGTGTGAACTGTCGGGGGGATTAGGTCGCCCATTCGAATGAGGTATTGGCCTCGATTTCCTCGATGGTGGTCAAACCCAAAAGCACCTTCTTGAGGCCGTCGTAGCGCAGCGAGCGGTATCCGATCTTTGCGGCCGCACGCGTAATCTCCTGGGCGCTCCGTCGTTCGGTGATCATGGTGCGTATTTCCTCCGTGATCACGATCAGCTCGTGGAAGGCGATGCGGCCCTTGTATCCCGTGCCACGACAGGCGGGACAGCCCCGGCCGCGATAGAATGGCACGTCGGTGAGGCCTTCCTCGAGGAAGTACTTGCCCAGCAGTTCGCGGGACGGGTGATAGGGCTCCTTGCAACTTTCGCAGATGCGGGCGGCGAGGCGTTGCGCAAGGACTCCGACGACGGACGGGGCGACCATGTACGGCTCCACGCCGATTTCCATGAGGCGCACGATCGCCTGGGCCGCGGTGTTCGTGTGGAGAGTGGCGAGCACCAGATGACCGGTGAGTGCGGCCTCGGTTGCGATCTTGGCGGTCTCGAGGTCGCGGATTTCGCCGATTAGAATGATATCGGGATCCTGGCGGAGCAGGGAGCGCAGGATCGTCGAGAATTTCAGATCGATGTGCGCGTTGACCTGCGTCTGCGTGATCCCGGCGAGCTGGATTTCAATCGGGTCCTCGATTGTCGAGATGTTGACGTCGGGGGTGTTGATCTCGTGCAGGGCTGCGTAGAGCGTGGTCGTCTTGCCGGAACCCGTCGGACCGGTGACGAAGATGATTCCGTTTGGATTCCGGATGAGTCGCTTGAACGGTTGGAGCACGTTCTGGGACATCATCATCTTGTCGAGCGTCATCATCGCCTTCTTGCCGGAGAAGGTGAGGATGCGGATGACGGCCTTTTCGCCGAACTGGGTCGGGATGCAGGAAAACCGGAAGTTGGCGGTCTGGGTGCCAATCGACATCGCGAAACGCCCATCCTGCGGAAAGCGCGACTCGGCGATGTTCAGATTGGAGATGATCTTCAGCCGCGAGATGAACGCGCGGTGCAGTTTTCGCGAGTAGGTCAGCATCTCCCGCAGGTTGCCGTCCACGCGGAAGCGGACGCGTGCGAGGGTCTCCTGAGGCTCGATGTGAATGTCGGTGGCCCGTTCGCGCAGCGCGTAGTAGATGATCTCGTCGACGAACGCGACGATCGAGTCCGAGTCGGCGAGAAGTGCGAGCCGCTCATTGGACACTTCGGCCTGGTCGAATATCGAGGCGCGTTCCAACCCGGCGAGACTCTCCTCGATGCTTTTCTCGTTTGAGTAGTGAATCGCGATCGCATCCTCGATCTCGCGGTCGAGGGCGAACACGGGGCTCACGGGCATCTGTGCGATCTGGCCCAACCGCCGGACGATGTCCTTGTCCTCAGGAGCCGCGAGCGCAACAGTCAACGTGCCACCGAGCACGTACAAGCCGACGCACTTCACCTTCTTTGCGATCTCGGCGGGGATGCATGCGATCGCCTCCTCTGTGATCACGGAAGCGAAGGGATCGACGTAGGCGTGTCCGATGACGTCGCCCCAGAGTCGGCAGGCGTCGTCCTTGGAGACGAGTTTCTGGTCGATGACGGCCGACAGCAGGCCGGCGTCATCGGGATGCTGGTCGAGCAGCGCACGGACCTCCCGCACGTAGTCAAACTCGGGGAGGGCGGTGATGTGCTCGACGAAGAGTTTATTGCGCGGGTTTGGCACGGCGACGCTTCTGGGGTTTGAACATCTTGCCGATTTCCTTCTGGTCGAGTTTCTCCATCGAGTACGAGCCGGAGACCCGCTCGGTGCGGATCTCGGCGAGCATCTGGGGCAGTGAGTACCGAAGGCCCAGCACGTAGTCTTGGGAGGCCTGCTCCGAACCTTCGGTCTCGTCGGGGTCGGGGTTCATGGGGATTCGTCGTCGAAACAGGCGGAGACGGTTTCCTTCAAGGCCTGAAGAATCTCCTCTGGTTTCGTGTCCTTTCGAATGTAGTTGCTGGCGCCAAGTTCGACCGCCTGTTCGATCATCTGCCGGCTGGTCAGCGAAGTCAGCATGATCACGACCGCGTCGGGATCGACCTGCATGAGCGAGCGCAGCGTGCTGAGTCCGTCGAGCACCGGCATGTTGACGTCGAGCAGCACCAAGTCGGGACGTTCGCTTTGGTAGGTGGCGATCGCGTCCTGGCCGTTGCCGGCCTCGATCACGGTGGTATCGCCGAGCTGTTTGATCAGCACGCTGATGAATTTGCGGATGTGGGGCTCGTCGTCGACGAGGAGGACTTTGCCGTTGAACGCCATGGAGGGTTACGAATGGGTGAGGGGAAGTGTGACGCGAAAGCGGCAGCCTCCGCCGGCGAGATTCTCCGCGGAGATCTGC
>JAJXVO010000216.1:3018-6607 GCA_021782105.1 bacterium
TGGGCGTCGACGATTTTGCGGCAGATGGCGAGTCCGAGCCCGGTGCTTTTCTCGCCGCCGGTGGGGACCACGGAGAGCCTGCCGAAATCCTTGAAGAGCTTGTCGCGTTCGCCCTCGGGGATGCCTGGGCCCTTGTCGCGCACCGAAAACGCCAGGTAGGCCTCGCCTCGCTCGAGCTCGACTGCGACCGTGGATCCCGGTGGCGAGTACTTCACCCCGTTGCTGAGGAGATTGTCGATCACCTGCCGGATTTTCGCACCGTCTATCCGCAGCACGGCCTCGCGAATGTCGGATTGGAAAACAATCTTCGTACCCTTCTTGGCCGCATCGATGTTTGCGAGGTAGACCGACTTGGTGATGAGTTCGACCAGATTTCGGTCCTCGGGGACGATCTTCAGCTCTCCCGATTCGATCGTCGCGACGTCGAGCAGTTCGTTCACGAGATCGAGCATGCCTTGGCTTGCCTCGTGAATCGTGTTGATCAGGTCGATCTGGTCCTTCGAGAGCGGGCCGACCACGCCGTCGCGGAGGAACTCGGCCAGTCCGCGGATCGAGGCGAGGGGATTGCGCAGGTCGTGCGCAGCCATGCCAAGGAACTTGTTCTTGGCGGCGTTCGCGGCGCTCAGCTGCTCTACCAGCGATTTCTGCTCCTCGAGCAGGAGCTTCATCGAAAGATGGGTCCTCAGCCTCGCCAGGACCTCCTTGCCTCGAAACGGCTTCGGAAGGTAGTCCACGCCGCCCGCGCTGAGGCCCTCGACGATGTCGTCGGACTCGCTCTTGGCCGTGATGAAAACCACGGGCGCAGAGGAGTCGCCATGGCGGCGATGGATTTCCCGGCAGGTTTCGAAGCCATTGATGCCTGGCATCATGACGTCCAGCAGGACCAGGTCCGGATTGAAGCTTTCGTAGCGCTCCAAGGCCTGTTCGCCTGATGAGGCATCGGCCAGTTCGTAGCCCTCGGATTTCAGGATGTTGCTGATGATGCGGACATTCAGCCGATCATCATCAACCACGAGAATCCTCCGCCCCTTCAGGTCGATGGAATGGTGTGTCTGGGGTTGCGCCATGATTCCCTTGCAGGTCCGGCGACTATGTCCCTGGCCTTGGGTGACGCAAGGTTCCGTTCGACCGCAATCTTGCGCAGTGCGGTTGGCGACGATGAAAATGGACAAGATATATCAACGAATCAGGATTTGATGATATTATCTTGCGGCGGCCCGGGAAATTCGTTCCTTGTCCGCCATGTCTCACTCCTTCGTCTTCTCCTCCGAGTCCGTCGGTGAGGGTCACCCGGACAAAGTCGCCGATCTGATTTCCGACAGCGTCCTCGACGCCTGTCTTGCCCAGGACAAACACAGCCGCGTCGCCTGCGAGACGCTGGTGAAGTCCAACCAGGTGGTCATTGCGGGCGAAATCACGACGTCCGCGCAGCTCAACTACGAGCAGGTGATCCGCGATGCGATCCGCGCGATTGGCTACACGCACGACGACGACGTGTTTCATGCCGACAAGGTTTTCATCCACAACTGCGTCACCCGTCAGTCGCCTGACATCGCCCAGGGCGTGGATGCGCGTGCGGTGGACGGCAAGGAGACGGCGGAGCAGGGCGCGGGCGACCAGGGCCTCATGTTCGGCTATGCCTGCAACGAGACTCCCGAGATGATGCCCACGGCGATCATGTTTGCCCATCGCCTCGGCCGCGAGCTGACCAAGCTCCGCAAGGCGGGCATCGTCAGCTGGCTGCGCCCGGACGCGAAGTCGCAGGTCTCGATCCGCTATGAGAACGACAAGCCTGTGCGCGTGGAGAATGTGGTAATCTCGACGCAGCACGCCGCGAGTGCGAGGCATGCGGACATCCGCGATTTCCTGATCGAGCACGTGATCCGCAAGGTGATCCCGGCATCGATGATGGACAGCGAGACCAAATTCTTCATCAACCCAACCGGCCGCTTTGTCGTCGGCGGTCCCGAGGGCGACTGTGGTCTCACGGGCCGCAAGATCATCGTCGACACCTATGGCGGCTGGGGACGTCACGGCGGCGGCGCCTTCTCGGGCAAGGATCCGTCGAAGGTCGATCGGTCCGCGGCCTACATGTGCCGCTGGGTCGCCAAGAACATCGTCGCCTCCGGCCTCGCGGAAATCTGCGAGCTGCAGGTCGCGTACGCGATCGGCTACCCGGAGCCTGTATCCATCTGGGTTGATACGATGGGAACCGGCAAGGTGCCCGACGAGGTGATTTCCAAGGCCGCCTCGAAGGTGTTCAGCTTCAAGCCGGCGGAGATCGTCCGCCAGCTCGACCTGCTCCGTCCGATCTATCGGGAGACGACCAACTACGGCCACTTCGGCAAGGATGGTCTCCCGTGGGAGCAGACAAACCGCACCGCCGAACTCGTCGCGGCCGCCCGCTGAACAACGATCCAAGGCAACCAACCATGTCCACGCAAAATCAGGATTTCAAAGTACGCGATCTCTCCCAGGCCGAATGGGGCCGCAAGGAGATCGAGGTGGCCGAGCACGAGATGCCCGGCCTGGTCTCGCTGCGCCGGAAGTTCGGCGCGCAGAAGCCGCTGGCGGGCGTCCGGATCACCGGCTCGCTTCACATGACGATCCAGACTGCGGTGCTGATCGAGACGCTCACGTCGCTCGGCGCCTCGGTGCGCTGGGCCTCGTGCAACATCTTCTCGACCCAGGACCACGCCGCCGCCGCGATTGCGAAGGCGGGCGTGCCGGTCTTCGCCTGGAAGGGCGAGTCACTCCCGGAGTATTGGGACTGCACGTGGCTCGCGCTCTCGCACCCGGGTGGCAAGGGTCCGCAGCTCGTCGTCGATGACGGCGGCGATGTGACTCTCCTGCTGCACAAGGGCTACGAGATGGAGCACGGCAGCGCGTGGATCAACACGCCCTCCTCCTCCGAGGAGGAACAGGTGATCAAGGACCTGCTCAGGCGCATCGGCAAGGAGCAGCCGGGCATCTTCACCGCGATGGTGAAGGACTGGCGCGGCGTCTCCGAGGAGACGACCACCGGCGTGCACCGCCTCTATCAGCTTTTCGAGCAGGGCAAGCTTCTCGTGCCGGCGATCAACGTGAACGACTCGGTCACGAAATCGAAGTTCGACAACCTCTACGGCTGCCGCGAGTCGCTGGCCGATGGCCTCAAGCGCGCGACGGACGTCATGATCGCGGGCAAGGTCGCCTGCGTGTGCGGCTATGGCGACGTGGGCAAGGGCTCGGCGCATTCGCTGCGCGGCTTCGGCGCCCGCGTGATCGTCACGGAGGTCGATCCCATCAACGCCCTCCAGGCGGCGATGGAGGGGTTCGAGGTCAACACGATCGAGAGCACCCTCGGCGTGGCCGATATCTACGTCACCTGCACGGGCAACCGCGACATCATCACCCTCGAGCACATGCTCGCGATGAAGGACCAGGCGATCGTCTGCAACATCGGGCATTTCGACAACGAGATCCAGATCTCGCGCCTGAACTCAGCGCCGGGCGTGAAGAAGGTCACGATCAAGCCCCAGTACGACCTCTACCGCCTCCCTGGCGGTCGCAGCATCTACGTGCTGGCCGAGGGGCGGCCGCCCCTCGG
>JAJXVO010000217.1 GCA_021782105.1 bacterium
ATGCGATCGACCTCCGCGGTGCGCGCGGTGAGAAACAGGATCGGCACCTGCGAGGTGCGCCGTATCCGTCGGCAGACTTCAAAGCCCGTCATGTCCGGCAGTCCGATATCGAGCACGATCGCCGCGCACACACTGTCGACTGCCCGCGTCACCGCCTCCTCGCCGCCCGACACCCAATCCACCGCGAATCCCTCCGTCTTAAGCGCGTAAACGAGGGTGTCCGCGATCGATGGTTCATCCTCGACGACAAGGACTCGCTGGGCGGCGGCCATGAGACGGAGCTTGGCTGGCTCCCGACGGGGTTGTCCAGTCCGGTCGGCGCCCCCGCCCCCGAGCTTGCCGCGTCGGCGCTTCCCTGTATCCCTCGACCCCATGCGCCCCCTCCTCGCAGCGGCGGCCCTCGTCGCCGTGCTCATCCTCCCCCTGCGCGCCGACAACGCCCCGGCCCGGCCAGCCGGCACGACCAGGCTCGATCTTCGCTCCGCGGCCGTGCTGGGCCTGATCGAGGGCGTGACCGAATTTCTGCCCATCTCCTCCACCGGACACCTCATCATCGCCAACGATCTGCTGGGACTGGAGTCCGACAGGCCCCTTTTCGGCGCCAATGGCGAACCCCTCTGGCACCACCCGCCATCCGTGGATACCCCCTCCGGAGTTCCCCTCACCCTCAAGCTCGCCGCAGACACTTATGCGGTCGTCATCCAGGCCGGCGCCATCCTGGCAGTGGTCCTGCTCTACTGGCGCCGCATCCTCTCTGCGGCCCGCGGCCTCACTGGCAACGACCCTGAAGGAGGACGACTCCTGCGTGCCCTGATGCTCGCATTCCTGCCCGTTGCCGCCGTTGGCCTGATCGCGCACGACTTCATCGACCGCCACCTGTTTTCCGTTCGCGCCGTCATCGTGGCCCAAATCGGCGGCGCGATTCTGATGTTTGCCGCCGAACGCTGGCGCCGACGCAGCCACCGCATCCTCAGCTCAAAGGATGCACGCGACCTCTCCCCGGCCGAAGCCCTCCGCATCGGCGGCCTGCAGTGCCTCGCGCTCTGGCCCGGCACCAGCCGTTCCATGGTCACCATCATCGGCGGCTACTTCGCCGGCCTCACCCCTCCCCGCGCCGCCGAATTCAGTTTCCTCGTCGGCCTGCCCGTGCTCGCCGGCGCCGCAGTCGTCAAATCCCTCTCGAGCGGCACATCCATGATCACCGTCTTCGGCTGGGAGTCGGTGCTCTTCGGCATCGTCGTCGCAGCACTCTCCGCCGCGCTCGCCGTTCGTTTCCTCGTCGGCTTCCTTTCCCGCCACGGCCTCGCCGCCTTCGCGGTCTATCGGTTGGTCCTCGCCACCGCCCTCGGCCTCTGGTTTTCTGCCTGACCTGTTCAAAATTTATCAAGGTTATCCTTCTTGACGCTGCCCAGAGCAGTACTTACCACCTTCGCCTTTCATCGCATCCATTCGCCTCCGCACGGAGGCTCCACGTCTTCCTAAACCACTCGCACCATGGCCAATCCGAAACGCAAGCAGTCGAAACGTCGCAGCGCTAACCGCCGCGCAGCCAACGCTTTCCGTGCTCCTGAATTCGCCAAAGATGCCGACGGCAGTCTCGTTCGTCCGCATCACGTGAATCCCAAGACCGGCCTGTATCGTGGCCGTCAAGTGCTGGACGTCGAGGTCTAGCACCTCCCGTATCTCCGATCCCAGCAATGGGTTCCCCCGCCGGTCACGCCGGTCGCATTGCGGTCGATGCCATGGGCGGCGACCTCGGTCCTTCCGAGGTCGTTGAAGCGGTCAGGCTCGCGCTGTCCGAATTCCCGTCCCTGAATCCCGTCACCCTCGTTGGTGACGAGGCCAAGCTCGTTCCGCTGCTCAAACGCGCCCACCTAGTCTCTCATCCCAAGGTCTCGCTCGTCCATGCGGCGGACGTGATCTCGATGGACGACGAGGTGATGCAAACGCTCAAACGCAAGCGCGATGCATCGATGTTTCGTGCGATCGAGCTCGTGAAGTCGGGCGAAGCCGGCGCCGTGGTGAGCACTGGCAACACAAAGATTCTCGTCGCCGCCGGCACACTCAAGCTCCGCCCCCTTGAGGGCATCGAGCGCCCCGCCCTCGCTCCCGTCATTCCGCGCGACAAGGGGTATTTCATTCTCATCGACGCCGGAGCAAATCCCGAGGCTCGCGTCGAACACCTCGTTCACAATGCGATTCTAGGGACCCACTACTGCCGCGTCGTGCTCGGCGTCGACCGCCCCCGCGTGGGCCTGCTCACGATCGGCACGGAGGAAGGCAAGGGCAACGCTCTCATCGGCGAGACCCACGACGCCCTCAAACGACTTGGCCACCTGATCCATTACAAGGGGCCCGTCGAAGGTTTCCAGGTGTTCTTCGACAATGTCGACGTGGTCGTCTGCGACGGCTTCGTCGGAAACATCTGCCTCAAGAGCTGGGAATCCCTCGTGAAATTTTTCCAGACCCTGCTCAAGGATGAACTGAAGGCGAATCCGGTGCGCATGACGGGAGCACTCTTCGCCAAGGGCGCCTTCGGCGCCCTCAAGCGGCGTATCCAGCCAGAACGCTACGGCGGCGCCCCGCTGCTTGGCCTGCGCGGCAACGTCCTCAAGGCCCATGGATCCGCCAACCGCCAGGCGATCAAAAGTGCCATTCGCGACGCCAGCGAATTCATCCGCATCGATCTCAACCGGCGCATCGAGGCCGACGTCGCCAAGGCCAATGAGATCCTGCACCCGACAGTCGTTGCCTGAGGCGCGTACGCCGCCCGCGCAGCGATTCCAATTTTATCCAACATGGCCCACCCATCGACGGTGATTCTAGGCACTGGTTCCTATGCGCCACCCCGGGTGCTCACAAACGAGGAACTGGCGCTCCAGGTCGACACCAGCGATGAATGGATTCGCACGCGCACGGGCATCCGCGAACGCCGCATCGCCGACGACGCCGTCGCCGCCTCCGACCTCGCCGTGGAAGCAGCCCGCGCCGCGATGAGCGACGCCGACCTCGAAGCTTCAGATATCGATTTGTTGATCGTCGCCACGATCACCCCCGATTACCCAATGCCCGCCACCGCGTGTGTCGTGCAACGCAAGCTCGGCCTGCGCACAAACTCAGCCTGTTTCGACCTCAACGCAGCGTGCTCCGGATTCGTCTACTCTCTGGACACCGCCGCCGCCATGCTCGGCTCCGGTCGTTACCGCCACGCGCTCGTCATCGGCGTCGAAAAAATGTCCTCCATCGTCGACTGGACCGACCGCAACACCTGCGTGCTGTTCGGCGACGCGGCCGGCGCCGTCGTGATGGGCATGTCCGACGAACGCGGTGCGGGGCTGCTCGGCACCCGCTTGGGCGCCTTCGGCGAAGGCACCGAGCTGCTTTGGATCTCCGACGGAGGCAGCCGCACCCCCATCACCCAGGAAAGCTTTGCCAACCACAGCCACCGCCTGCGCATGAAAGGCAAGGAGGTATTCAAGCTCGCCGTGCGCGGCATGGAGGACGCCTGCCGGGAAATCTTGGAACAACACCATTTGCGCGCTGATCAGATCTCGCTCGTGATTCCCCACCAGGCGAATCTCCGCATCATTGAAGCCATATCCCATTACCTCGAACTGCCGATGGACCGTTTTTACATCAATGTCGACCGCTTCGGAAACACCTCCGCCGCATCGATTCCTCTCGCCCTCGACGAAGCCCGCCGCCTCGGACGCATCCAGCGTGGCGACCTAATCCTGCTCGTCGCCTTTGGGGCGGGCTTGACCTACGGTTCTGCACTGATTCGCTGGTGAACCCTTTTATGCCTCTTTCGCTCGTCCGGGCGCTGCGCGCGCTATGTCTCGTCTCATTTTTACTCTGTTTCCTGGCCATCGGCGCCCGGGCCGACATCGTATGGTCTCCCTCTTCCGGTTGGCGCATCGAGGGAGGCGTGCTCTCCGGTCTCTCCGGTCGCGACGGGCGCCGCGCGCTCGATTACATGAACCGCGCACGCTCCGATGAGGAACGCGGCTCGTATTTCTTTGCGATCCACAACTACAAGAAGGTCGTCAAACACTACCCAAATTCGATTTACGCCCCTGAGGCCTTCTTCCACACCGGCAAAATCTATCTCGCAAGACATCAGTACATCAAGGCCTTCGAGAGCTTCCAGATGGTTGCCGCGCGATATCCGAACACCAGCCGCTTCAACGATATCATCGGCGAGGAGTACCGAATCGCGTCCGCCCTGCTCGATGGAGCCCGCAATCGCATTTGGGGCTGGTTGCCCGGTTTCAAGAACCGCCAAAAGGGCATCGAGTTCTTCCAGGTCATCGTCGCCAACGCACCCTATAGTGATTACGCCCCGCTCGCGCTGATGAATATCGCCCGCGGTTTGGAGCGCGAAAAAAATACCGAGGAAGCCATCGACGCCCTCGATCGGATGATCAACAGCTATTCCGACAATCTTCTCGCTCCCGACGCCTACCTTCAGATGGCCAATCTCCACGCGTCGCTCGTCACCGGCCCCGCCTACGACCAACGCGAGACCAAGGACGCCCTGACCTACTATCAGGACTTCACGATCCTCTTTCCCCACGATCCGAACATCGCCGTGGCGGCCAAGGGACTTGCCGACATGAAGACGACCCTGTCGCGGAGCAAAATCATCCTCGGCGACTTCTTTTTTTACTACCGCGACAATTTCACCGCCGCGAAGGTGTTCTACAACGAGGCCATCACCAATTATCCCGAGTCGCCCATCGCCGAGCTCGCCAAGAAACGACTCGCTGCGGTCGATGCAAAGATGGCCCAGCTCATGCCCAAGCCCGGCATGCCTCCCCCACCGAAAAAGAAACACTTCCTGTTCTTCTGATCGCCTCTTCAAAAGGCCGCCGCCAGGCGGCCTTTTTCGTGTCCACTCCAGCCCCGCCGTTTCACTTTTTTGTTTTCCCTCGGCGTATTGCAGTCATTCATCGGCTGATCCGGATGAAATTTCGCGCCCTTTCCCTCACGTCCCTCGCCCTGCTCGCCGTCGCGGCGGTCGGTATTCTGTCCGCCTGCTCTCACTACACTTTGGGGACGGGTGCCAAGCTCGCCTTCACTTCCCTCTATATCGCACCCGTCGACAGCACCGCCGCCGTCCCCCAGGCCCGCCCGCTGGTCGGAGCCCGCCTGCGCGAAGTCTTCCTGCGCGACGGGCGCGTGAAGCTCGTCGACTCGCCCTCCGCTGCCGACGCCGTGCTGCATGTGACGCTCGTGGGCTACCGCCGCGAAGCCACCGTCGCCAGCCAGTCCGATCCCGCGCGGGCGCGAAAGTTCAACCTGATCCTCACCGCCAGCTGTGACCTCACCCTGCGCGACGGCACGGTCCTGTTCTCCAAGCGCAAAATCGAAGCGCAACGCGAGGATTACGTCGATCTGGGTCAGCTCCAGGCAGAGTACAATATGATGCCTCACCTCGCCGACCTGCTCGCAAACTCGGTCCTCCACGCAACCCTCGACGTTTGGTAATCCGACTCCTCCATTCCTCTGGCGCATGTACCCGCCCCTTCTCGTCCCCTCTCTGCTCGCAGGCGATCACGCCAACCTCGCCTCCAGCGCCCGCGTCGTTCAGGACCTCGCTCTCCCGTGGTTGCACGTTGACATCATGGACGGGCACTTCGTCCCAAATCTCTCTTTCGGCCCCGAGACCGTCGCCGCACTCCGACGCGCCGGCATTTCACTGTTTTTCGATGTGCACCTGATGCTCGACGAGCCTCACCGCTACGCCGAGGCGTTCATCAAGGCTGGCGCCAGTCAGGTGAGCATCCACATCGAACCCGCCTACGATCACCTCGCCACGCTCCGCCGTATCCGCTCGCTCGGCTGCAAAAACGGCATCGTCCTCAATCCCGACACCCCCGCCGCGGCCATCGAACCCTTCCTCGGCGAGGTCGATCTCGTGCTTGTCATGACCGTACAGCCCGGTTTCGGTGGCCAATCCTTCCGCCGCGACGTCCTTCCGAAGCTGCATCGCATCGCTGCCTGGCGGCGCGAGCGTGGATTGGGGTTCCGCCTCGAAGTCGACGGCGGCGTGGACCTTGCCACCTGCGCCGAATGCCGGTCCTCGGGCGCCGACACCTTCGTGGCAGGCACCGCCTTTTTCAAAGCTGCCGACCGCGCCGCCTTCTGCCGCAGTTTTGCCTCGCTGTGAGACCCGGGCGGCGCGCCCCGC
Source organism: bacterium (assembly GCA_021782105.1). Lineage (GTDB taxonomy): Bacteria > Verrucomicrobiota > Verrucomicrobiia > Opitutales > Opitutaceae > MWDT01. Next base: position 6,194 of record JAJXVO010000217.1, read on the forward strand.
GCCGTCGCGAAACTGTCACCTCAAGCGTGTTGCATGGCCGATTTCAAGAGTCCATCCTTCCCTTCCCATGCCTGCGTCCTCCGCAAAGCCCGCCGTCACCCATCCCGACCTCGAGGCCGTGCTTATCCCGCCCGCCGCCATCAAACGCCGCGTCCGCCAGCTCGCCAAGGAGGTCATGAAGATCTATGGCGACGAGGAGATCACCATCATCTCCATCATCAATGGAGCCATCCTCTTCACGGCCGATCTGCTCCGGGAGATCAAGAATCCCGTCCGCTTGGACTGCATCCGGATCTTCAGCTACCGCAACTCGACCAAATCGACCGGCACGCCGCAGCTGATCCACTCGCTCACGCTCGACATCTCGAACCGGCACGTGCTGCTGATCGACGATATTCTCGA
>JAJXVO010000218.1 GCA_021782105.1 bacterium
CACCCGCGCCGCCACCGACTCCGATTTCACGTCGGTCTCAATGCAGGGCGGGGGTATTAGCAAGGACACCTGGGTCGTGTCCGATACGCCCGTGGCGGACCTCTCACTCCTGCGCCCGCCCACCCGTGTCATCCGTCTGGAACGCGCGCCCTCCGAGGTGCCCAGCCGCGTCGCCGACAATCTCTTTTGGCTCGGCCGCTACGCCGAACGCCTCGAGGACATCTGCCGCATTCTGCGCTGCGTGCTCTCGCGCGTCTCAAGCGAGGCCTCCTCCGAGCAGACGCCGGAACTCGAGGCTCTGGTGCGGCTGCTCGTTTCCATCGACGTGTTTTCCAAGGAGCTTCTCGGGCACCGCTCCATCGCCTCCGTGGAGCGCGAATGCCACCGGCTCATTTTCCACACCCACCGCCTCGGCACTGTCCGCGAAATCCAAGGTCGCCTCCAGACGCTCGCATTCAGTCTCCGCGACCGGTTCTCCGCCGACACCCAGCGCACCCTCAATCTGCTCAATGCCGGGCTTCGCGCCTCGTCACCTGCCACTTCACAGCCCCTCGCCGCCCTCGATTCGTTGAATCACTGTCTGCTCCACCTCGCCGCCTTCAGCGGCCTCGAGATGGAAAACATGACCCGCGGGCACGCCTGGCGTTTTCTCGACATGGGCCGCCGTCTCGAGCGCGCCGTCAACATCGTCACCCTCCTCCAAGCCGGCCTGCTCACCCGCAACGACATCGATGGATGCGTGCTCCCCGCCATCCTCGAGATCGCCGACAGCGCAATGACCTACCGGCGGCTCACCTTTTCGCAACCGCAATGGCCGACCGTCGCAGATCTGCTGATCGCCGAGGAACGTAATCCCCGCTCCTTCACATTCCAGATCGGCGCACTGATCGCGCACCTCCAGAATCTCCCTCCAAGCCCCGCCGACGGCGCATCCACACGCCGCGAGGCGCGCGATCTCGCGGTTCTTCGCAGACGTCTCGCCCGTCTCGATCTTTCGGAGCTCACCGAGGACGGTACCACTGCCAACCTAGCCCCCCTCATCGACACTCTCGGACAGCTCGCCGCCGAAATGCACCAGCTCTCCAACGCCGTCACCCGGCGTTTCTTTGCGCACGCACCCTCGGCCCGAAACTCCTGAGGCCATTCCACATCCATGCGCTACGAGGTCCTCCATACCACGACTTTCACGCACGAGGCCGAGGTTTCCGCCTCCCATCACGTGGCCCGTCTCACGCCCCGCGCGTGTCCAGGCCAGGTTTGCCTCGAACATGGCATCGAGATCTCGCCCGCACCTCAGCACCGCGCCGAACGCACCGATTATTTCGGAAATCTCGCCACCACCTTCTCTCTGGAGGTTCCCTACCGCGTCCTCAGGGTCACCGCCCGCACCGTAATCGAACGCGCGGCGCACGAGGCCGAACTCGGCCTCGAGGGATCCACCTGGGAACAGGCGCGCTCCCACATCCAGGAATCGCAGGCAGGCACGCCGCAATGGAACGCACGGGAATTCACCTTTTCATCTCCGCTCGTCGCACGTTCGCCTGTATTCGCGCAGTACGCACGCGGCTCCTTCGAACCCGGCCGGTCGCTCGACGACGCGGCCGCGGACCTCACGCGCAGGATCCACCAGGACTTCGCCTTCGACCCTGAAGCCACCACGATCGCCACTCCCCTCGACGACGTCTTTCGCATGCGCCGCGGCGTCTGCCAGGATTTTGCCCACCTGGCGATCGCCTGCCTGCGTTCCCTAGGCCTCGCTGCCCGTTACGTGAGCGGATACATCGAAACCGTCCCCGCCCAGGGCAGCCCGAAGCTCGTCGGCGTCGACGCTTCGCACGCCTGGATCTCCGTCTTCAGCCCCACCTTCGGCTGGATCGACTTCGACCCAACCAACAATCTCCGACCCGGCGACCGCCACGTCACTGCCGCGTGGGGACGCGATTTCTCCGACATAAGCCCCCTGCGCGGCGTCTTCGTCGGCAGCGGTCGCCACGCACTCGCCGTCGCTGTCGACGTCAATCGCGTCGGCTGAACGTCCCCGCCGCCTTCAGCGCCTCAGATCCGCTTTTCCGCCACCCAGGCAAGCGCCTCGTACGCGGTTCGAACGACCGCGAAGTCGCCCCGCCCGTCCAACCGGCGAGAGGTCTGTGTCATCCGCGGCAATCCGAACGCGCTCCGCACCCATTCAGAGATCGCCCGTCGAAGTCTCGTGTCGTATCGGCATCGCCTCCCTAATGATAAGATCCGTCTCGGGAATTACATCCAGGCTTCACCTCGCCTCCGAGCCCCCCTTGTCAGTCCCGCCTGGCAGCTCTGATACGGAGCGTTTTCTTGGATTGTCGCGCTTCACGCGCCTCTCCACCCTGCAGTCTCTCCATGCCCACCACTGTATTTACAATCGCCAACCAGAAGGGAGGGGTCGGCAAAACGACCACCGCCGTAAACCTGGCCGCGGCGCTCGCCGAAAAGAAGATCCCCACGCTGCTCATCGACCTCGATCCCCAGGCCAATGCCACCAGCGCGCTCGGCGTGGAAAAGCAGGCCGGCCGCAGTCTCTACGGCCCGCTGCACGGCGAAGGCTCCGCCCTCGACATGCTCACGCCCACCTCCTACGAGCACCTCACCCTCATCCCCAGCGAGGAGGATCTCGCCGCCGCGGAGGTCGAGATCGCCCAGTCCGAAAATTACCTCGGCAAGCTGCGCGCCGTGCTCCAACCGGTCCGCGACTCCAATCGCTACCGCGCCATCATCATCGACTGCCCCCCCGCCCTCGGAATGTTGTCCATGAACAGCCTCGCCGCAGCCGACTTTCTCCTCATCGCACTTCAATGCGAATACATGGCCCTGGAGGGCCTCGGGCAGATCCTGCGCAACGTCGAGCGCCTCAAGAGCGCCGGCATCAACCCCGTCCTCGAGGTCGGCGGCATCGTGATGACGATGTTCGATATCCGCACCAATCTCTCCCGCGAGGTCGTCGAGGAGGTCAAAAAACACCTGCCCGAAAAGATTTTCCAGACGGTCATTCCGCGCACGGTCCGCCTCAGCGAGGCCCCCAGTTTCGGCAAGACCATCTTCGAATACGATCCCCTGTCGCCCGGCGCCAGCGCCTACAAGGGTCTCTCCCGAGAGCTCATCGAGCGCTTCGCGCTCAAGGACAAGTGACCCGCCGCGCGCCGCGCCCGGCGCCCCCGCCCAGGCCATGATCGCTACGCTGAACAAGTACTGGCAGTCCTTTCTCGTCGGTATCCAGAGCAACATCGTCTACCGCTGGAATTTTTTCCTGCGCGGTCTGTTCTCGCTCACCCACCTGATCGTCGTCGTCGCCCTGTGGTCCGCCGCCTATCACGGCCACCCCACCATCGGCGGTTTCTCCCTCGGCGCGACGCTCACCTATTTCGTGGTGATGCTCGGGCTCCAGTATTTCATCGGCGCCTTCAATGAGGATTACCAGATCAGCGAGGAAATCCGCAACGGGCTCATCAACCAGTTTCTGCTGAAGCCCATCAACTACTTCGCCTACCGGTTCAGCATTTTCATCTCGGCGCGCACCGTCTCGGGCCTGCTCATCCTCATCCCGGTGGGCGTCGCCTATGCGTTCCTCCATCACGATATATCCCTGCCCCCCGAGTCGTGGCGCCTGTGGATCGGCCTCCCCGCCCTGCTCATGTCCGCCCTCATTCAGTTCACGATCGCCTACTGTTTCGGCCTGCTGAGCTTCTGGTTCCTCGAGATCCAGTCCTTCATCATTTTATCCTACGCGATCGAAACACTGCTCGGGGGCCAGATGTTTCCCCTGGATCTGATGCCGGCCAATCTGTACCGGATCTCTGAATACCTTCCCTATTTTTACCAGATGTACTTCCCGGCCGCGATCTTCACCGGCCGCATCGCCACGCCCGCCCAGGCCCTCTCCGGCCTGGCAATCCAGGCCTGCTGGGTCGTCGCCCTGCTCGCGATCGCCGCGCTTCTCTGGCGCCGCGGCCTGCGCCGCCATACCGCCGTCGGCGGCTGAACCCCTCCCTTCGTGAAACTCGCCCATTACGCCCGCGTCTGGCTTGCCAGCGCCCGGTACTCGATCATCCGGACGATGATGTTTCGTTTCGATTTTCTCATGTGGACGCTCGTCGAGTTCTTCTGGATGTCCGTCAACATCCTGTTGATCGGCATCATCTACGCCCACACGAGTTCGATCGCCGGCTGGTCCAAGTACGAGATGCTCCTGCTCGTCGGCACCGCCATGATCCTCCAGCGCCTTGTGATGGGCCTGTTCTGGTCCAATCTCTTCGAGCTCGGCCGCAACATCCGAAGTGGTCAGTTCGATTTTTTCCTCTGTCAGCCGGGGAATCCGATCTTCATGGTCTCGACCCGGAAGCTGGACCCCGACGGACTGCTCAACTCCATCGTCGCGATCGCCGTCGTGGTCTACTCGGCCCACCGCCTCGGCCTGCATCCCACGATCCTGAACATCGCGCTGTACGTCCTGCTCCTGTTCATTTCCCTGATCATCCATTACTCAGCCCTGCTTCTGATCGTCTCGACCACTTTCTGGATCATCGGCACGGAGGGCATCGAGGGGGGGTATTTCAACATCTTCGAGTTTTCGCGCCTCCCGCGCGAGGCCCTGCGCGGCGCCGCCAGTCTGATCTTTGTCTACGGGCTTCCCGCAGTCGTCGCCAGCAACGTGCCCGCCAGCGTACTCATCCACGGTTTCGAACCTATGAACATGCTCTGGCTCGCCGGCCTCGCCGTCGTCTGGTTCTGGCTCGCCGTCTGGTGCTTTCGCCGCGGACTCCGCCGCTATAGCAGCGCCAGTTCCTGACCCCCATGTCGCCGAGCCCCAATCCCGATCCCGCCCCGCTCGATGGGCTCCAGGCGCGCATCCGCCACCGCTTCGCCGACCCCGGCCTGCTCCGACGCGCGCTCACGCACATGTCCTTTCTTCAGGACCACCCTACCGAGCCCGACAATAATCAGCGCCTCGAATTCCTCGGCGACGCCGTCCTTCAGCTCATCCTCGCCGACGCCCTTTTCTCCCTCTACCCCGACGAACGCGAGGGGCCGCTCACACGCCGTCGCGCAATGCTCGCCAAGGGCAGTTTCCTTTCCGCACTCGCCCTCGAGATCGGCCTTCCCGATTGCCTGCTGCTCGGCCAAAGCGAGGAGTCCACCGGAGGGAGAAGTCGTCCGGCCGCGCTTGAGGACGCTTTCGAAGCCCTCGTCGGAGCCCTTTACCTCGACGCCGGCTGGTCCGCGTGCCGCGACATCGTGCTCGGCATTTACCGCGACCTCGGCGTCCGCCTCGCCGGCATGGAGGACCTCGAAAACCCCAAGGGCCGCCTCCAGGAGCTCGTCCAGCCCGCCTTCGGCAACGAGGCCCTCCGGTATGTCCTTCTCGAAACGACCGGCGAGGAGCACGCCCGCAGCTTCGTCTCCGGGGCGTACCTGCTTGACCGCCTGCTCGGCACCGGGCGCGGCTCCTCCAAGAAGTCCGCCGAGGAGGCCGCCGCGCGCGTCGCCCTGCAGCATGTGCGTAACGAGGGACTGCCTCCCTCGCCGGCCAAACCCTAGGCCGCTCCGGCCGCCAGCCCGCGCGCTTGCGCCAACTGCGGCGACGGGCCACTTTTCGGACTCCATGTCCACCCGCCTCCAGTCCCGCTGCCGCCTCCTCGGCGTATGCGCTCCAGCCCGGGGCGCGGTGCTGTCAAGCTGGATACAGTCGCGAGGCCCGGGCCCCTGGCTCGTCATAGTCCCCGATCTCAGGACAGCCGAGGGCCTCGCCGAGGACGTCGTGCTCTTCGGTCGCGCCCTCGACCCGCGCGCGCCCTGGGAGAGCCTTGTCCTTCCCGAGGCCATGCCCGAGGGTGGCGACATTCGCGACGCCTTCGGCGCTTCCAGCGACCGCCTCGCCGTCCTCTCCCGCCTGCTCTCCCCGGCTGGCTGCGACCGTCTGGTCGTGCTCACCACCCCGGCCGCCCTCGCCCAGCCCGTGCCCGCCCGCGGCGATCTTCAGGCACGCGAAATCATCCTGCGCCGCGGCCAGGGCCAGTCCTTCGCGGTCCTCGTCGAAACGCTTAGGACCCTCGACTACGACTCCGAGGCGCTTTGCGAGACGCCCGGGACCTACGCCGTGCGCGGCGGAATCATCGACGTCTACCCTGTCACGGCCGATCAACCCTATCGCCTCGATTTCTTCGGCGACGCCATCGAGGACATCCGTATCCTGGATCCCGTTACCCAGCGCTCCGGCGCCGCCGTCGACTCGATCACACTCACTGCCACGCCCCGGGTCCCCATGGGACGTTCGACGACCGGACTGGCCGATTACCTTCCCCCGCAGTCGCGCCTCGTGCTCGTCGAGCCCGGCTCCATGGACAGGACCTTCAGCCAGCTCGCCGAAGCCCTCCAGGCCGATCCGCTCCAGGCCATCCTCGAGCGTTGCGGCTCCGTCGACGCGATTTCCGATCTCGACGAACCCGACGCCCGCCTCGGGGATTCAGGAGCCCCCGAGATTCTCTGGGAGAGCGAGAGCCTGGTTCACTATCGGAGCTACCCGGGCGAGGATCTCCTCGCTCAGGA
>JAJXVO010000219.1 GCA_021782105.1 bacterium
TGCGGGCCACTCCCCGGACGGGACCGCGGAAAGGCTGGATCGGAAGGAGCTCGGGAAGGCGGATCATGAGACTGCAACAAAAGAAAGGTCGGGGGAGGGACGAAAGCCAGAAATTGCGAGTGCCTCGAGCGGGGGCGATGGCCTGCGGCCGGTTGGAGGGTGGGGTGGAGTAAAAGGATTGCACCCGGACCAGGGAGCCATGCCATGCTGCGCCGCGATGCTCTGCACCTGCCAGGCCGGATTTGAATCGCTCCTCGCCGACGAACTGCGTGGCCACACCCTTGCGGTCGAGGGACTGGGGCCGGGCTGGGTGTCGGCGCCGGGCGCGGAATCGCATGTGGCGGCGTCCGACCTGGCCTTTGCCCACCGGCTGCTCAACGAGCCGACGGAGATCTCGGGCGATTCGGTCAACGCCCTGGCGCAGCAGGTGCTCGAATTCATGCTCTCCAGCCTGCGCGGCGAACGCATCGATACACCGTGGCCCTGTATCTTCGCGGGACCGGCCGAGCTCGTGGGGCTCGGACGTCGAATCGGGGCCGTGGAGAAGACCTTTTTGGACCTGCTGCGCAAGCGGCTCTCACGGGTGGCGAAACTTGCCACGCCCGAGTTGCCGCGCGGAATGGGATCGGTGCGGGGCCTGTTCGTGTGGTTCTCCGATTTTGGCAGGCTCCACGCGTCGCGGGTCCTGGTGCTCAACGGGCCGCGCCGCATGGCGGACGATCCGCTGGCCCCCTCGCGCAGCTACCTGAAGGTCGAGGAGGCCTACGGACTGCTAGGCTTCGAGCCTGGCGAGGGGGAGACGGTGGCTGATCTCGGCGCAGCGCCCGGCGGCTGGAGCTACAGCGCGGCGAAACGGGGTGCGCGCGTCGACGCGATCGACAACGGCCCGTTGAAGGGCGGAGCGGCGGATCACCCGGGCATCGTGCATCGCCGCGAGGATGCGTTCCACGTGGCGCCGCCCGAGGGCAAATCCTACGACTGGCTGTTCTGCGACATGGTCGAGGAGCCGCACCACGTGCTGCGCGACATCGTGGAGCCCTGGCTCGCGCGCCGCTGGTGCAGGCGCTTTGTGGTCAACCTGAAATTCGGACGGGTTCGCCCGCTCGAACTCCTGGCTGAGCTGCGGGCCCCGCAATCGCCCTTTTCGCAGCATGCATCCGAATTTCGGATTCGCCACCTGTATCACGACCGCGAGGAGTTCACGGTCGCGGGCGTCGTGAAGTAGGGGGCGGAAGGCGCCGCCCGGGCTGTCCTCTCAGGTCTTCAGGAGCGCCATGGCTTCGCCGCGGATCGGGAGCCCGTCCTCCAGTGCGAGTTCACAGGATTTCCCCAGGCGCGTGGGGCAGCACACGTGACCCTGGGCCATGGAAAGGGGCCCCGCGTAGACGTCGCCGCCGGCGAGGGATTCGGCGAGCCAGCGCAGGCGCAGGTCCGCGTCGAGGCAGTACAGGTTTGTCATTCCCAGCAAGACGCCATCGCCCGACTCGCGGACCAGGATCCGGTCTTCGTGTACGAGGAATTCCTCTACGAGCAGGCCCATGGGGGCGTGTCGCCTTACGACGGCACCCTTGCGGTTGAGCTTGCAGAGCACGCCGTCGATCAGCGCGTAACTGGGGGTGTCCAGGGTGAAGGCCATGAAGCGAAAGGAGGCGCGGACCAACCGTTCGCCGCGGGCACGGCGTGCCCCGGCGACGGACTGCGGTCGTGAGCCGTTCAGACGGACTGAACGGTGGTGTCGGCTGCGGGGCGTTTGATGAAGATCGCGAGAATCAATCCCTCAATCGTGCCGATAATGGGAGCGAAGATGATCGTGAACACCGCTTGAATCACAGGCCCCATGAACTTGGCCTGCATCCGAACGGTCGTATCGATCTGCTCCGGCGTCATCTTGCCCACCGTCTCCAGCTTCGTGCGCGTGAATTCGCCGTAGTACTGGACGAAGTTCGGGTTGATGAACGTGAAATGAATGTAGATGTAGACTGCGGCGAACAGGCCTGCGAAGATGGAAATCGTCAGTGAAGAAAGCACGGCCTGGGAGTAGGGATAGGCGGCCGACTGGTCGGAGCGTGACTCGCGTGCCTCGCGCATGCCCAGGTACAGCACGACGAGGGGGAGTATGAATCCGAGCAGGGAGAACCATTGGCCGTGGGCGATATTGGTCGTCTGATAGCCGAGGAGGAAGGCGATGAGGTAAACCGCGGAGCTTGCGACGGCACTGATGGCGCCGAATAGGAGGGAGTTTTTCATGGGCTGGAAAACCGACGATGATGCATAAACGCCCCGTCTGCGCCACTTTTAAGGGGAAACGCTGGAATGCGGTCCAGGCCTCAGTCTGTCTTGAACACACGGCCCAGGGGGCCGAGCACGGAGCCCTCCTCCTTGCGTGCCCCTCCGATCTGGGGGGCGGCGGCGACGATCCGGTCGGCCATCCGGGAAAGCGTGACTGACTGGAGCCAGATCTTTCCGGGCCCGCGCAGGGTAGCGAAAAAGATGCCTTCGCCGCCGAACAGGGCGGTCTTCACGTTGCCGACATACTGGATGTCGAAATCCACGGTCGGCTGGAGCGCGACCACGCATCCTGTATCCACTCGGAGCACTTCGCCCGGGGCCAGTTCACGCTCGTACAGCGTGCCGCCTGCGTGCACGAACACCCAGCCGTCACCCTGGAGTCTCTCCAGGATGAATCCCTCTCCTCCGAAGAAGCCGGCGCCCATGCGCTTCTGTAACGCGATCCCGATGCTCACGCCCTGTGCCGCGCACAGGAACGCGTCCTTCTGGGCGAGGAGTTCGCCATTCAGGGTCGCCAGATTGACCGCAACGATCTTGCCCGGATACGCGGCGGAGAAAGCGACCCGGCGCTTGGTGGTGCTGCGATTATGAAAGAGCGTCATGAACAGCGACTCGCCCGCCAGCAGCCGCTTGCCCGCGCCGACGAGCGAGTCGAGCAGGCCCTGACTGCGGTTCGAGCCGTCCCCGAACACCGTCTCCACCGCGATGCCGTCCTCCATGTACATCATCGCCCCGGCTTCAGCGACGACCGATTCATTCGGGTCGAGTTCGATTTCAACAAATTGGAGGTCGTCCCCGAGGATGCGATAATCGATGGCGTGTGCGGTGCTCATGGGGCGGAAATAAGAAGGGATTTCCGATCCAGGTCAACCGGCCCATCCGTTGAAAATCCCGGCCGACTGCGGCGGCTCCGGGCGACTGCGTAGGCGGAGCACGGATACTCGCAGCGGGCGAGGGGGGCGCCTTCAGAGGCCGAGCGCGGTCTTGTAGACTCGCGGGACGCGTTTGGTGACCGAGCAGAGTACTTCCCAGGGAATGGTGTCGGCCCAGGCGCTGAATTCGGTGACCGAGATCTCGGCGCCGTTCTGGCGGCCGACGAGCACGGCCTCGTCGCCCGCGATGACTCCGGGATTGTCGGTCACGTCGATGATGGTCTGGTCCATCGTGACGCGCCCGAGCACGGGACAGCGCCTTCCACGGACCAGCACCTCGGCGCGGTTGCTCGTGGACCTGGAGATGCCGTCGCCGTATCCTGCGCAAAGGATGGCAATCGTGCTGTCGCGGCCGAGCGTTCGGGTGCGGCCGTAGCTGACGGTGGTGCCTGCGGGCAACCGTTTGACGACGCCCACGCGCGTCCGGAAGCTGAATACTGGCTCTGTCGAGACCTGCGAAAGCAGCGAGTTGGGGTGGGGCAGGATTCCAAACTGGAGCAGTCCGATGCGCACGGCATTGAATGGCCCGGCGGTCTCGATGCTCTCGAGGCCGGCGCTGTTGTCCGCGTGGACGAACAGGCTGGCGAGGTCGAGGCCGCGGCAGCGATGCAGGGCGGCGAGAAAGCGCCGGCGCTGCTCCGCGGTGAAGGTGGGATCGTCGTCCGGGCTCGCGAAGTGCGTGAACACGCCCGCCAGCTTGAGATGCGGGGCGGCGGCGATTTTCGCGTAGAGCGCCTCGGCTTCCGCGTGCCATACCCCGAGCCGTCCCATGCCGGTGTCTATCTTGAGATGCACCGACAGGGGGCGGCCGCATTCACGCGCGGCGGCGTCGAAGCGGTCGACTTCGTCGGCCGTGGAGACGGTCGCGGCCACGTCGTACAACGAGAGGAAACGATCCTCGTCGGGGAGCGTCGGGCTCAGCAGCAGGATGGGCCAGCCCGAGCCAAGCTCGCGGAGCGCCGCGGCTTCGGCGAGATTCGCGACCGCGAAAAGATCGGCGCCGGCGTGCATGAGCGCGGCGGCAGTGTGGTGAAGGCCATGGCCGTAGGCATCGGCTTTGACGACTGCCACATATTTCATGTGCGCCGGCAGCGAGGCGCGGATAAGGCGCAGGTTGCGTTCCAGAGCATCGAGGTCGATTTCGGCCCAGCAGCGCAGCGGAAGGCGGGAGGAGGAAACGGGTGAGTTCACAAAAGGGAGGCGAAGGGGGCGGCCAGACTCGGGCCGCATGTCATGCGCGATGGATCTGCGGCGTCCAGGTGGCGAATGCGGGTTCCTCGTGCAGGAAGGCATCCGGCTCTGTGGCCGGCTGGAACAGATTGAGGTCGGCGACCCAGGGGAGCAGGTGCGCGAGGTCGTATCCGACCGGGCGCGGAGGCTCGCGGCCGGTGAGTTTGCTCCAGTGCCGGAATCCTTCGGGCATGGCCAGGGGCCCCGCTGGGAGCGATTCGGTCGCGACCCGCCTCAGGGGTTGCCCCGCCCGGGCCAGATGCCAGGTGTTGCGGCGCGCGTCGGCGACCACGGTCAGCGCTGGATCGCGAGACGCTTCTGCGACGATGCGTAGGCTTTGGTACGACCATACGGGCCTCGGCTTCAGCACGTTCCAGGTTCGAATGGCGCTGGCGACGCTTCGGATCCCGAGTATGGATCCGGGGCCCTCGCAATAGATGAATCCCGCGATGGAACCGAGATCGACAGCCAGGGCGGAGACGCACGCAAACACGGCGTCGCCCGCCTCGCCCTCGGCGGCACTCCAACTCAGGTCCATGCCGGGACCCACGACTGCCACCTGGACGCGCGAGGAGGCGGCGTCCAGCAGCAGCAAGGGAGCGGCGCCTGCGCTGAGTTCTTTGAGGGTGGCCATGGTTCCGCAGAAAAGGCCCCGTGAAGCGAGGGAGCAAGCGCGGACGCTCCCGCCTACCCCTGCGCACCCAAACTGCGGGGCGAACCCGATTTTCCGAGCCCTGCGAATCGGGCATTGACCGGACCGTCCCGGGGCTTAAGCGTCGACCCTTTCAACCTCACCAACCTTCCCAGTCCGCCGTGAACATACAGATCAACGATCTCTCTGCCACCCGCAAAAATCTCGTCGTTTCCCTCGAGCCGAATGAGGTCGACGCCGAGCACAAGGCTGTTGTCAGCCAATTCTGCCGCCTCGCGCAGATGCCGGGTTTTCGTCCGGGAAAGGCTCCGGCCGCGATGGTGATCAAGCGCTATGGCAAGGACATCGAGGGCGAGTTTCGTCAGAAGGTGGTGTCGAAAGCCTTCCAGGAAGCGACGTCCAAGGACGAGATCGCGGTGGCTGCGATCGCCAAGGTCGACGAAGGCAAGATCGAGCCGGGCTCGGCGGCCACGGTGACGATCACAGTCGACGTTCATCCCAAATTTGAACTTCCCGAATACGTCGGGCTGCCGACCGAACTCGCGCCCGTGGATGTCACGGAGCAGGAGATCGATGCGATCGTCGAGGGCATGCGCGGCGAGCGTGCCGAGTTCAAGACGGTTGAGCGTGCCGCCCAGAAGGGCGACTACGTGAAGCTTGGTTACGAGGGCAAGATCGACGGCAACCCCGTTGCCGAGCTCGTCGCCGACCGCCAGATTTACGCCAAGGTCCCGCAGACCTGGGAAGAGGTCGAGGGCGAGCACGAGGGAGTCATCCCCGGCCTCGGCAAGCAGATCGCCGGCCTCAAGGCGGGCGACAAGAAGGATGTCACCATCCAATTCCCGGCGAACTTTGAAGCCGTCGCGGCCCTGGCTGGCAAAGCCGTCGTCTATTCGCTGGAGGTTCAGGAGGTGCGTGAGCGCGTCCTACCCCCGCTCGACGAGGCCTTCTTCAAGTCGCAGAACGCCACCAACCTGGAGGGTCTGCGCACGAGCGTTCGCGAGAATCTCAAGGTTCAGAAGGAAATGCAGAATCGCAACGTCCAGCGCCGCCAGGTGATCGACGCCGTCTGCGCCCGAGTCGATTTTCCGCTCCCCGAGGCCCTGGTGGAGAATGAACTCCAGTCGGTTCTCCGTCAGTTCATCGAAGAGAACATGCGCCGCGGCGTGCCGCAGGAGCAGTTCGAGAAGGACAAGAAGGAGATCGTCGACGGCGCCCGCGTGGCCGCCTCCCAGCGTGTGAAGTCGCAGCTGATCTTTTCAAAGATCGCTGAGAAGGAAAAGATCGACGTCGGAGAGCGCGATTTCGACACCTACATCTATCGCGAGACCATGCGCACCGGTGAGAAACCCGAGAAGATCATCAAGGCCCTCACCGAGGACCGCGACCATCTCCGCTCGGTCCAGCGCGGGATCATTTACGACAAGACGGTTGATTTCCTGGTGTCCAAGGCTACGGTCTCGACAAGA
>JAJXVO010000220.1 GCA_021782105.1 bacterium
GGGCAAGACGCTCGTGCGCCTCGCCTGAGCCCAAGGCCCGTCACCTCACTCTCGACGCCGCGTCCTTTCCGGAGCGGCGTCTTTTTTCGCCGGGCCGCAAGCCCGTGACCGCACGACGGGCGACGATATTTCGGCAAGCGAGTCGCCGCCATTTTCGTGGCCGCAGCAACCACGCCGCACACGGTTTGCGATTCGCGGCCTGTTCGCGTGGCATCCGGGAATCCCATGCCTCGCCACTGGACCGACGCAGCCCTATTTTTCATTCGCACAACCTGCAGTGAACTCCCATCAACTGGGCGTGCGCTCCAACGACGAATCCCATCTGTGGATCATCTTTCTGGTGATCTTCGTCGCCGTCTCCGCAGTCGACTATTACGTCGTCTCGCACCGCCGTTCGCCCATCACGGTCAAATCCGCGCTCCGCTGGACGGCCCTCTGGATAGCGGTCGCCCTGGGCTACGCCGGCCTGATCTTCCTCATGCACCCCCGCAACGGCCACCTGGGGCAGGACTACCTGGCGGGCTACCTCACTGAGTATTCACTTTCCGTCGACAATCTCTTCGTCTTCATCCTCATCTTCACGCTCATGGGCGTGAAGCAGTCGGCTCAGCCCAAGCTCATCAAGCTCGGCATCTACCTGTCGATCGTTCTGCGCATCGTATTCATCCTATTCGGCATCGCGCTCATCCATCGCTTTGCGTGGCTCATGTACGTCTTCGGGCTGCTGCTGCTCTGGACGGCGTGGAAGATGGTCGCCGCGGGTTCGGGCGAGCAGGTGCATCCCGAAAAGAACGTGCTCTATCGACTCGCCTCCCGAGTGCTGCCCGTTCACGCCGGCGACTCGGACAGCCCCAATCTGTTCACGCGCTTCGAGGGGAAGCTGTGCATCACGCCGCTGTTCCTCGTTTTCCTCGTGATCGGCAGCACCGACCTGCTGTTCGCCGTCGACTCGATCCCCGCGATCATGGGCATCAGCCAGGATCCGTTTGTCGTCATCACCTCCAACGTCTTCGCCGTGCTCGGCCTAAACTCCCTGTTTTTCGCTCTGCGCGGGATCATGGGCCTGTTCAAGTATCTGAAACACGGAGTGAGCTTCATTCTTTTTTTCATCGGCGCCAAAATGGTCGCCGCCGCCTACCACCCGCTGGAAGTCTGGTTCAAGGAACGCCCCCACGTGTCCCTCATCGTCATCACCGGCGTGCTTGCTGTCTCGATACTCGCTTCCGTGTTCGACGAAAGGCTTGCCCGCCGCAGAAACCGTGGCGTGGATTCCAATTGAGCCTCTCTCCTTCGCCCTTCCCACGTCTGATGCCCGCATCCTCCGCACCCAACGTCAGTCCCTCCTGGCACATCCTTCAACTCGACGTCGTCAGCTCCACCAACGACATCGCCGGCAAGCTGCCGGGGTGGAACGCCGTCATCGCCAAGTCCCAACTCCAGGGGCGCGGCCGCTATCGCCGCCATTGGGTGTCCGACGAGGGAGGCATCTGGCTCTCGGCTGTCCTGCCCACGCCCGGCAATGCCGACGCCTGGGCGATCCTCCCGCTCGCCGCCGGTTGGGCCTTGCGCGAGACGATGGAGGGCTACGGTGTGCCCGGCATGCGTCTGCGCTGGCCCAATGATCTCATGGTCGAACGCAGCAAGCTCGCCGGAATCCTCGTGGAGCGCTACTCGCCAGATACCGCGGTGGTCGGCATCGGCATCAATTATAACAACGCCCCCGAGGCCTTCCAACCGGATCTCGCCGGGCAGGTCGTTCGCCTGTGCGACTTGGTAGCCCCCCCGCCCTCCCGCGAGGAAATCGTCGCCCAGGTGCTCGCCCACCTCGCTGTCGCTCAGGAACGCATCGCCTCCGCACGCATCACGGAATTGCTTCCCGCACTGAACGCCGCCTGGAAAATCGGCCGCGTTTCCGTCGCCACCCCCGGCGCGCAAGCCCACATCATCGGTTCTTTTTTGGGTGTGGATGAACGCGGACGCCTGCTGTTGGAAAGCGATGACGGAAAGCGGATCTGCTTGCCTCCCAATGAAGTGGAAATCCTCCGTGAGTTACCCTGACCGGGACCGTATTTGAGGTGTTTTGCATCAGGTGCTTGACACGACCACTCGGCAGACTCTTTTATTGCTTTGTCATTCAAGCGATATCGCTTGGGCTTTTGACTCGAAGGTCTGATTGAAGACCCGGAACCCGTGCAGCGGCCCCAAAACTCCGTTGCATCTTGTACCTGGAGCTTTTCACGGAATCGATTCTCCCATTCGTTTCGCGCCATTGAGCCTTGTCGCTGCTCCGAAGCGCCTGGCAGGGAACCCGTAAGCGCGTTTCCCGTCCCTCCAAGATTTCCCATACGCATGTCCACACATTCAGAACCGGCTCCCGCCGTCTCGCCTGCTGCTCCCGAAACCTCCCCGACCGCCCAGGCCCCAGCGGCGGCACCTTCCCCGTCTCCGACTCCCGCCCCCACCGAAAACCTGATCCGCGTCGAGGGTGTTCTCGACATCGACGTGGGCCGCGGTGGCAACGGGCAACTCCTCGACGTCACCCGCATGGGCAAGCGTCGTCCGACCGACCCCTTCGTTCCCAAGGAACTCATCCGCCGGTTCAAACTGAAGACCGGCCAGATGGTCGGAGCCACCGCATTTCCCCCTGACGGCCGCTTTCCGAATCCAAAGATCAAATTCATCGAGACTGTCGACGGACTCACCATCGAAGCCCGCAAAGCCAAGATGGAGTTCACCCAGCTTCTCACGATTTCTCCCGAGGAGCAGCTGCGACTCGAGTACAAGGACGGCCGCCTCACCACCCGCGTCGTCGATCTCTTTTGCCCGGTTGGCAAGGGAACCCGCGGCCTCATCGTGGCTCCTCCGCGCACCGGCAAGACCACCCTCCTGCGCGATATGGCCCTCGGCGTTCTCCAGAACCATCCCGAGTGTCATGTCATGATTCTCCTCGTGGACGAGCGCCCCGAGGAAGTCACCGATTTTCGCCGCAACGTGCCCGCCGAGGTCTGGGCGTCATCGAACGACGAGAACGTGGAGAACCACATTCGAATCGCCGACCTCTGCATCGAGCGTGCGAAGCGCATGGTCGAGTGCGGCAAGGACGTCGTCCTCCTGCTCGATTCGCTCACCCGGCTCGCCCGTGCCCATAACACCCTGCGCAATTCCGGTCGCACAGGTTCCGGCGGCCTCGACGTCCGCGCCCTCGAGAAACCCCGCCAACTTTTTGCTTCCGCCCGCAACACCGAGGACGGTGGATCGCTGACTATCGTCGCGTCGATTCTCGTGGAGACCGGAAGCCGCATGGACGACGTGATCTTCCAGGAGTTCAAGGGCACAGGCAACATGGAGCTCGTCCTCGACCGCAAGTGCGCCGAGATGCGCCTGTGGCCGGCCGTCAACATCGGCTCCTCGGGCACCCGCAAGGAGGAGCTCCTGCTCGACGCAAAGACGCTCGAGGGCGTCCATTTCTTCCGCCGCGCCCTCGTATCCCAAAAGATCGAGGAGGCCACCGAGACCATGCTCGCCCGCCTCTCGAAGACCAAGACCAACGAGGAGTTTCTCAAGCTCATCGCGCGTTGATTTTCCACAACCCCGGCCTCGCGCCGGGGTTTTTGTTTTCCGAGCCAACTTCCCTCTTGCCCAGACCCGTCAACTCCCCGACAAATAGAGTTTCCGTCGCCGCATACGTGCCGACGCCGGCAAGCCGCAATCCTTTCCCGCATGCATAGTTTCTCCGAGCAATGTCTCGACATGGCCCGTTCGATTTTGGGCCACAACCTTGATTCGATCCAGCCGGACGGCACCGTCCTTCCCTCCCCCGGTGAGGCGCCCCGCCCCGATGAGCCCGGCCATATCGCCTACGCGCTCGGCGAGTATTACCGCGCCACCGGAGAGGCATCACTCAAGGGGTTCGATCTCATTGACTTGACCGCACGCTGCGTCACCGCGCAGATGTTCACGGAGCCCGCCGCCGAAAACGGTCTCGCGTACGCCTCCCTCGGCCTCCTCTGCTTCGGCCCTTCAAAAGAGCGCAATCCCGTCTGGGAACGCCTGGTCGAAGAGACCCAGCAGCGCATCGACAAGCAGTTGCTCCACCGCAGCGACTACGACAATCACTGGCAGGCTTTCAATATCGCCAAGGCCGTCGCGCGCTACAGCTTCGGGCTCTCCAAGAAGGACGAGACCTCGCGCCTCATCGAGCGCATGGTTGACCGCATCAACCAGACCAGCTCCAACGGATTTTTCGACGACGCGGCCGACGGCGTAGGCGGTAATTTCAGCCTCTACGGCGTCCTCACCTTCGTCTTCATCCGCTCGGCTCTCCAGCTCCACGCGAACAGCGGCGTGCGCGACCGCAAGCTCCCCACGCTTCGCACCTACGCCGAGAAATACATCAAGGTGATGCCCGA
The DNA here is from genome assembly GCA_021782105.1 of bacterium. Taxonomy (GTDB): domain Bacteria; phylum Verrucomicrobiota; class Verrucomicrobiia; order Opitutales; family Opitutaceae; genus MWDT01. Next base: position 4,410 of record JAJXVO010000220.1, read on the forward strand.
TCTCGTGCGCTCCGACGGCTTGGGGTGGAGTTTCGGCCGCGCCGCAGGCGTCTACGGCCAGATGCACTGCATCAGTCTGATCCTGCAGGGCCTGCGCGACGGCTGGATCGCCGACGACCAGAAACCCAAATATTTCGACCTGCTCCGCCGGCTCTTTTTCTTCTTCTATCAGACCTACCTCGACCAGGAACACGGCTGTGTGGACCTGCGCGATGCCGAGCGCACTGCCTACCCGAAGCACACTACGCGCATGGCCAACTTCGACGCGGCCCGCTACCTGTGCCAGTGGTCCCGCCTTGCCAAGGCCGTGCAGATGCCCGCCGGCGTGCCACGCATCGACCAGCCCCGCCCAACCGGCCGTTTCGTCATCTTCGACAAATCCAATCGCAAGGAACAGGGTCTGTTCCTCTATCGCGACACCGAGAGCGGCTTGCACTTCCAGATTCCCCTGGTCTCCTGCGGCACCAAGGCTTACGCCGACGCCCTCACCTTCCCGCACTGTCCGGGCATCTTCGACTGGCCCAACAATACCTACCTGCCCATCATGCTCCCCGAACTGACCTTCGGCGAGAATGTCACGGTGCCCGCCTTTTACGGAAAGAACTGCGTCACCGGCCTGGGCCTGCGCAACAGCTTCTTCTTCCGCTACGACCAGCCTGAGCTGATCACCACCAAGGAAAACATCATCCGCGGCCTCGGAAGCGCGAAGGTCCAGTGGACCTTCACCGGCTCCAAGATCCAGTGCGAGTTCGCCTACACGGTGAAGCAGCAGATCACCCTCGACAAATTCCGGTACGTGCTCGCGATCGCCGCACCGCACTCGAAATACCATGTCGCAGGCTCCCTGATGCTCGGCCAGCAGGGACACCGCTGCAATGTCATCAAGGACGATTTTCAGGCTACGTGGCTCGACACCGAGGTCGTCACCAACGATCCGAATTACCGCACTAATTACGGCAAGATCCACTATCTGCAGTACCTGGTCCGCGATCATCCTCTGATCATGCGCCCCGGCAACACCTACCGCCTTATCGTCAGCTTCGATCCCGACATCGCGCACGCCGAGAGCTGAGTCGCCGACACCCGGCTTCCGCTCCGCTCGTCGGAGCTCGTTTCTGGGTGTCCAATCAGCCTCGCATCAAGGTCCCGCCGATGCTCTCACGCCGAATCATTCCCTGCCTCGACGTCACCAACGGTCGCGTCGTCAAGGGGGTCAAGTTTCAGGAACTTCGCGATGCCGGCGATCCTGTCGAATGCGCCAAGGCCTATGACGCCCAGGGCGCTGACGAACTGGTCTTTCTCGACATCACGGCCTCCAGCGATGGTCGCAAGATCATGCACGACGTCGTCGCCGCGACGGCCGAGCAGTGTTTCATGCCCCTCACTGTCGGCGGGGGACTCCGCTCGGTGTCCGATATCGAGGCGATGCTGAAGTCAGGCGCCGACAAGGTCTCGCTGAACACGGCGGCGATCAAGGATCCTGCGCTGATCAAGGCCGCCTCCGATCGTTTTGGCGCCCAGTGCATCGTGCTCGCCATCGACGCCAAACGCGACCCCGGTCCCGAACCGCACTGGCGGGTCTATACCCACGGCGGACGCCATCCCACCGACCTCGACGCCGTCGCCTGGGCCATGCGCGGCGTTGAACTGGGCGCAGGCGAGATCCTGCTCACCAGCATGGACCGCGACGGCACTCAGGCCGGCTACGACCTCGAGCTCACCCGGCGCGTCAGCGACGCGGTCGACGTCCCCGTCATCGCCAGCGGTGGCGCCGGCAAGATGGAACACTTCGCCTCCGTGCTCGACGCTGGCCACGCCAGCGCCGTACTCGCCGCCTCTCTCTTCCATTTCGGCACCTTCACGGTGCCCGATGTGAAGGCCTACCTGTCGTCACACGGCGTGCCCGTCCGGCGCTGAGGCGTCGCCAGTCCCGGCGCACATCTCTTCGGGCCCTACGTGCCGGACAGCGGCGGCGAGCCCAGGCAGACGCGCCTGGTGGCCTTCCTCGACGACGCCTCGCGGCTGTGCTGCCACGGGGATTTTTCCACGAGGAAACCACCACAACGCTGAAGGCAACGCTCAAGGCGGCCCTGTATAAACGAGGCGTGCCCCAGACACTCTATGTGGACAACGGCTCCATTTATGCAGGCCGGGACATCACCC
>JAJXVO010000221.1 GCA_021782105.1 bacterium
TCTCGGCGGGCGTTGACAACGGTGGTCGGATTAACCTCAACCCATGGCGTCCGACATGCGCGATACGGGAGCAAAGCCACACGCTGGCGATGAGGGGCAGGCCTCTTTTGTGCCAGCCGGTCGGGAAAGCATCGGGGCGGTGCACACTCAGGCCGGTTTCCTGAGCGCGAGTCCTTTGGTGGCAGCGGTGTTGGAGGCGGGCATCAACTGCATGCTGATTCTGAACCAGGGGCGTCAGATCGTCGCGACGAGCAGCAATCTAGGCCAGTTTGCGCGCGGCAAACAGCTCGATGAACTCGTGGGCGTCCGTCTTGGCGAGGGACTTTCCTGCGTGCACGCATTCGAGGGTCCGGAGGGGTGTGGAAACGCCGAAGCCTGTCATGAATGCGGGGCGCTCCGGGCGATCCTTTCAGGCCTTGGAGGGGTGAAGGCGAGGGAGGAGTGCAGAATATCCCGCGTGGTGAACGGAGAGTTCGAGGCGCTGGATCTGGATGTGCTGTCGACCCCGCTGGAGGTTCGGGGCGAGCGGTTCGCGGTTGTCGCGATATCCGACCTCAGCCAGGAGAAGCGGCGCAGGGCGCTCGAGCGTATCTTTTATCACGACGTGATCAATTTGGCGGGTGGCGTGGAAGGGCTGTTGGACAACCTTCGGGTGTCGGTGGCCTCGGACTTGCTCGACGACACGCAGCTCGCGTATTCGATGACGAGGGGGCTGATTGAAGAAATCGTGGCGCAGAGGGATCTCGCCGCGGCGGAGCGATCGGAGCTGAAGGTGCAGCCGTCGATGGTCAACTCAATGGCGTTTCTGCGGAAAATCGCGGCAGCATACCGTTCACATCCGGTGTGCGAGCGCCGAAACATCGTGGTGGACGAGCACAGCGACCTGATTGAATTTGTGACGGACGCAACGCTGTTGACGCGGGTGCTGGGCAACCTTGTCAAGAACGCGGCGGAAGCCTCGCAAGTGGGGGAGACGATCACGCTGGGTTGCGAGCTTGGAGGGCTCAAACTGAAGTTCTGGGTCCACAACATGGGAGTGATTCCGCGGGAGATACAGCATCAGATGTTCCAGCGTTCGTTCAGCACGAAGGGCATGGGCAGGGGGCTGGGAACGTACAGCGTGAAGTTTCTGGTGGAGCGCTGTCTGGAGGGCTCGGTCGATTTTGAGAGCAAGCCTGAGATGGGGACACGGTTCCGAGTCGTGTTGCCGCTGGTGCTTCAGTGAGGTGGAACTTGCGCGGGGCGGCGGAGGGCGTGAAATTGGTCTGTCGCCATGCCTGAGCCCTTGAGACTTCCGACGATTGCCCATCTCGACGCCGACGCCTTTTTTGTCTCGGTGGAGCAGGCCATCAATCCCTCGCTGCGCGGCACCAAGTGCGCGGTGGGCGGGCGGGAGCGGGGGATCATCTCGTCGGCGAGCTACGAGGCGCGGGCCTGCGGGGTTTACACGCCCATGCCGACGGCGAGGGCGCTCAAGGTGTGTCCAGACCTGATCCTGATCCCGCATTCGAGCGGCAACTACGGGCGGGTCTCCCGACGGATGTTCGACCTATGTGAAACGCTGACGCCGCTGGTGCAGAGGAACTCGATTGACGAGGGGTACATGGACCTGGGCCCGTGCGGGCACAGGAGTGAAGCCGAGCTGATCGGGGCGGTGCGGGGCTTGCAGCGGCGAATCTGGGACGAGCTTGAAATTCCGGTCTCGATGGGACTGGCCGGGAACAAGCTGGTGGCGCAGATTGCGAGCAAGCTGAGGAAACCGCGGGGATTTGTGGTGGTGCCGCCGGGCACCGAGGCGGAGTTCCTTGCACCGCTGCCGGTGGGGAAACTGCCGGGGGTGGGGGCGAAGACGGAAGAGGTGTTTGTGGCGAACGGACTGCGCGTGGTGAGCGACCTGCTGCGCTGCCGCGAAGACGACCTGGCGATGCTGGCGGGGAGCGGCTGGCGAGGCCTGTTGTCGGCGGCGCGTGGCGAGGACGACCGTCCGGTGGAGACGGAGGAGGACGATGCCAAATCGTATTCGCAGCAGGAGACGTTCGCGGAGGACCTGCCTGATTTCGGCGCCGTGGAGCGGGTGGCAAAAGGCATGCTGGACGCGTTGATGGCGAAGGTACGGGCGGACGGGAAGCGGGTGCGCACGCTCACGGTGAGGGTGCGGTATCCGGATTTCACGCACGCGTCGCAGGCTCGATCGCTGGCGGAGGCGAGTGATCTCGAGACGCCTTTTGTGGCGGTGCTGGGGCAATGCCTGAGGGCGGCGTGGCGCGAGCCCCGGCCGCTGCGCCTGGTGAGCGTCAGACTTTCCGGGGTGGAGGATGGTGGCGGGCAGCTGACGCTGTTTCCGGGCGACGATGACAGGCGTCGCCGGCTGGCGGCCGCGGTGGATGCGTTGAACCGGGGGGCGGGCGGCGGAGCGGTCGTCCATGGGCACCAACTTGCCAAGCCGAGGAAGGATGCTTAAATCGGAGACGACCATGCCGATCTACGAGTACTACTGTCCCGACAACAACACCGTCTACCAGTTCTTTGCGCGCACGCTCGCCCAGGGGGCGAAGGTGCCCAGGTGTCCGGACAATCCGTCGTACACCATGGAGCGGGTGCTTTCGTCCTTTGCGATCACGGGTCCGGGAAAGCCCGGCGGCGAGGAGGGGGCCGTTGGGGAGTCGGCAGCGGCGAAGGGGGAGGGAGATCCGCGGATGGAGGCGGCGCTGAGCGCGATGGAGGGCGAATTTTCGAGTGTGGATGAAAACGATCCACGTGCGATGGGGAGGATGATGAGGAGGCTTTCGGAGCTGACGGGTGAAAAGATCGAGGGAGAGATGGAGGAAGTGGTGCGGAAACTTGAGGAAGGGGCGGACCCCGAGGAACTGGAGGAGAGCCTTGGGGCTGGAGAGGCGGGCGAAGGAATGGACGACGAAACCGGAATGGGCGGCGGAGAGGGACCGGAAGGGCCGGGTGGTCCGATGGAAGCCAAGCATCGGTATCGTGCGAGGAGGAGGGCGCCCTACCGCGATCCGAAGCTGTACGATTACGAGAGTTGAGGGGCGGCGGGAGACGGGCTGGGGTGGGCAAAAAAAAGCGGCTGTCAGATGACAGCCGCATACGGGAAGGGAAAGTGGGGCCTCAGTAGTGCTTCACGTAGCCGTCGCGGCGAAGGCGTTCGAGCCAGCGTTCGCGGCTGCGTTGCGCCATCTGCTGGGCGAGGATGTGCTCGATCTGATCGCGCACGTCGTCGATGGACTGGACGCCGGCGTATTTCCGGCCTTCGACGTAAAGGATGAAGCAGCCTTCGGGCGTGATGATGGGATGGGTGAGCTCACCCTTTTTGAGAGTGAAGAGCGGGTCGGCGAACTCCTTCTTGAGGTCGGAGCGTTTCTGCCAGCCCCAATCGCCGCCGCGCAGGCGGTGGGCGTCCTGACTGTAAGTTTTGGCCAGATCGTCGAATTTTTCGCCGGCCTTGAAACGGGCGATGATCTCGTTGCCGCGATCACGGAGCTGTTCGTCGGTCTCACCGGGCTTCCGGTTGAGCTGGATCATGCCCATTTTGACTGAATCTTCCTGGTAGAAGCGGTCCTTGTTCTCGTTGTAATACTGCTCGATTTTGACTGGGCTGACGATGCTGGCGGACTTGCGCTGCTGACCGAGCATATAGTTGTAAATGATGTCGTCTTCGACCTCCTTGCGGTAGTCCTTCATGGTCATTCCGCGGGAACGCAAGTAGGCGAGGAACTTGGAGCGATCGCCGTCGAACTGCTCGTTCTGGATTTCCTCGATGCGGTTATCGACGTAACTGGCGGGGACCTTGCGGACCTCGTCGTCGCCCTCTTTCTTCTTCTTGAAGGCCTTTACGATGAGCACGCGGTCGATGAGATTTTGAATCACCTCATCCTGGAGGGCCTGGAGCTTCTGGTTGAATTCCTCCTCGTTATGGGATTCGCGTTGGAGCTGGGGGATGAGGGGCGCGATTTCGCGGCGGATGTCGTCGACGGTGATCGGTTGGTTTTCGACGATGGCGGCGATGCCGTTGGCGAAGCGAACGTCGAGGCCGTCGTCAACCTTGGCCGTGAGCTTCTGGGTGCTCGCTGGAGAAGGGGATGCGGCCGCCTGGTCGGCTCGGGCGCAAAGGGCAGAGAGCAGCAGGGCGAGGAGGGTGGCGCCTAAGGAGCGACGGAACATCATGAGAGGTTGTTGAGGAAAGTGACGATTTCGCGCAAACGTAGAAGGGGCTTGGGCGCGGTCAACCTTGGAAACCGGGTGCCCAGCATAACCCAGTCATCCCGGCGCCCGCTTGCCCGGAGCAATTTCAGGCGGTTGGAGTCCGTTTCGACGGAACCGATGCTTTTTTGTTCCGCTCTCAGGCGGATTTCGGTGATGAGGAGGAGGGCCTTGATCTCGTCGCTGAATTTGCCGAAGCGATCCTGCAGATCGGATTGGATCTGTTTGAGTTGCTGAAGGGATTCGGCGAGGGCGAGCCGGCGGTAAAAATCGATGCGCAGGCGGGTCTCGGAGATGTAGGAGGCGGGGATGCGGGCCTGGATGAGAGGGACGTGGACGACTCCGGCGGCGGCGTGTTCGGCGTCGCGCAGGGCGGTATAGGCGTCCTCGTAGCCGGAATTTCGTCGGTCCGGGGATGGAGAACCGTCTCCGAGGAAGACGAAGTCGAGTTTGACGTTGGCGCGGATGCGGGCGGCGGGCTGCTCGCCCTTGAGGCGCGCGACGGACTGGCGGAGGAGCTGGCAGTAGAGTTCGAAACCGACGCCTACGATGTGTCCGCTTTGCTCGGCGCCGAGGAGGTTGCCGGCGCCGCGAAGTTCGAGGTCGCGCATGGCGATGCGGAAGCCGGCGCCGAGCTGACTGTGCTGGCGGATGGCGGCGAGGCGCTGGCGGGCGACGTCGAGCAGGTGGGTGTGCCGGTGGAGGAGCAGGTAGGCATAGGCCTGATGACGGAAGCGGCCGACGCGCCCCCGGATCTGATACAGCTGGGAGAGGCCGAAGCGGTCGGCGCCCTCGATGATGAGCGTATTGCAGTTTGGGATATCGAGACCGCTTTCGATAATCGTGGTGCAGACGAGCACGTCGAATTTTGCGGCGACGAAATCGGTCATCATGTGCTCGAGGGCATCGGCCCCCATTTGTCCGTGGCCGACGCCGACGCGCAGATCGGGAACGAGTTGGCGGAGGCGGTCGGCGACGAGGCCGATCGTGAGGACGCGATTATGGAGATAGAACACCTGTCCGCCGCGGGCGATTTCGAACCGGATGGCATCGACGATCAGCTTCTCGTCGTAGGTTTTGACGATCGTCTGGATGGGGAGGCGATTGACGGGAGGGGTTTCGATGACGCTCATGTCGCGTGCGCCGGTGAGGGCGAGGTAGAGCGTCCGGGGGATGGGGGTGGCGCTCATCGAAAGGAAATCGACGGTGGCGCGCATCCGCTTGAGGTTTTCCTTATGCCGCACGCCGAAGCGTTGTTCTTCGTCGACGACGACGAGGCCGAGATCCTTGAAGACGACATCGGTCTGAAGGAGGCGATGGGTTCCGATGAGGATATCGACCTGGCCTGCGGCGGTGGCCGCGAGGATGCGGGTCTGCTCGGCCCTGGAGCGGAAGCGGCTGACCATTTCGATGGCGACGGGATAGCCGGCCATGCGTTCGCGGAACGTATTGAGGTGCTGTTGGGCGAGGACCGTGGTGGGGACGAGCACGGCGACCTGCTTGCCGCCCTGGACGGCCTTGAAGGCGGCGCGGATGGCGACCTCGGTCTTGCCGTAGCCGACATCGCCGCAGATGAGGCGGTCCATGGGGCGTTCGCGCTCCATATCGGCCTTGGATTCGGCGATGGCCTTCATCTGATCCGTGGTTTCCGTGAAGGGAAAAGCGGCTTCGAACTCCTTCTGCCAGGGGGAATCGGGAGGGAAGGCGTGGCCCGGCCGGGCTTCGCGCTGGGCGTGAATGCGGAGCAGCTCGGCGGCGAGGTCGATGGTGGCGAGCTCGGCAGCCTTGCGGGCCTTTTCCCAGCGGTTCGAACCGATGCGGCCGAGTTGGGGACGGGTCTTGCTGAGTCCGACATAGCGGCTGACCAGGTGTGACTCCTGGAGCGGGACGTGGAGAACGACATGGTCGTCGAACTCCAGGGAGATTACTTCGCGCAGGCCGTCGTGGGTCTCGATCTTGGACAGACCGCGGTAGAGGGCGATGCCGTGCTGGATGTGGACGACAAAATCGCCTTCGACGAGCTCGGCGAAATCGAGCAGTTGGTCGACCTGATGGCGTTGGGCGACCGAACGCATGCGTCGCGAGGGGCGGCGCGGGCGTTGTCGGCCGAGAATCTCGGTTTCGGTGAACACGACCAGCGCCGGGGAGTTGGCAGTGGCGAGGGGGAGCGGCGGCGGGGAGAGGGAGGCATCCGAGGCCCTGGGATTTGCCGCGATGCGAAAGCCCTCGGAGAGTGTGCCCCGGAAGAAGACGGGCTTGCAGGATTTGAGGGAGGGGTGGGCGGCGAGGATTTCCTGGATACGCTTTTCCTCGCCCTCCCGGGTGGCGAC
>JAJXVO010000222.1 GCA_021782105.1 bacterium
AAATGTCCAGGATGTCTCCATCCTCGGACCCGGCATGATCGACGGAGAGGGACTCAGCCGCGGCTTCGGCCGCAAAGACGGCCCCCCGGGACTCCATACCCACTGGCCCAAACACGGCGACGTCACCCCGGGCGTCACCGGCACCTTCACCCCCGGCCCCTTCGGCTGGCCCAGCGCCCACGACGCCCTCCCCGCCGGCGTCGGCAACAAGGCCATAGCCCTCAAAAACTGCCGCAACATCATCCTCCGCGACTTCACAATCTTTCACGCCGGCCACTTCGGCATCCTCGCCACCGCCGCCGACAACCTCACCATCGACAACCTCAAGATCGATACCAACCGCGATGGCATGGACATCGATTGCTGTCAGAACGTCCATATCGCGAACTGCACCGTCAATTCCCCCTACGACGACGGCATATGTCTGAAAAGCAGCTTCGCCCTCGGCTATAAGCGACCCACCGAAAACGTCACGATCACCAACTGCCAGGTCAGCGGCTTCGAGGAAGGCTCACTGCTCGACGGAACCTTCAAGAAGGACCCCAACCCCAGAGGCCGACCCACCGGCCGCATCAAGCTCGGCACCGAGGCCAACGGCGGGTTCAAGAACATCGCCATCTCCAACTGCACCTTTGACTACTGCTGCGGTCTCGCCCTCGAGGAGGTCGACGGCGGCTCGATGCAGAACATCGTCGTCTCCAATCTCACCATGCGCGACATCGTCAACGCGCCGATCTACATCTGCCTGGGTGCTCGGCTGCGTGGACCTAATCACCCGCCCATCGGCACAGCCCGCCGCATCAAAATCAGTTCCGTGGTCGCCTCCGGCGTCTCCTCCCCCCAGGGCATCATCATCGACGGCGTCGCCGGCCACCCGGTGCAGGACCTGTCCCTGAGCGACATCCTCATCCGCTTCAACGGTCAGGTGAAAACCGCGCCCACCTCCTATGCGGTCCCCAATTTCGCCAAAGCCTACCCCGAGCCCAGCGTCTACGGCACCCTGCCCGCCTACGGCCTGTTCGCCCGCCACGTCCAAGGCCTCACCCTCGACCACGTCGAACTCCAACTCTCCTCACCCGACGCCCGCCCCGCGCTCCTACTCGATCACGTCGCCGACGCAGAACTCCTCCGCCTGCGCGCCGATCACGCGCCCACCACGCCGATTCTCGTACAAAACGATGTCACCGGCCTCGAGGTGCGCGACTGTCGCGATGTCCTCGACACGCCAGCCCCCGCCGTCGCCACCCCACGACCCTAAGTCCCGCAGCGCCACTCCCCGCCTCCTCGGGGAGTGAGTATAAGCACTCATCATCAAGCGGTTTCCACCGCTTGAACGCATCGGCCTGATCGTGTGGTCTCCTCGCACCCCGACGATCCATGCGAAGTCATTCACAGGTCACTTCGCCCCTGTCCCTGCAGCCCCTCCTCGGCCGCCTGCTGGCGCTCGCCGTGCTGCTGCTCGTGCCCACCCTCCGAGCCCAGGACCCAACCCGTTCCACCTTCCTCAATGCCAGCGATTTTTGGATGCAGTCCGAGGACAGGCGTCTGGTCCCCCATCCCGCCGATTTCACTCTCGTCGTCGGGTACTGCGATCCCGAATGGCGCGTGTTCTGGGGTTTCGACCACGGCACAGGTGTGTTCCTGCCGCTGACCACCCGGCCCCTCGCCCTGCTCCCAGGGCAGCGCGTCCGTCTGCAGGGCAAAATCTCAACCGCCGGCTTCGACGTCACCCGCGCCACCGTGCTCGGCACGATGTCCCTGATCCCCGTCCACGATGCCACGCGGAGCATCATGGATTCGTCGGTGCACAACATCACCGAGGTCGGCTTCGACGCCTATGTCGACCGACAATCCCTATCCGATCCAAGCCATATCCTCCTCAATACGATCGTCGACGGACACCGCGTCGCACTTCGCGTCCTAAATCTGCCCGCCGTCTCCCCGCCCTCGCTCGAGGGCGCCTTCATTCACGCCCAAGGTCTGTATGTCTGGACAGCCGATTCCTCCGGCATGCTGCACCACATCGACGTCTACGTCACCGGTTTTGCCAACATCCGCGTGCTGCATTGGCTGTCATCCGACCCCCGTTTCAACGCCCCGCTCGTAAAAATCGACTCGCTCAACTCGGTGTCCGAAGGTTCCTGGGTCCACGTGGCAGGCCGCGTGCAAAACGCAGCCCCGGGCACCAAGGTCGTGATTCGCGACGGCACCGGCCAGCTCGAGGTCGATTCCGCGCAAACCAACTACCTCACGCACGGCGACGAAATTGAGGCGGTCGGCATGGTTCGCGGCCGTGGCCCGAGCCTGAGCCTGACCGACGCCTTCTACCGGCACGCGGGCACCCGCGCGCACACTGCGCTCTCCGCCGAAGCGCAAAGCATCCGCCTGCGCCTCGCCGACGACATCACCAATCTCAGCCTCACCGAAGCCGCAAAAGGCTACTACGTTCGCCTCATGGCCGTCGTCACCTGGTCCTCCCCCAATGCCCGATTCTTCTTCGTGCAGGACGCCAGCGGAGGGCTCAAAATCAACCTCGCCCCCAACGCTCCGGCTCCTCCACCCGCCGGCCGCCTCGTCGATGTGACGGGGACCACCGTCGCGGGCCGGCTGGCGCCCGGCGTACAGGCCACCGATGTGCGCAGTCTGTCCGATCTGAATATTCCGGAGCCCCGCCGCCTCACGCTCGACCAGGCCCTCACGGGGTATGACGAGTATAGCTACGTGGAAATCGAGGGCTATCTGCGGACCATTAAACCCGTCTCCGCACGGCTCAAGGTCGATTTCTCCACCCCCGCCGGCAATTTCACCGCCTTCCTCCCCCCCGATTCCAATCTCTCCAAAGCGCTCCACTCCGTGGTGCTGGTGCGGGGTGTCTGCACACGCATCGCCGACACACACGGGCGCCCCGGAGGCCTCGTGCTCTGGGTCCAGTCCACCGAGGGCATCAGCATCGAGTCCTCCTTCCCCGCCGACCCCGCCTCCGTGCCCTACCGCTCCATTTCCGAGCTCAATCGCTTCTCCGGCAAAACCCACACTCGCTGGGTGCGCACTCAAGGCATCGTCACGCTCCAGATTCCCGGACGCTACCTGTATCTGCAGGAAGGCAACGAAAGCCTGAAGGTGCTCGACCGCACCACCAAGCCCCTTTCGCCCGGCTCCCGCGTCCAGCTGATGGGGCTGCAGGGACAGGAGGGCGCCCACTTCGTCCTGCGCGAGGCCACCATCCTGCACACCGGCCCCGGCACAAGCCCCGCCCCCACTTCGATCGAACCGGCTGCAATGCCCTCGGACGCCCTCGATGGACGCCTCGTGCGCATCCAGGGCACGCTCGTCGATGTCTCCCCCAGGCTCGGTCACCTCGTCTACGTGCTCCAGAGCAGCTCCAGCTTCGTCGAATGCCATCTTCCGCTTCCCCAGCACCTGTCCACCGAGCCCCAGCCCAGCCTCGGTTCGCTCATTTCCGCGACCGGCGTGTATCGGCTCCAGTATGACGAATATCAGCGTCCCGCGGGCTTCGATGTCGACCTCCGCTCAGCCGCAGATCTGTCCGTCCTGCGCGCCGCGCCCTGGTGGACTCCCGAACGTGCGCTGCTCGTGAGCGTCAGCATGCTCGTCGCCCTGCTCCTCGGCCTGCTCTGGGCCTTCGCCCTGCACCGCAAAGTCGCAGCCCAGACCGCGGTCATCCGCAGCCAGCTCGAGAAGGAGTCGAAGCTCATGGCCGAACTCGAGCGCTCGTCCCGCCTCGAAGCACTCGGCATGCTCGCCGGCGGCATCGCCCACGATTTCAACAATCTGCTCACGATCATCATCGGAAATCTCACGCTCTCCCGCATGGAGGAGGGCGTCGACGAAAAGGCGGGCCCCTTCCTCGACGAGGCAAACAAGGGCGCCCAGCGCGCCCGCGTGCTCGCACAGAAGCTCCTCACCTTCGCCCGCGGCGGCAGCCCCCTGCGCAAACCCGAACGCCTGCCCGAGATCGTGCGCGAAGCCGCCGAAAGCGCCTCCGAGGATGCGACCGCCGCGCGCTTCATCTTCGATTTCGACGAGGAGCTGTGGTCCGGTCTCCTCGATCGCGGGCAGATGCTCCAGGCCATCCACAACGTGACCGCCTACTCGCTCGGCTCCCTCCCCAAGGGCGGCACCCTCTCCTTCCGCGCCTGGAACGCCTCCCTCGCCGAAGGCGAAATCGGGTCGCTGAAGCCCGGCCCTTACCTCCATCTCGTCGTCGAGGACTCCGGCCCCGGCCTCGATCCCAAGGATCTTCGCCATCTGTTCGACCCGTATTCCGCCATCGACGCAGGGCGCCACGGCCTCGATCTCGCCGTCGTCCGCTCCATCGTCAAACGCCACGAGGGTCACATCGAGGTCGAATCCGCCCCCGGCTCAGGCACCCGCTTCCATCTCTGGCTGCCCGCATCCAAAGACGCGCCCACCGCCGCAAGTGCAGCCCCCTGCGAGCCTCCTCCTCCCGCTCGCGCCCCCCTCAAGGGCCGCGTCCTGTTCATGGACGACGAGGAGCCCATCCGAAAGCTCGCCGCTGCCACCCTCAGCCGCCTCGGCTGCGAATTCCAACTCGCCTCCAACGGCGCCGAAGCTGTTCAACGTTTCCAGGAAGCCAAGGCCAGGGGCCTTCCCTTCGATCTGGTCGTCCTCGACCTCACCGTGCCCGGAGGTATCGGCGGTCGCGAGGCCATCCTCCATCTCCAGAAAATCGACCCCCAGGTGCAGGCCATCGTGAGCTCCGGCTATTCGAGCGATCCCGTGATCTCCGATTACAAGCTCCACGGGTTCACCGCCTTCGTCCCCAAGCCCTACTCGGTCGACGAACTCGAAGCCTGCCTGCGCCGCGCTCTCAATAATCGTCAGCACGCCTGACCCAGATATCCCGCACCGCCGCCCCAAGCGTCCGTGCCACCACCTGAGCCGGCTTGAGACTTGGCCACAGAAAAGCCAGGGGCGCCGCCACCGCCTCCTGAGCGCCTATTGGCGCAAGCAACGCAGACCGAGCCCCTGAAATTTCGCGGTTCTCGCGGCGACTTCTTCAGTCGTCAGAAACACGCCACTCAAACGATAGCCTGCACTCGCCATGGCGACGCCCGGCGTCCCGTGCCAAAGAGCATGATTCCTGTTATGACCCTCCGTCCCTTCGCCCTCTCCCTGCTCTGCACACTCGCGTGCGCCGCAGCCCCCTTCGCCCGCGCCGCCGACACGCAGGCCACCATCGCCTCCCCCAACGGCTCCCGACTGCGCATCGAGGCCGTCGGCGCCCATATCGTCCGACTCTGGCTCGTGCGCGATGGCCGCTTCGTGCGCAAACCCTCGCTCGCCCTCGAAAACGCGCCCCACACCCGCGCGCCCCTGAACGTCGCCAACTCCCCGACTGCCGACCGCATCGCAACCTCCGCCATGGCCGTCGATGTCAGCCACTCCGACCTCGGCATGTCTGTCGCCTCCCTTCCCGATGGCGTCCCGCTGTTGTCCAAGCTCCATATCACCCCCGGACCCGACGGCTCCTGGACCTTCACCTATCCCCTCGCTTCCACCGAACATCTCTACGGGCTGGGCGAGGACAATATGAACCACGGGAAGTTCGACCGCCGCGGCACCATCCGCGACCTGTGGGCCGGTCAGCAGATCAAGTCCGGCAACGTCACCGCCGACTACCCCGTCCCCTTCCTCATCAGCACCGGCCGCGACGGCCACGCCTACGGCCTGTTCTTCGACAACGTCCACCGGCTCCACTTCGATCTCGGCAAGTCCGACCCCAATGAGCTGAAGCTCAGCTCCCCCGGTGGCCCAATCGACCTGTACGTGATCGATGGCCCCCGCATCTCCGACGTCATCGAGCGCTACACGCGCCTCACCGGCCGCCCCTCCCTCCCGCCTCTCTGGGCCCTCGGCTACTGGCAGAGCAAGTGCGTCTACTACGATTGGAAGTCCCTCAACGAGGTCTACCAGCAGCTCACCCAGCGCGGCTACCCCGTCGACGTCATGGTCATCGACTCCGGCTGGGCGCAATACCGCAACAACTACGTCTGGCCGAAACGCTGGTACGAGGACGGCCGCACCCCCGCGCAGTGGATCGAGCACTACCGCAAGCTCGGCGTGCATATCGTGATCTCCCAGTCCGGCCCCATGGTCGAAAAACAATCGCCCACCTTCGCCACCGGCTGGAAGGCCGGCGTCTTCGCCACCGACGGCAAGGGCAACCCCGAGGAGTGCGGCTACTACGGCGGCTGTCTGCTCGACTACACCAATCCCAAGCTCAATGCCTGGCTCTGGCCGCAGACCAGCAAAATCACCCGCGACGGCGTCTCCGGCTGGTGGCTCGACCTCACCGAACCCGAGGGCGAACCACCCCAGACCGTCTACTACGCAGGCCGCCCCGCCAATATCCATAACGAGTTCTCCTTCCTGTGCACGAAGAGCTTCGAGGGCGTCCAGCTCGCGGTCCACCCCGACCAGCGCCCCTTCGTGCTCACACGCTGCGGCTCCGCCGGCATCCAGTCGCACCACGCCG
>JAJXVO010000223.1 GCA_021782105.1 bacterium
GTCGACGGGCATGTCCCAGAAAAAGGTCGCGGCGTGCCCCTCGACGCGGGTGAAGTCGCCCAGGAACCAGCGCGACAGATCGATCAGGTGCACGCCCTGGTCGATGAGTTCGCCGCCTCCGGACAGCCGCGGATCCGCGCGCCATTCCCGGTCGTAGCCGCGGCGTCCGCCGTGGCCGTAGCGTCCGCGCAGGAACATGAGCGGGCCGAGCATGCCGCGGTCGACGAGTTCGCGGGCCTTGCGCAGGGCGGGGTGAAAGCGGTGATTGTAGCCGAGCCTCACGCGCGATCCGGTGGACGCGGCGGCGGCCTGCAGTTCGCGCAGCTGCGACGAGGCGAGTGCGCCGGGCTTCTCGATGAGCACGTGTTTGCCCGCACGCACGGCCTGAAGAGCCAGCGAGGCGAGCGACGAGTTGATCGTCGAGACGATCACGGCATCGACGGAGGCGTCGGAGAGCACGGCCCCCAGGTCACCCACCGCGTGGCATCCGGGCACCAGCGCAGCCAGTTCCGCGGCGCGCGAACCGTCGACGTCGCAGGCGTAACGCAGGCGTCCGCGCTGACCCAGCGCATGGGCGCGCTTCCGGCCGATCAGGCCGCAGCCCACCAGGGCGAATTGGAGTTGCGATTGGCCGGTGACACTCATTCGGATTGGCTGATGCACAAGGGCATGGCACCGACACGCGAGACGCAAGTGAGGTTTTTGCGTTTTCTTACCGTGGGCGGCGTCGCGGCCCTCGTCCAGTTCTCGACGCTCGCGGTGTACAAGAGATGGCTCGCTGCGGACATCGCCTTTAGCTGCTCGTTTTTCTGCTCCACGGCAACGCATTACCTGATGAACCGTTTCTGGGCGCTGCCCAGCGACCGGCGCGACTCCTGGCGCCAGTTCGGCGAATATGTGGGGACTGCCGCCCTCAGTTACCTGGTGAACCTGGGCCTTTTCAAGGCCGGCCACGACCTGCTTGGCCTGCGCGTGCTCTTTGCGGCCGCCCTCGCGCTTCCGCCCTCGACGCTGCTCGTATTCCTCCTCCTCAACTACCGCGTCTTCCGCCGCAAATCCCACCTTCAGCCATGAGCACGTCCTCTCTCAGACCGGCCGTCTTCTTGGATCGCGACGGAACGCTCAACGTGCAGGTCATTCGCGACGGGAAGCCCTATCCCCCGGCGACGCTCGAAGCCTTTCAACTCTTTCCCGGGGTGCCCGAGGCCTGCCGCGCGCTCAGGCACGCGGGTTTCGCGCTCGTCGTGGCGACGAACCAGCCCGATGTCGGCCGGGGCGCCCAACGGCGCGAGGTCGTGGAGGCGATGCACGCCCGGCTCCTCGCTCTCGTCCCCGAAATCGAGCGCATCGAAGTCTGCTACGATCCCGGGCGCGGCGAGACCTCGCGGCGCCGCAAACCCGAACCGGGCATGCTCCTAGACGCCGCGGCGGCGCTCGGACTCGACCTCGCCCGCTCCTGGATGGTCGGCGACCGCTGGCGCGACATCGAATGCGGCCAGCGTGCGGGCGTCCGTACCGTGCACATCGATTTTGGATACACCGAGACGATGTCGGCTCCGCCGGATTTCGTCGTCGGTAGCTTCGCCGAGGCGGTCGACCGGATCCTGAAGGTGACCCGCCGGCAAGACGCGGGACCCACCGGAAATTGAAGGCGGCGCGGACTCGACGCGGACACCTTTCCATGGCTTGCTGTCCACCGCCGGCCCCCCTTTTCGGCCAACATCCCACAATGTCCACGCTATCCGAACTTAAGATACGGATCTTTGCCGACGGTGCCGACAAAGCCGGAATCCTCGAGCTCTACGAGAAGCCCTACATCCACGGGCTCACGACCAACCCCTCGCTGATGAAGCGGGCGGGCATCCGGGACTACGAGGCCTTTGCCCGCGACATCCTGAAAGTCGTGACCGCCAAACCCATCTCATTGGAAGTGCTGTCGGACGATTTTTCGGACATGCGCAGGCAGGCCCTGAAGATCTCGGGGTGGGGCCAAAACGTGTACGTGAAGATTCCCGTGACAAACTCGCGCGGCGAGTCCGCGGCCCCGCTGATTCGAGAACTTGCCGCCCAGGGGGTTCGCGTGAACGTGACCGCCGTCGTCAACCCGAACCAGGTCCGCGAGGTTGCCCACGCGCTGAATCCGGCCGTGCCATCCGTAGTCTCCATCATCGCCGGCCGCATCGCTGACACGGGCAGGGATCCCATGCCGATCATGCGCGAGTGCCGCGGACTGCTGAAATCCATTCCCAAGACGGAACTGCTGTGGGCGAGCGTGCGCGAGGTCTACAATCTCGTGCAGGCCGCGGAGTGCGGATGCGACATCGTGACCGTTCCCCACGAGATCCTGGCGAAAGCCGCCAAGTTTCTGGGCCGGGATCTGCCGTTCATGTCGCTCGACACCGTAAGGGGCTTCGTGGCGGATTCCTCCTCCGCGGGATTCGCGCTGTAGGCGCCCGGAGGCGATCACGCCCGCGTCGCGGCCCAGAACCGGCATTCGTCGGAAAAATCCCTCACCGCGCGCGTCTCGGCCGCAATCTGGCGGCGCAGTGCATCGTAATCATGGCGCCAGCCGGTTTCGGCAAGGTCATCGAGGATCTCGGTGCGATCGGGCAGGTGCATGAAGGTCCGCCCCGCCTCATCCTCGAAGTACCGGTCGCCGAATTCGTTGAGCCGCGGATCCTGGAGACCCTTCTCCCAGCGGACCGCCTCGAGACGCCACAGGGCCTGTTCGGTGCGGGACGCGTTGCGGTCGTGGGTCGTGAACACAAGCGGGGCGCCCGGCCGGCACGCCGCGGCGAGGCGACGAAGGGCCTCACGGCGCCGCTCCCGGCCCGGTATCTGCATCAGTCCGTTGAACAAAAACAGCGCGCCCCCGAACCCGCCTGCAAGGCGAAGCGCGTCCGCCACAGGGCCGGGGCCAATCAGCCCGCACATCCCGGCGCAATCCGGTAGCGCCGTCGCGTCCGCATGAAAAAATCCGATTCCATCCGCGCCGCGATTGGCCGCCAGACTGCGCGCCTGATCCAGCAGTTCCTCCGCGAAATCGAACGCGGCCAGGCTCCGGTATCCCATCTCCCACAGGCCCAGCGTCGCGCGCCCGGCGCCACACCCGGCCTCGAGCAGGAGCGCGCCACGATCGGGGAAAAACCGCCCGACGACCAGCCGCTCCGATTTCCACAGGCCCAGCTCGTGGGCCGCGCGCGTGTAGTGAAGCACCGCCGCAACCTCGTTGAAGTCGGCTTTCACCGTCTCCGGGCTGATTTTCCGGGACATCGCAACCCTCTCCAGCTAGCGCTTGCGCCACGCGGCGATGAACATGCCGTTGCCCTCGAGATCCTGGGGCCAGATCGTCCCGCGAAACACCGGCTCGCACTCGGTGTGTTGCGCGGAAAAGGCATCGGCCACGGCGACGGTTTCGCTGCGGGTGAGCGTGCACACCGAATACACCAGGCGGCCCCCCGGCTTGAGTCCGGCCGCCGCGTTGCCCAGCAGGGTCTTCTGGATCTCGGCCAACTCGGCCACGTCGCGCGGCGAAGTCGTCCACCGCGCATGCGGATTGCGCTGCCACGTCCCCAGCCCGCTGCACGGGGCGTCCACCAGTATCCCGTCGAAGGGGGTGCGGGTCGGCAGCTTCACACCGCCCTCCCAGGCGGCGCAGCGGTAGTTGAACGCCGAGGCGCGGGAGGCGCGGCGCTTCAGGATCTCCAGACGACGCTCTGAACGGTCGCTCGCCCAAATGAGCCCCTTGCCTCCCATGAGGTCCGACAAGTGCAGCAACTTGCCGCCTTCGCCGGCACACGCGTCCCACCAGGTCTGCCCGGCCTCGGGTGCGCAGAAGCGACCCACCATCTGCGAGGCGATGTCCTGAATCTCGAACTCTCCCTCGCGGAAGGGCGCCGTTTGGAAAAGATCGTTGCGACCGCCATAGCGCAACAGCCCCAGGTGGCAGTCGTCCGGCCACGCCGCATGGGCCGTCGGCGGACAATGCGGACCGGAGGCCGCGTCCAGGAAGACAAAGCGTGAGTCGCGGCGTTCGACGCGGACCTCCTCGCAGTCGCCCAGGACGCGGCTGACCTCGCGATGCCGTCCCGTGCGCGGGCGCAGCCACAGAACCGGCTCCCGCTGGAGCCTGCGCAAAAACTCCGGCGTAAAGTCGAGCTCCTCGCGAACCCACGCCGGCACCGCGCGTACCGCGAGCGCCTCGACCTTGATCGAGGCCGGATCGCGCTCGAAGCGAGCCTGCATCTCCATGATCTGTTCGATCTGGTTCTGGAGGCTCTCCGCCTGATCGGCCCAGCCGAACCACCTGAAATAGGCGAAGACCATGCGGGCAAGGGCCCGCTTTTCGATCGGGGACCATTCACGATGGGTGGTGACGAATTCGCGCAGCACCTGATCGGCGGGACGCTTGTCGGTGACCTGGCGCAGCACCATCGCGGCTCGGTTGATCAGGGGGGAGGAAGACATCGTCACAGACTCCAGAACCGGCGCCCCGGTCTTGTCGAGCCCGGACCGGAGGAAACCGGAGCGCCGCCCCCCCCGCCGGGTGGTCCAGAGATCTTCGTGGACGGGCGAAGTTCCCCCGGCTAGATGCTCTCGGAGTCGCTCCACGGGCTCGCACCGTGCGACTCCGCCTCCCACGTCCCTCCATGGGTCTCTTCATCACCAACCGCACCCCGCCTCCCCCACCCGCCCCTGGGTCGGGCCCCTCGGTGCCGCTCCGCACGCTGGCATTCAAGGCCCTGGGCACGGACTGCAAGGTCCTGTATGTGTGCTCCGGAGACGAGCAGGCCGCCGCCTTCGAGAAGGCCGCCACGGCCTGGGTCGCGGCCTTCGAGGCGCGGTACTCGCATTTCCGCCCGGACAGCCAGCTCAGCGCCATCAACCGCCGTGCCGGCGGCGACTGGACGCCGGTCGACGCCGAGATGGAGCAGATGCTCCGGCTGGCCGGGGCCCTGCATACGTTTTCCGGCGGTATCCTCGACGCCACCGCGCTGCCGCTGCTCGCGTTGTGGGACTACAAGCGCAGCCACGCGGACCTGCCTTCCGAGTCCGAGATCGAGGCCGCCCGCCGACTCGTGGGCTGGTCCAAGGTCCAGCTCGAGCCCGGCCGCGTGCGCCTCCCCCTCGAGGGCATGGCACTCGACTTCGGCGGCTTCGGCAAGGAGTGGGCCGTGGACGCCGTCACCGAAATCGCGCGTCAACAGGGAATCTCGGCGGCGCTCGTGGATTTCGGACACGACCTGCGCGTGCTCGGGATTCCTCCAGGACGGCCCTCGTGGTACGTCGGCCTGGAGGATCCGAATAAACCCGGCAGCGCCGTCGGCTCGATCGCCACACCCGCCGGCAAGGGCATCGCCTCCTCGGGCGACTACGTGCGCCATTTCGTCCACGAAGGCCGCCGCTACGGCCACATCCTCGATCCCCGCACCGGACGTCCCGTGGCCAACGGCTGCCTCCAGGCGACGGTCATCGCGGACACCTGCCTGCGTGCGGGCGCCCTGTCCACGACCGCGTTTGTCCTGGGTCCGGTCGAGGGTATCCGTTTTATCCAGACAGTCTCCGGCGCCGAAGGGGTGATCCTCACCGCCGACGCCCGCGCCCAGACGCGTGGGTTCTGGAACTATCTCGTCGACTGAGCCGCCTCCCGTCCCGCCGGGGCCGGGACGCCGAACGCCTCAGGCCCGCTTTTTCTCCCAGCGCCGGTCCTGTTTGAGTTCCAGGCGCTTGGTTTCCACGAGCACCCCCGCGACCGCGGGATGTCGGCGCAGAACCTGGAAGGCCTTCCCATAGACGCGCAGGGTCAGCGCCGTGCTCACCTCCGCCACCGGACCGACGCGCCCATCCATCACGAAGCCGAACTCCACCCGTGTGTCGCCGACGTACTGGTTGAGAGTCTCCCGCATGCGGCGGAGAAATTCGCCGATCTCCGGGTGCTCGGGCTTCAGCAGCCACGTCAGCCGCTTCACGGCCAGAGCCATCGCCGAGTCGAGCGGATAGCACTCCTTCACGTTGATGCGCGCACCGTCCTGGCCGAGGATGACGTTGCCCAGCACCATCACGGGCACGTTCTCGGCGAGATTCTTCCCGTAAGCGGCATAGGCGTCCGCGAACATGTTGAGCGCCAGCGAGGCGCGCCGCGTCGACAGCGTGAAGGGCGACCAGAGGCGGTTGTCCTTCTTGGAATACTTTTTGACGATGTTGCTCGCGATGCCGCAAAGGCGAAATTCCGTGCGGTCGGGCTGCGACAGAAGTTCGTCAGGAGTGAAGGTGTCGACCGCCTCGGCAAGGCCGGTGTAGGCGTCCATCGGATGGCCCGAGACGTAGAAGCCGAGCAGTTCCTTTTCGTACTGGAGGAGTGTGACCTCGTTGACGACGCGGACCTCGGCGGCCTTGGCCGGGGCCGTGGCGACCCGCTGTGCGGAGGACGCGGCGCGGGTCTCTCCGAGGTCGAGCATGCCGCCGCCCTCGGGCGGGGGCGCGGCTTCGGCGGGCGACGGGACCGGGGCGC
>JAJXVO010000224.1 GCA_021782105.1 bacterium
ACGAAGCAGAGAACGGCATGAAAGGAAGGACGTACTTGCCGGAAGCCCGCCGCGAGAGGGAATGAGACGCCGGGGCGGGAGCTAGACCACGCCTCCGGGGCCCTGGAGGAGACCGATCTGCCAGGGGAGGAGGATTTCAGCGGCCTTATCGGGCTCGCGGGCCAGCTGGGCGAGCTGGGATCGGTTCGCGATGAGAGTGGGATCGAGTTGAAGCTCCTTGGCGCGACGGTCGCGCAGGGATTTAAGCTGGTCCTGGCGGGCGAGTTCCTGGGCGCTGAGAGGGGCGTGGCGCTGGTGCTTTCGGCGCGGGAGGGTTTTGGGATCGCGGGTGATGCCGGCCCGCAGGGCGCTCATGAGCGAGCCGATGAGACGACCGTGCCGCTTGCCCAGATTGATATTTGAAATGATATCGTCCTCGCTGCGTCCCTCCTCGGCGGCGAAGGAGATCTTCATGAGCAAATCGTTGCTGCAGACCTTAAAGGGAGGAGTATCGAGGCGGCGGGCCTGGTCCTCGCGCCAATGCCACAGCGCGTGCAAGGTGCCGAGGCCGCGGCCGTGGAGCCGTTCGGATTGACCGATGCGCCAATCGTTCTCATCGGGCGGAGAAAACCCCTCGGCGCCGCTGATGATTTGGGCACGGCATTGCTGTTCCATCCAATCGGCGCGGTTGCGGCGCTGGAGTTCGCGTTGGAGGAGATTGCGCAGTTCCGGAAGGTGAAGAACGTCGAGGGCCGCGTAATCGAGAAGTTTCTGAGAGAGGGGGCGCTTCGACCAGTTGGCCTTCTGCCCATCCTTGTCGAGTTCGACGCCGAAGTGTTCCTCGAGGAGGGCAGCCAGGCCGATGCGCTTGTAGTTGAGCAGTTGGGCTGCGAGCATCGTATCGAAGAGGCTCTTTGCCTGGAAGTCGCAGATGGCCCGAAGGAGTCGCAGGTCGAAATCGCTGCCATGCATCACCAGGTGCTTGCGGCGGAGTGATTCCCAGAGCGGGTCGAGGACGAGGTTGGGGGCCAGAACATCGACGAGAAAGATCTGACGACCGGCCATGATCTGCATCAGGCAAATCCGGGTCCGGTAGTGGTACATGTTGTCCGCCTCGGTATCGAGCGAGATTTCGTCCACCCGGCTCATTGCATCCAGGAGAGGCTGCAACTGACCGGGTTGGTCAACGAGGGTATACTCGGGTGTGCGCGGGGCAACTTTGACGCCTAACAGGCGGCGCACAGGATGCGGGAGAAAACGGGAAATCATCTCAGAACATCGTGCAGGAATAGGGTTCGGTGAGGGTTGTGCAATACCGCAACGCGGGGTTCAGGGCGCCCAGGCGCTCAAAAATGCGTCGACCAAGAGGGGCAGATCGTCGCTGTAGCCGCCCTCCAGAAGGGCGGTGGTGGGCAGGGCTGCCTCGCGCACCCAGCGTCCAATGGTCGCGAAATCCTCGATCTCGAGCGAAAGGGAGGCGACAGGATCATGGACATAACCGTCGAAACCGGCGGAGACGACGACGAGCTCGGGGTTGAAGGCCAGGATCTGGCGCCAGGAATCCTCGAGGACTCGGAGGTGGCGTTCGCGGGGGCCGTGGGGGCCGACGACCCAGTTGCGGCAATTCTCGGTATTGCGGGTGCCCGTGCCGGGGTAACCCGGGAACTGGTGCACGCTGCAAAACAGGTAGCCTGGGCGGCCGTCGAGGATCGCCTCGGTGCCGTTGCCATGATGGGCGTCGAAATCCCAGACAGCGACGCGGGCAGCGCCGAGGGCGCGGGCGGCGGTGGCGGCGACGGCGGCCTGGTTAAGGTAGCAAAAGCCCATGGCCTGGCCGGCGGTGGCGTGGTGGCCCGGGGGACGCATGAGTGAAAAGGTCTTCTCGCCTCCGCTCAAGGCGCCCTGCATGGCGACCATCGCTGCGGCGACAGCACGGCGCGCGTGATCGAAGATGCCTTCGAAGTAAGGGGTATCCTCGTCGAAATCGCGCGGCTGCGCCAGGCGCTCGAGGTGGGCGCGGGTGTGGGCGAGCAGGAGCGTGTCGTCGCCAACCTCGCCCGGCTCCGACCACCGCCAGTCGGGATGTTGCGTGCGGAGGTGGGCCGCGGCGGCGGTCACCCGGGTCGGCCTTTCCGGCCGGTGCGCCGACCCGAACTCCGCGCAACGGGGATCATGGACGATGAGCATTGAAAAAACACGATGGGAGGCGCGGCGCGGGCGCAAAGGGAAAAAACACGGACGCGTCAGGCAGTCTCCTTTGAAGGGGAAAGCAGGGGTTCCTCGTGCAGCGCGGGTCCCCTGCCGGCGAGCAGGAGCAGCCACACGCGGACGTTGGCCGCGAGCACGGCGGCGACCAGCAACAGGAACAGGCCCGTGACTGCGGTATCCACATACTGGCTATGCGCGAGGCGTGCGAGCGCGGCGAGGCGCTCGGGCGGGCCGCCGGCGGCGATCTGGGACTCGAAGGAGCGGGCGGCGGCGAGGAAGCCGACGCGGGGATCGGCAGCGAAGATCTTCTCCAGACCCGCGGTGGCGGTGACGGAGGTGAGCCAGGCGAGGGGCGCGAGGGTGACCCACAGGAAGCGGAGGCGGCCCATCTTGATAAGGATGGTGGTGCCGAGCGCCAGCGCGATGACGGCGAGCAGCTGGTTGGCGACGCCGAAGATGGGCCAGAGGGAGTTGATGCCGCCGAGCGGATCGACGACGCCCTGATACAGGAACCAGCCCCAGGCGCCGACGAAGAGCGCGGTTGCCAGCGCGTTGGCGGACCAGGAGCGGGTGTCCCCGAGGGGTTTCCAGACCGAGCCGAGCAGATCCTGCACCAGGAAGCGCCCCACCCTGGTTCCCGCGTCGATCGTGGTGAGGATGAACAGGGCCTCGAACATGATTGCGAAATGATACCAAAGCGAGACGGCGGCGCCGTTGCCGAGCACCCCGGAAAACATGCGGGCCATGCCGACGGCGAAGGTGGGGGCGCCTCCGGTGCGTCCGATCATGGTCTTCTCGCCCACCTCCGCTGCGAGGCGGGCCATCTGCTGTTCGGTGACCGGGTATCCGAGCGCGGTGACGCCCGACACGACTGCGGCCGGCTGCCCGGCGACGTTGATCGCGAAGTATTGGCCCGGCTCCATCGCGCAGGCGGCGATGAGCGCGAGGATGGCGACGAGCATCTCGGTGATCATCGCGCCGTAGCCCACGAGCCGGACATCCCTCTCAGAGGTGAGCAATTTCGGGGTGGTGCCGGAGGCGATGAGGGCGTGGAAGCCGGAGACCGCGCCGCAGGCGATCGTGATGAAGCAGAAAGGGAACACTGCTCCGCCAAAGACCGGGCCCGTGCCGTCGACAAACCGGGTGAGTGCGGGCATCTGGAGCCTGGGGGCGAGCACGACGACGGCGGCGCCGAGCAGGGCAACCACGCCGATTTTCATAAACGTGCTGAGGTAGTCGCGGGGTGCGAGCAGCAGCCAGACCGGCAGTACGGAGGCGACGACTCCGTATCCAATGATCCACCACGCAAGAGAGGCGCCTCCGAGCGTGAAGGCCGCCGCCCAGGGGCCGTCATGCACGAGCTTTCCTGCCCAGACCGCGAGCAGCAGGCCGACAAAACCGCCCGCGCTTGCGAGGGCAACCCAACGCCCACGGCCTCCGCCCCAGTGAAGGGCCAGACCGAGGAGCAGCGCGACGGGCATGGTGGCCGCTATGGTAAAGAGGCCCCAGGGGCTCTCGGCGAGGGCTCGCACGACGACGAGGCCGAGCACGGCGATGAGGATGACCAGGATCGCAAGAATGCTGACCATGGAGAGCAGGCCAGCCGCGGGGCCGACCTCCTCGCGCACCATCTGGCCGAGCGATTTTCCGCGTCGGCGGATCGAACAGAACAGGATGATCGAATCGTGGACCGCTCCGCCGAGCGTGGCGCCCACGAGGATCCACAAGGTGCCCGGAAGATAGCCGAACTGGGCGGCGAGCACAGGGCCGACGAGTGGGCCGGGGCCGGCGATCGCGGCGAAGTGGTGCCCGAAGACAACCCACCGATTCGTCCGCACAAAGTCCTTTCCATCCTCGCAGGTGGCCGCGGGCGTGGCGCGCAGCTCGTCGAGAGCGAGCACCTCGGCCATCAGCCACGACGAGTGAAACCGGTAGGCAATCGCGAAAACACAGACCGAGGCCACGAGCAGCCAGAGTGCATTGACGGGCTCGCCGCGGGCGAACGAGACATGAAGCAGGGACGCGGCACCAAGGCCGACGACGATCAGCCAGACGGGCAGGCGCCACCAGGGCGCGTGGGGACGGGACAGGGGCATGACAGAGCGGGGTTGGGGTGGGGCAAACCCAGGAATTTCCATGCCTCAATGCAAGGCGGTGTCAAAACCGCAGTCACAAGAAGGCTCCGGAATTCATGAGCCCCGAGGACGTGCACGGGTTGATAACATGTAAGTAATCCCGCGCATCAAGAATTCGTAAAAGCATAGATGGTTTAATCCGATTAAGGAGATAAACCACAATCATGCTCGAACACACCCCCACCCTCTCCCAGCGTTTGGCGGCCATTTTCGGGGCTACGGCCACGGCGGCTCACCCCAACGAAGGCGTCGAACTTGCATTGTTTCGCGCACGGGAAGCACTCGAGGCAGGATGGCAGCTGACCCCGGACGAGGCGGTCGCTCTGGTCGGCGCAAAATCGAATTATGCGGGCCAATACTCCGGGCCTTGGAGCCAGTCCGAGGCCGAGTGCGAAGACGAAGTTGCCGACATCCCCCTTTATTTTGGCGAAAACTGAACCCCGGCAATCAGAACGCTGCATTACCCCGAGATGCGCCCTCATTTTTGGTTTCTTCATTGGGTTCGTATAAGCTGATGTTTTGTAGCGATTTGTGATTCATAGCCCTTCCCGGACAACCGAGAGGGGCTATTTTTTTGGCTTGATTGGAAACTTCAAATACTATTTCGGTTTCCTTCGATCCATGAAGCAATCCCCCCATCCCTCTTCGATTTTCGACCCTGCGCCCGATGCGGATCCCGAGTCGCGGATCCTCTATACGGCCAAGCAGCGCCTGCTGGTCAGCGGCCTGAGCGCCTTCACGATGGACGACCTCGCGGACGATCTCGGGATGAGCAAAAAGACGATCTATGCCCATTTCCCGAGCAAGGAATCCATCGCGCTGGCGATCATCGACCGGATTGGTCGTTTCGTGAGCGAAGGGCGGGAACGCATCCTATCGGACACCACCCTGAACTGTCCCCAGAAGCTTCACGCTGCTATCAGCATGGTGGGGATGGTTCTCTCCAAGGTGTCGCCCGCGATGCTGGCGGACCTCAAGCGCAACGCTCCGCGGGTGTATCAAAAACTCGACGACATGCGGCGCAAAAACATCCCGGCTTTGTTCGGGCGCGTGGTGCGCGATGGCATCGCCGAGGGGGCGATCCGGTCGGACGTGGACCCCTCGTTTGCGGCGGAATTCTGGTTTCAGGCGATACGGGGCCTGATCGATCCGGACGTCCTGGAGCGCATCGGGATGACGCCGAAGCAGGCTCTCGACAGTGCGGTGAGCCTGTACTTTCAGGGCCTGCTGACGCCGCGGGGCCTGGAGCAATACCGGCAGCACATCGAGGCCACCCGTCGCGAGACGGTGGTATGAGAGGGGGCCCGTCCGATGAACCGCCTTGCACTCCGCATGCTCTTTGGCGACCGGGCCAAATACATGATGCTGGTGAGCGGCATCATGTTTTCGACCATCCTGATGTCCCAGGGTGCGGCGCTGTTCGCGGGGATCATGTCGTGGACCGCGTCGACGCTGATCAACGTGCGGTCGCCGATCTGGGTGGCGGATCCGACGGTCGAGCAGGTCGGCGACAACCGCCCTTTGCGCGACACGGATGTCAGCCGCGTGCGGTCGGTCGAGGGCGTCGCGTGGGCGGCGCCGCTCTACGAAGGGCTCATGCAGGCCAGGCTTTTTGACGGGCACTCGCAGATGGTGACGATGATCGGGATCGATGCGGAGACGTTTGCGGGGGCGCCCGTGCAGATGGTGGAGGGGCGGCTCGAGGACTTGCGGCGGCCGAACTCGGTGATCGTCGACGAATACGGAGCTGAGCGCCTGGGCGAGTCCTACGGGAGGAAATTCCACGTCGGGGACGAGTTTCAGCTCAACGACCATGAGGCGCGGATCGTGGGGATCTGCAAAGCGGCGCGCTCCTTCACGGGCGGGCCGTATCTCTATACGACCTACGACCGGGCGGTTGAATTTGCCCCCCAGCAGCGGAAGATGCTCAGTTTTGTGCTGGCGGCCCCGAAATCCGGGAGCTCGGCGCGTGCCGTGGCCGCGCGCATCGAGAGGGAGACGGGGCTGCGCGCCTACACGGAGAGCCAGTTCATGCGCTCGACGGTCTGGTGGTACGTGTACAACACGGGCATCCCCATCAACGTCGGCACCATCGTGTTGCTCGGCTTCGTCGTGGGCATCGCGGTGACCGGGCAGACGTTCTATTCCTTCGTGCTCGAAAACATGCGCAATCTCGGCGCC
>JAJXVO010000225.1 GCA_021782105.1 bacterium
CTCCGCACCAAGATCGGCGTCTACGTGGAGGCCTCGCTCCAGTCCTGCGCCTGGCAGGGCCTCGACGATGCCTCCAGCGAGATCCACAGCGTCGTGCGCAGCCGCGACTCCGGGCCCCAGCCGTCCCCTTTAAAGCCCGAGGAATCCGGTCTCGCGTAGAGTTTCAGCCCTCCGCCCAGCCGGGGGCTTGACGTCGGCACCGCTTCCGTTGCTCAGTCTTCCCGCCTCATGCTCTCGCCCTCCAACATCCAGATCGTCGGAAACGAAGTCGCCATCGCCTGGAGCGACGGGCAGGAGAGCTATTTCAACTTCGAGGAACTTCGCGCCGCCTCGCCCAGCGCGGAAAACCAGGGCGAACGCGACATCCTGGGCGTGCGCCACGGAGGGCACGACACAACGCCCCGTTTCGAAGGCGTCCTGGTCCTGCGCTGGCATCTCGTGGGCAACTACGCGATCCGCTTCGATTTCAGCGACGGCCACAATTCCGGCCTCTATTCCTACGACTACCTGCGGGCGCTTCCGCGACATTCGTAGGGGTGCGTACGTCCCGGCGGTCAGCGCCCGCCACGGTCCGACGCGCCCCGCGCCCGCCCCGCCCCCTCGCGCTCCCGGGACCCCGCGTCCCGTTCACACCTTCCCAGCCCCGGATCCGTCGCGCCGCCGGTCCTCCGGGCCGAATTTGCGCCTTCCCGCGCGCACTCGCGGCGCCTAGATAATCCTTTCCTTCCATGAACTTCCCCGCACGCACGACCACCGCCGAGATCGAGCTCGGTTCCACGTTTCAGCCCAAATTCGGCCCCGACGGCCTCCTCCCCTGCATCACGCAGGACGTCGCCACGGGCCAGGTGCTGATGTTCGCGTTCATGAACGCCGAGTCGCTCGCGCACACCCTCGCCACGAAAAAAGCCACGTACTGGAGCCGCTCGCGCAACAAGCTCTGGGTAAAGGGCGAGGAGTCCGGAAACGTGCAGCTCGTCAGGGAGCTCTACACCGATTGCGACCAGGACGTGATCCTGATCAAGGTCGAGCAGTCCGGCCCGGCCAATGCCTCTTGTCACAACGGCTACAAATCCTGCTTCTACCGCCGCCTCGCCGACGAGCAGTCCTTCAAGCTCGAGTATGTCGCCGAGCGGCTCTTCGACCCCGCGACCGTGTACAAGAAGAAGTGATACGCCGGGGGACCGCTCAGAGCGTCGATTCGTAAAAACGTTCGTAGGCGCCCGCAGCCGTCTTCCAGCTGAAATCGCGGCGCATGCCGTTGCGCTGCGCCGCGGCATAGCGGCCTCGATCCGCCCAAAGCGCCAGCGCACGGTCAAGCGCCTCCTTCAACCCCGACGCAGTCGGCGGATACGACAGGCCCGTCCCGTCGGCCGGATCCCTGTCCACGTCCGTCACGGTGTCCCGAAGCCCGCCGACCGCGCTCGCCAGCGGCGGCGTGCCGTAGGCCTGGGAATACATCTGGTTCAGGCCACACGGCTCGAACAACGAGGGCATCAGGAAAAAGTCGCTCCCCGCCTCGATCAGGTGGCTCATTTCCTCGTCGAGTCGGTTCGCCACGAACACCCGGCCGGG
This sequence comes from bacterium, assembly GCA_021782105.1. Taxonomy (GTDB): domain Bacteria; phylum Verrucomicrobiota; class Verrucomicrobiia; order Opitutales; family Opitutaceae; genus MWDT01. Next base: position 1,573 of record JAJXVO010000225.1, read on the forward strand.
ACTCTCTCGCGCAAGCGCCCGCAACGCCTCCTCGTAACGACGGTCGCCCGAGCCGAGCACCACAAGCCGCGCGTCCTGCCTGAGGAAAAACTCCCGGTTGGCCAGGAGCAGGTCCAGGCCCTTCTGCTCCGAAAACCGGCACACCATGCCGAAGATCGGCGCCGTGTCGGAGGGCTTCAGGCCCGCGGCCGCGACCAGCGCCGCCCGGCACGCCGCCTTGCCCGCCAGGTCCCCCGCATCGTACTTCGCGGGAATCAGCGCGTCCGTCGCGGGATTCCACACCGCCGTGTCGATGCCGTTCAGAAAGCCGAACAGCCGGTCCGAGCGCAGCGCGATCACTCCCTCCAGCCCGCACCCGAACGCGGGCGTCTGTATCTCCCGCGCGTAGCTCGGGCTCACCGTCGTCACGTAGTCGGAAAACTGGATACCACCCTTCATCATGCTGATCTGCCCGTAGAACTCCACGCCGTCGATGCCCCGAAACTCCCCGGGCAGGTTCGTCCGGTAGAAAGAGCGCATCGGAAACAGCCCCTGGAACGCGATGTTGTGGATCGTGAACACCGTCGTGCCCGCCAGCCACACGCCCAGGCGCCTCTCGGCCGAGCGCAACAACAGCGGCAGCAGCCCCGTCTGCCAGTCGTGGCAGTGCACTACGTCCGCACTCATGTCCAGCAGCCTCACCGTCTCGACCACCGCCTTCTGGAAAAAGACGTAGCGATGGAAATTGTCCTCATAGTCGCGCTCGCCGTTGCCATAGATCCCCCGGCGGTCGAACCACTCGTCCCGACAGACCACGTAGATCGTCAGGTTCTTCCTCGGCGAGATCCGCCTCACTTCACCGGAATAGAACTGGTCCCCCATCTCCACCTTGAGCCTCAGACAACGCTCCGCCCGCATCATGTCCGGATGCTCCAGCGCCGAGCGGTACCCGGGCAGGAACACCGACACCGTATGCCCCGCCTCGGCCAGCGTCGGCCCCAGCGCCCCCACGGCATCGGCCAGCCCGCCTGTTTTGACATAGGGATACAGCTCGCTGACGACATGGACGATTTTCATGGAATGGGGGCTGACGATGGATCGTGGGGAGCTTGAATCCGCCGGTCTCCGCCGCAAGGCGCGTCCGACAGTCCGTAATTGAGGTTTCGTCAAAAAAGCGCCCCCCCGGTCCTTGGCGACCAAAAACAAATGGGCGGTTGCACTCAGCAAAGGATCGAGCGATGGTCGCATGCACGACCGGACGCATCTGGCGCCCGCGCTCTCCCTCCCGTTCTGCCGTCGCACTCCGCGCTCCGGCCGCTCCGCCGAATCAACACTCTGGCATGCGAGGAAATCCTATTCATCGTGAAACACCGCCGTTCCCCTTCCCCCTCCCCCTTGCGTGAGCGCATCCTGCAATTGGTTCGCGGCACCACCTACCGCCCGGTCGATGAGAACGGCCTTGCCCGCCTGCTCAAGGTCGATCGCAAACGCCGCTCCTCGCTCCTTCATGAGGTGCGTCTGCTGTTGCGCGATGGCGAGCTGACGCTGGTCCAGGGCGACCGCCTGCGCTGGCGCGGTCCCGAAGGTGAGCTCACCGGCACGATTCAATTCCGCATGCAGGGCCAGGCCATCGTCAAACCCGAGCTCGACGCCCAGGCCGTGTCCCCCGGCGAAGGCCCCATCTGGATCGACGCCGGCGACACCGGCACCGCCCTGCCCGGCGACCGCGTCGCCGTGAGGCTGGTCTCGGGCGGCGGCCATCAGCGCCGCGACCAGGAACCCCTGCGCCGAGGCCGCGTCGTGCGTGTGCTGGAACGCGCCCGCACCAGCGTCGTCGGCACCCTCAGCCGCGCAGGCAAGGCCTTCGCCCTCGTCCCCGACGACCCTCGCTTTCCTCCGGTGCGCCTCCCAGATCCCGCCGAGGCCGGTCTGCAGCCACCTCCTGTCGACGGCGACAAGCTCGTCGTCGCTCTCGATCCCTGGGAGGATCCCTCGCAGTCCCCAACCGGCACCATCGAGCGCCGCCTGGGACGTCAGTTCGAGCCCGAAGCCGAGCTGCTCGGAGTCTACGAAAAATTCTCCCTGGAGCCCCGGTTTCACCAGGACGTTGAGCACGAGGCCTCCGCTCTCCCCACGCGCGTGCGTCCAGCCGACCTCGCCGGCCGCACCGACTTCCGCACCATTCCCACGCTCACGATCGACCCCGAGGACGCCAAGGACTTCGACGACGCGCTCTCCATCGAGACGCTCGACGGCGGCGAGGTCCGCATCGGCGTCCACATCGCCGACGTGTCCAGCTACGTCTCCCCCGGCACCGCCCTCGACCGCGAGGCCCGTGCGCGCGGCAACTCCACCTATCTCGTCGGCACCGTCATCCCCATGCTGCCCGAGCGCCTCTCCAACGGGCTGTGCTCCCTCGTCGAGGGCGAGGACCGGCTCACGCTCGCGGCGCTGTTCACCTTCGATCGGAGCGGCAAGCTCCGCAACACCGAGTTCGCCCGCACCGCCATCCGCAGCCGCAAGCGCCTCAGTTACGAGCAGGCCCAGGCGCTCATCTTCGAGAGCGACCTCGACCGCATCCGCGCCCTCCCCGCCCTGCCCGCCCACCAGACCGGCGCGACCGGACGCCCCATCGCCGGCCTCAGCGACCTCGAACTCGTGGACATCCAAAGCTGGCTGCGGAAACTCTGGGCCATCGCCCGTCGCCTGCGCGCCGCACGCATGGCCGCCGGCAGCCTCAACCTCGACATGCCCGAGACCAAGATCTTCGTCGACGCCAAGGGCTACGCCGAACGCATCGAGCGGCGCGTCTACAACGAAAGCCACCAGCTCATCGAGGAGTTCATGCTCGCCGCCAATCAGGCCGTCGCCCGCCTCACCCGCACCCAGCGCATCCCCTCGCTGTACCGCGTCCACGACGACCCCGACGAGAAGAAGCTCGACGAGTACCGCGAATTCGCCGCCACCCTCGGCCTGCGCGCCGGCAACCTCGCGCGCCGGGAGGAGATGACCGCACTGCTCACCGCCGCCGACGCCCACCCCCAGGGCTACCTGCTTAAAACCCAGCTCCTCCGAAGCCTCAAGAAGGCCTGCTATCGCGCGAATCCGGACGGACACTACGGCCTCGCGATGAAGGACTACTCCCATTTCACGTCCCCAATCCGCCGCTACGCCGACCTCGTCGTGCACCGCGTCCTCGTCGCCTGGCTCGCAAAACACGGCGGCGCCCCCGGCGCCCGCTCCCTTGCCTCTCCCGTCGGCGACCGCGGCTCGCTCGAGGCCCTCGCCGAGCACCTCAGCCTCACCGAAACCAATTCCCAGGAGGCCGAACGCGAGTCCTTCCGAATCAAACTCCTCGAGTTCTTCGAACGCGAACTCACCCGCCGCCCCCGCACCCGCTTCGCGGCCATCGTCACCGAAGTCCGGCAAAACGGACTCTTCATCGAGCTCGTCGAGTCCACCACGTTCGGCTTCGTCCCCGCTTCCACGATGCGCGACGATTTTTATGCCCCCGACCAGTCGGGCCGCGCCCTGGTGGGAAGGCGGAAACACCGCCGCTTCGCCCTCGGCTCCACCATCGAGGTCGTCGTCTCCGCCGTCGACCGCTTCCGCCGCCAGATGGATTTCGCCCTGGCGGAATAAAGACCGACAAACGCGATTAACAGGGATGAAGCGGATGTAAGGGATCGAACGGAAGTCCGCGAAGGAGACGACCAAGGTTCAGTCAAGGCACTTCGTAGACTTCGATCATGACTTGGCCGGCTGCGCCGTCGACGCTCGTGACGTTGGCGGTATAGACGCCTGGTTTCAGACTCTCGAGCAAGACCGAGTCCTTGCTGCCGAGGGGCAGCGAAAACTCACCTACGGATGTGAATACACTCTGCAACGCCGAGGTGCCGTTCGGGTTGTCCCCCCAGTTGTCGTTCAAATCGACGAGGGTCGATGTGCCGTCCGAGGCAATCCTGTAGAGCTCAAGCTTCGGATCAGGCATCGCGCCCGCCACGCCTTGTTGCGCCAAAGTTGGCCCAACCGCCCTGATCAAGACTTTCTCGGGAATGTTGCCGCCGATCACAAAGCCCGCGATGAGCTGTTGATCGCCTGCTCCCGCAAAGTCGCGCGCAGAGATTGCAGTAAATCGCCCGCTATTGGTCCCTAGGTTGTACATTTCGACCAGGCACACGCCGGACTTGTTGTTGGCGTCGAACGCGAAGATCGAATGAAGACCGGAAAGATTCTTGAGCAGGAGTGCGGACTCCTTCGGGTATTTGGCGACATCCAGAGGGAACAGTCCGGTAGAGGCAAAGGCCGACTGGAATTGCGCGACAGTGGTTTCTGCCGAGGCAGTCCAGTCGTTATTGGAATCGATCATCGCCGATTTGTCGTCGAACAGCTGAAGTTTGGGATCCGTTATCACACCGCTCACGCCAAACGTCTGAAGTGCGGGGCCCGTGCAGCGCACCACGATGTCCGTGGGTTGGCTGTTGACCATGCCAACGATGAGCGGATTTGCCTCGGATTGGGTGACGGCCCTGACGGAAAGGTCGAGAAGCTGTGAATAAAGCACTGTCAAGACTGCGGGGGCGGAAATCGTCGAACCAACTGAATTTGTGGCGACACATCGGTACCGGAAGCCATCCATGGCACTCGTCGCCCCACTGATCGAAAGGTTCGACGAGTATGTACCCTTGTAGATGCCGTCGTCGGACAGGTTCGTCCATGACTGACCGCCATCCTGGCTAACCTGCCACGCGTAAGTAACAGTACTCAAATTCGAAACCGCCACCGAAAACGTCACAGTCCCGCCGACGGATGTGGAACCACTCACTGGAGGCGCGTCGATGGCGGGAAGACTGGCGACAACGGTAAGTTTGGCGGACTCGCTGATCGTATTTCCCACCATGACACTGTAAGAGCCTGCATCCGCTGAACTCGCC
>JAJXVO010000226.1 GCA_021782105.1 bacterium
TGCTCCCCTGGTTGTCGCGGATGATGCCGGTGAAATAGACGTTGCGGAAGGGGATGCGCTCCGCGAGGGGCTTGCCGGGCTCCATGAACTCGAGGCCGGCCATGATCATGCGGGCGACCCAGAAGAAGATGATGTCGGGGCCGGTGACGAGGGTGCTCGTTGGGTAAAAATAGGCGATGCCGGACTCGCCCATGGCCTTGGCGTCGGGCCAGCCCATGGTGGCGAACGGCCAGAGCCAGGACGAGGCCCAGGTATCGAGGACGTCCTCCTCCTGTATCCAGTTTTCGGGGTCAGCGGGGCCTTGCAGGGAGACGTGGACCTTGGAGGGGTCGCGGAGGTCGGCTTCGGCGAGTTTCTCGCGGTCGACGGACTTGTGGTACCAGACGGGGATGCGGTGGCCCCACCAGAGCTGACGGGAGATGCACCAGTCCTGGATGTTTTCGAGCCAGTGGAGGTAGACCTTGGACCAGCGCTCGGGGTGGAACTTGATATGACCGTCGCGCACGGCGGCCTTGGCCTCCTCGATGCGTGGGTAGCGGAGCCACCACTGCCAGGTGAGGCGGGGTTCGATGGGCACGTCGGCGCGCTCGGAGTAGCCGACATTGTTCGAATAGGGCTCTTCGCCGAGCAGGGCGCCTGAGTCGCGGAGGAACTCGGCGGCCTTCTTGCGGCCCGCGAAGCGGTCGAGGCCGGCGAGCCCGGGGCCGGCGAGCTCGTTGAGGGTGCCGTCGGGGTTGAGGACGTCGATGGCGGGAAGGTGGTGGCGCTGGCCGATGTCGAAGTCGACCTTGTCGTGGGCGGGAGTGATCTTGAGGGCGCCGGAACCGAATTCGCGGTCGACGGCCTTGTCGGCGATGATCGGGATCTGGGTGCGATTGAGAGGGCGCCAGACCATTTTGCCGACGATGTCGGCGTAACGGGGATCCTCGGGATGGACGGCTATGGCGACGTCGCCCGGGATGGTCTCGGGACGCGTGGTTTTGACCTCGATGAACCGGCCGGGCTGGTCGACGAGCTCGTAGCGGACGTGGAAGAGGGTGCCGTTGCTGGGCTTCATGATCACCTCCTCATCGGAGAGGGCGGTGAGCGAGACGGGACACCAATTGACCATGCGCTTGCCGCGGTAGATGTGGCCGCGCTTGAAGAGTTCGGTGAAGACGTTGAGCACTGCGTTGGAGTAGTGCTCGTCCATGGTGAACTGGGTGCGGGACCAGTCGCAGGAGGCGCCGAGGCGGCGGAGCTGCTCGAGGATGATGTTGCCCTTCTCCTGGCGCCAGGACCAGACCTTCTCGAGGAACTTCTCGCGGCCGAGTTCGCGGCGGTGGAGTTTCTGCTTGCGCAGCTCGCGCTCGACGACGGTCTGGGTGGCGATGCCGGCGTGGTCGGTGCCTGGGATCCAGAGGGCGGATTTGCCCTCGAGGCGGGCGCGGCGGATGAGGATGTCCTGGAGTGCGTTATTGAGCACATGACCCATGGTCAGCACGCCGGTGACGTTGGGGGGCGGGATGACGATGGAGTAGGCCTCGCGGGAGGCGTCGACGCGTCCGGCGAAGCAGTCGCTCTTGAGCCAGTCGGCATACCACTTCTTTTCGACGTCGCGCGGTTCGTAACTCTTGCTGATTTCGGCCATGATGCGTGGAACGGGTTAAAAAGGGCGAGCTAAGCGGGGGCGTGGGGTGGTGCAAGGGGTTTTCTCCGGGGAGGAGGATGGGGAGGCGTGCACGGTTGACTGCGGAGGAGGGCGGGCGGGAGATCCGAAATGAACGCATGCAGCGCGGACGGGGGCGCCGGAAGGACATGCCGCAGATTGTGAAATATAAATAACTAATAATTAGATGTTTGATTGACAAAAACCATGCTGACGTGGCCTTGAACCTGCTAACAATCGTTGCTCTTTCGGGTTAACCATTACTTTTCTTCATAATGTCCGGACGCCTCCAACAGCATGCGCGCGACCGTCTGAATTTCAGCGGTGAGCTGCCGGCTGCGCAGCGTCTGGCGGCGTGCAAGACCTTCCTGCGTTTGGAGAGTGCGATGATCCGAATGCGGCACGACGCGGGTGCGCCTGGAAACGAGGTGGCGCGTGCGCGTGCGGACATGATCGACGTGATGCTGGTGCACCTCTTTGACTACGCGATGCAGTCGTTTGTGCGGGCGAACGGGGAGCCGCCGTCGCCGGTGGCCTTGGTGGCGCTGGGTGGATATGGGAGGGCGGAGCTGTGTCCGCTGAGCGACATCGACGTGATGTTTCTGCATTCGGCGAAGGTGAAGCTGCAGGTGATGAAGCCACTGCTGGAACACCTCACCAACGAGATCCTGTACATCCTGTGGGACTGCGGGTTGAAAGTGGGGCACTCGACGCGGACGCTGGACGACATCTTTTTGGAGGCGCGCAAGGACATCCAGACGAAGACCTCGTTGCTGGAGTCGCGCCTGGTGGCGGGGTCGGCGCAGCTGTACGAGACCTTTGAGCAGGCGTATCGGGTGTTTTCGATATCGGACGGGCCGAAGGACTACATTGCGTCGCGCCTGGCGGACCAGGCGGATCGCAGAATGAAGTATGGCGACACGCCTTTCCTGCAGGAGCCCGACGTGAAGAATGGAGTGGGCGGGCTGAGGGACTACCAGAACACGCTTTGGATGGCCCGTGTGCGTATGGGGGTGAAGGATCTGGACGAGCTGGTCGCGCAAAATTATCTGAGGCGAAGCGAGCTGCAGGCCTTTCAGAGGGCCTATCATTTTCTGCTGCGGGTGCGGAATGAGCTTCACTACATGAGCCGGCGCCCGACGGATCTGCTGGACTTGGCGACGCAGCCCAGGCTGGCGCAGAACCTGGGTTACAACCACGACCAGGTGCTGGGGCGCGTGGAGCAGTTCATGCGCGATTACTACCGTGCTGCGCAGGCGATCTTTCGCCTGTCCAAGGTGGTGGAGAATCGGCTGGCTCTGGGCATCAAACAGGAAGGCTCGCGACTGACGCTGCGAGAGGCGCTGCGCGTGGCACGCAATCTCAGGCCAAAGCGCATCGACGGATTTGTGCTGCGCGAGAGCGAATTGGCTGCGGAGAGGCCGGAAGTGTTCCAGGAGGATCCGATCCGTCTGATTCGAGTATTCCGGCATTGCCAGCAGTTGAACGTGCAGCCGGATTTTCATCTTCAGGCTCTCATTCGGGAATCGCTTCCGCTGCTGACGCGGGAGGTGAGAAACGAACCGGATGCGCAGGTGAGCTTCCGTGCGATCCTTTCGGAAGCGGGTGCCGTGTACCCGATCCTGTCGCTTATGCACGAACTCGGTGTGCTGGGGCGATTCATCCCTGAGTTCGACAAGCTGACCTGTCTGGTGCAGCACGAGCTTTATCATCGTTATACGGCGGACGTGCATACACTCAGCGCGATCCGGCAGTTGGATTTGATATTTACAGAAGCCGAGCCGATCACGCTCAAGTATCGTGCGACGCTGCACGAGACCGACGAGCCGGAACTGTTGTATCTGACTCTCCTGCTTCACGACATTGGCAAGGCCGAGGGCATGAAAGGGCATTCGGAGAGCGGAGTGCGGATCGCGATGCCGCTGCTCGAACGGTTGGGTGTGGCGGCGGAAAAGCGCGAATTGATCGCCTTCGTCATCAAGAATCATCTCGAGATGGCACGGTTTTGGCAGAAGAGGGATGTCGATGATCCGAAAACCGCGGAAGCTTTTGCAGAGCAGGTCGGGGATGCCGAGCGTCTCCGGCATCTCTACGTGCATACCTTTTGCGATGCGCGGGGCACCGCGTCGACGTTATGGAACGGGTACAAGGATACCCTTCATACAAGCCTTTACCGCCGCACTCTAGATCACTTGAATCTCGGCGAAGCCGTTCACGCCAGCTACAGGGCACGAAAGTCAATGATCCACCAAGAGCTCATCACCAAAAAGATACCGGGAATCAGTACCGACGAAATTACCGCTCACTTCAACCTGCTCCCGGAGCGGTATTTTGTTCACACGGAGGCCGAGGAAATCGCCCTTCACATCCAGATGGTCAATCGCCTCCTGAAGACCATCTCGCAGGCCGATTCGGTGGGTTCGCTGCGGCCGATCATCGACTGGAAGGACGACATCAACCGGTCGCTGACGATCGTGAATGTGGTGACCTGGGACCGGTCGGGTTTGTTCTACAAGCTGGCAGGGGCCTTCAGCGTGGCGGGTCTGAGCATCCTCAGTGCGAAGATCATTTCGCGCAACGACCACATTGCGATCGATACCTTTTACGTGGTCGAGCCCGGCCGCGGGGTGGTGCAGAGCGCGACAGCGCAGGAGCTGTTTGCGAAGACGGTCGAGAGTGCTCTGGTGAACAGCAAGGACCTTTACGCGGACATCGTCGCGCAGTCGAAGCGGTATTCGAGCCGCTACGCTCCGGCGTCGCAGGCAGCGGACGCGATCCACAGCTCGTTTCCGCCGTCCGTGGACGTGTACCATGAGCTTTCGATGCAGCGCACGATCGTGGAGATCCAGGCGCGCGACGAGATCGGCCTGCTCTACCGGCTCGCGAAAATCATCTACGACCACGGATTCGACATCACATTCGCGCGCATCGGCACCGAGCGGGGCATCGCGATCGACACGTTTTACATCGAGAACGCCGACCGTACTGCGATACAGGATACGGGACGGCTCCATGCGCTTCGCGACGGCCTGACTTCAGCGGTGACGACCTCGCCGGCGGCGCCCGGAGGGGCCTGAGGGGCGTCCGCGCGGACGTCCGGGGCGAGGAATACAAGGTGAGCGCTGTGGCCAACGAACCCAATGCATCGGCAGCCGCGGGAGGGCGGAGCCCGGAACTACGCTCCCTCGAGGCGCGTTACCGGATCAGTTCTCTGATCGGTCGGACTGAGGAGCCGAAGGAGGCGCTGAGGCACATTCTCGGAGAGCTGATCGGAGTGTTTCGTGCCTCGAGCGGATCGATTGCGCTGCTCAATCCGGATTCGGGGAAGCTCGAAATCGAGGTACAGGAGGGGCTGCCTTTGGCGGAGGGCGACGACCTGGGACTGAGGTTGGGGCAGGGCATCACCGGGTGGGTTGCTTTTCATGGCCGGCCGCTGCTTGTGAAGGATGTTCGAGGCGACTTGCGTTACGTGAGAGTGCGTTCGCAGGTGATGTGCGAGATGGCGGTGCCGATGCTGGAGACGACGCGGGTGGTGGAGGAGGCGAGCCAGGTGTTTGGCGTGATCAACCTCGACGTGGATCAGGTGGGCGGCTTCGGGGATGAGGACCTGGTGCTGCTCGAGCAGTGTGCGGCGGAGGCGACTGCGGTGATGCAGCGTTTGTGGAGGCTCAAGCAGCTCAGGGGCAAGGCGCACCAGTTGGAGGTGCTGATCGAGAGCGGTCAGGCGCTGGTGGCGAAGCTCGAGGAGCACGAATTGATCGAGACAGTGGTGAGGGATGCGCGGCGGGTGACGGAAGCGAGGGCCTGCGCCGTGTACCTGGGTGACAGCTCGTCGCAGCGGGTGCGGCTGGCTGCGTGGAGCGATCCCTCAGGCACGAAGACGTGGCTGGCGGAGGACTCGGAGAGCTACGCGACGGGCGACTGTGCGATCGCCGCGGCGTTCAACACCCGGAAGGTGGTCGAATTCGCCAACATTCACACGCCGGATTTTCTCGACCTGCCCGACATACCCAAGGACGAGCGGTTACGCTCGATGCTGGTGACCCCGATGGTGCTCGAGTCGGAGGTCGTCGGGGCGCTGGCGATCTTCACGGACCGGGTTCACCGTTTCAACAACGACGAGCGGCGCTTCTGCGCGGCGCTGGCCTCGATCGCATTGGTGGCGCTTCAGAACGCCCGCCTGTACGCCCGCGTTTTCCAGAGCGAGGATTCGCTCAGGAAAAACGAGCAGCTGACGACGCTTGGACTGCTCGCGGCGGAGATTGCGCACGAGATCCGCAATCCGCTCACGGTCATCAAGCTCCTTTTTGGATACCTGGGACTGGAGTTTCCCGAGGGGGATCCGCGTAAGACCGACGTACGTGTGATTCGCGAAAAGCTCGACCAGTTGGAGGCAATCGTCACACGCGTGCTCACCTTTGCGAAGGCGCCGTCGAGTCTGCATTCGCGCTGGAGCGTGGCGGAGGTGATCGACGACACGATCGTGCTCATCCGGCTCAAACTTGCCCAGAGCAAGATCCAGCTTCGTTTCGTCCCGCCCGCCCGCCCGCTGCAGATCGACGCCCACAAAGGCCAGATCCAGCAGGTCCTGCTGAATTTGCTGATCAACTCCACCCAGGCGATGCCGGGCGGCGGCATGATCACGATTGAGACCTCGCAAATTGAGCGCGACGGGGCGGCGTGTGTGGCGATCGACGTCTCGGACACGGGCGGGGGCATACCGGAGCCCCTGAGGGAGCGTATCTTCGATAGTTTTCTCAGCGGGCGACCGGATGGCACGGGCCTGGGTTTGGCGATCGCAAAACGCATCATGCG
>JAJXVO010000227.1 GCA_021782105.1 bacterium
ATGCACGCCTCATGGAATGGTCCCTGCGGGACCCGGCCTTCAAGGCCAGGCTCTTCCGCTTCGTCGACGTCCTGCCCTCGCTCGACTCCCCCTCCGAGGTGGTCCGCCACCTGCGCGAATACCTCGGCGAAGACGCCGCCACCCTCAACCCAGCCCTGCGCATGGGGCTCGGAGCCGCCTCGCTCGCACCAGGCCTCGTGGCCGGCCCGATCAAATCGCAGGTCGTTGCCATGGCCCGCCAGTTCGTGGCCGGAGAGACCCCCGACGATCTCCTGAAGCGGTTTCACCAGAATACCCAGGCCGGTATCGCGACCACCGTCGACCTGCTCGGGGAAACCGTCGTGTCCGAGGCCGAGGCCGACCAGTTTCTCCAGCGCAATCTCGGCATCTTCTCGGCCTTCGACGAGGCGCTTCGCCACCACCCCAAACCCGGAGCGAGCGATCTCGGCCCCGGCGACAGCCCCCTGCCCAGGCTCAATCTCTCCGTGAAGATCTCCGCACTCAGCCCCGACGTGCAGCCCGCCGACCCCGAAGGCTCGATCGCCGCGCTCAAGGGCCGCCTCCGCCCCATCCTCCGCCACGCCGCCGCATCGGGCGCCTTCGTCAATTTCGACATGGAGAGTCATAAGCTCAAGGACCTCACGCTGGCCCTGTTTCGCTCCATCCTCGAGGAGGACGAATTTCACCACGCCCCTTCCGTCGGCATCGCGCTGCAGGCCTATCTGCGCGACTGCGAGAAGGACCTGCGCGAACTCATCGCCTGGGCGCGCACACGCAACCGCCGCATCGGCGTGCGTCTGGTCAAGGGCGCCTATTGGGACAGCGAGACGATCCTCGCCGGCCAGCGCGGCTGGCCCGTGCCCGTCTGGTCGCAAAAGGCCGAGACCGACGCCAACTACGAGCTGCTCACGCTCCGGCTGCTCGAGAACGTCGACCTCGTGGCCCCCGCCTTCGCCTCCCACAACGTGCGTTCCTGCGCCCATGCGATCGCCCGCGCCCGCGCCCTGGGCGTCGATCCACGCGCCTTCGAGTTCCAGGCGCTCTACGGCATGGCCGACGACCTCAAGTGGGCCCTGCGCCAGCTCGGGTATCGCGTCCGCGAATACTGCGCCGTCGGCGACCTGCTCCCCGGCATGGCCTACCTCGTCCGCCGCCTGCTCGAGAACACCAGCAACGAGGGCTTCCTGCGCCAAAGCCAGCTCGGCGAGGCCTCGCGCGACCAGCTCCTGCGCAACCCCGCCTCCCTGCTCCGCGACACCTCCGCACCGCACGCCCGGCAGCCCCGGTCCTTCTCCAACGCTCCGGCCGCCGATTTCTCCCGCGAGGACTCGCGACGCCGTTATGCCGAGGGCCTCGCCACGGTATCCAGAATCCTTGGACGCGACTGGCCCCTCGTCATCGGCGCGCGCCGCGTGCGGCGCACCGGGGAGCTCGCCTCCCTCAACCCCGCGCGGCCCTCGCAGCTGATCGGACGCGCCGTGCGCGGCACGCGCGAGGACGCCGACGCCGCCGCGGCCGCCGCCCGCGCGGCCCAGCCCGACTGGGGGCGTCGGCCCGCCTCCGAGCGCGCGGCCGTGATCGAGCGCGCCGGAAAACTCCTGCTCGAGCGCCGTTTCGAACTCGCCGCACTCGCCACGCTCGAGGCCGGCAAACCCTGGGCCGAAGCCGACGGCGACGTGTGCGAGGCCGCCGACTTCTGCGCCTTCTACGCCTCCGAAATGCGCAGGCTCGGCACACCGCGCACGACCCAGGCCGTCCCAGGGGAGCACTGCGACCAGTCCTGGTTCCCACGCGGCGTCGGCACCGTCGTCGCCCCCTGGAACTTCCCGATCGCCATCCTCTGCGGCCTCACCGTCGCCCCGCTCGTCGCGGGCAACGCCATCATCGTGAAGCCCTCCCAGCAGACCCCCGTCATCGCCGCGGTCTTCGTGGACATCCTGCTCGAGGCGGGCGTGCCGCCCGGCGCCGTGAATCTTGTCTCCGGTCTGGGCAGCGACGTCGGGGCGCGCCTGTGCGAGCACCCCCAGGTCGACTTCATCGCCTTCACCGGCTCGCGTGCGGTCGGATGCGCGCTTTGGGAGGTATCGGGCCGCACCGCCCCCGGCCAGGCCAACCTCAAGAAAATGGTCTGCGAGATGGGCGGCAAAAACGCCCTCATCGTCGACACCGACGCCGATCTCGACGAGGCCATTCCCGCCGCCCTCTACAGCGCATTCGGCTACAGCGGCCAGAAGTGCTCCGCACTTTCGCGGCTCATCCTGCTCGACGCGGTGCACGACCGGTTCATGGAGCGGTTCGTCTCAGCCTGCGCGAGCCTGCCCGTCGGCGACCCCTCGCTCCCCGGCACCCTCGTCGGGCCCGTGATCGACGAGTCCGCCCGGAAAAAGATCCTCGGCTTCATCGAACAGGGCCGGCGCCAGTCGACGCTCGCCTTTCAAGCTCCGCTTTCCGACGCCCTGCTCGCGTCGGGCGGTTACTTCGTGCCTCCGACCGTCTTCACCGGCGTGAAGCCCGACCACGTGATCGCCCGCGAGGAGATCTTCGGCCCCGTGCTCGCAGTGCTCCGCGCCCGCGACCTCGACGAGGCCCTCGCGCTCGCAAACGACACCGATTACGCCCTGACCGGCGGCGTCTTCTCCCGCAGCCCCTCCGTCCTCGAACGAGCCCGCCACGAGTTCCAGGTCGGCAACCTCTACCTCAACCGCGGGATCACGGGCGCTGTCGTCGAACGGCATCCCTTTGGAGGCTTCAAGATGAGCGGCGCAGGCACCAAGGCCGGCGGCCTCGGTTATCTCGAAAACTTCCTGTTCCCCAAGGTCACCGCCGAAAATGTCATGCGGCGCGGATTCGCACCGCCCGACGCCTAGACCCAACCGGGGCTCCCTCAGGCATGGCTGAGCGTCCCTCAGTACGCCAAACGCTAGCACCTCGCCTACAGCTCCTTGCCCGCGCGCACTGCGGGCGGAGCTTCCGTATTGGAACTAATCACACGCCCTCATTCCATAAGACCTCCTGAAATTGCGCAGGGTTTGCCAAGCCGTGCGCAGCACCTCTCCCCCGCTCCATGGTAAGCGTGATAGGTCCCGATTTTTGCTGGTTGTAGGTCAGATGAAAGCGTTCCCCCGAAATCACCCCAATTCTGGAGCGCTGCGGCCCTCGCAGCAGCATGCTGCCGATCGTCGCCACGCAACAGAGTTCGAGGGATCCGCCTTCCCGGACCCCGCCCACAAATCTGGCCGGCTGCCTTCATGGCGCCGGCCTTATGCTTTCTTCCCATCATGAGCACGCACCTGTATCTCCAACTCAACCCCGAGGCGTTGATCGCCTCGCACCTCACCCCGGAGGCCTTCGGCACTTACCTCGCCGTCGGCACCCGTCAGCACTCCAGCGGCCAGGCCGTCTTTTTCGAAATCGACGTCAACCTCCAGAGCGAGACCCTGCCGCTCAAGGATATCGTGACTCGTTGCGTGCCCCATCGCGACGGCACGCCGAGGAAGTCGACCTACCTCGCGATCTATCGCGCGCTCGAACGCATCCCCGTCTCGGCCATCGGCAAGCTCTACCTGGCCACGCACGACGGTCGGGTGCTGGGACTCGCTCCGACGACCGCGCCCCGCGGCGCCGACCGTTGTTTCCACCTTTACCAGGAGTTCTGTCCGGTCTCCCCTCGGGTGGTCTCCACGCTCGATCCCTCCGAATTCTGCGCGATCCTCACCGACCCGACCCAGCCCGTCAGCGTGCCGACCATCGCGTTTGCGGAGCTCAGCCTCGGCGCCCTCGCCACCGACCTCGATTCCACGGACACCGGCAACCTGCCCTACTCGGATCTGGCACACCTGCGCGACTGCCTTCGAGAACTCCAGGCCAAACCCGGCAAGCCGACCAAAGTCGCCGTCCGCAATGTGCGCGACGACCTCTTGTACCGCACCATCCAGGGAGGCCTCTACGTCGGCGCCGGCCGCGAGCTGAAATACTATCCAATGCCCTCGCTCTCCGACCTCGAGAGCACCCACCACGACTGGTGGCGGTCCGCTCAGACCGCCTGAGCCGCCCCGCGTCACACCTCCTTCATCCGCCCCTTCCCCTTTCTTTCTCCCATGATCAAAAAACTTCTCACCTGGGCGAGGCATCCTCGCACCAAAACCGGATTCCTGGCCGTCGCGGCCGTCGGCTTCCTGGCCGCCCTTTTGGTCGGGCCCGGTCCGCTGTTCGGCGCCGACACCGCCGACAAACCAGCCTCGCCGGGCGCGCCTGGTTTCCGCTGCTTCAGCCTGTTCTCGGATCCGAGTTACTCGCGCCTGGAGATCATGGCACTGATCGTGATCCTCCTGATCGCAATCGCCGGCCTGGGCTACGCGCTGATGCTCGCCAAGCAGGTCATAAAAGCCGACAAGGGCACGCCCCGGATGCAGGAAATCGCCGCCGCCGTGCGCGAGGGCGCTGACGCCTACCTCTCTGCCCAATTTCGCAAGATCGGCTTCCTGATCGTCATCATCACGGTCATCCTGTTCTTCACCACGCAGAGCCCCCTGCTCGCCTTCAAGTTCGGCCGCGCAGGCGCCTTCCTCGTGGGTTCCCTGTTCAGCTGGTGCGTCGGCTTTGTCGGTATGCGCCTGGCCACTACGGGCAACCTCCGCGTCGCCGCGGCCGCCACCCGCTCCTACGGCGAGGCCATGCAGCTGGGTTACCGCACCGGCACCATCACGGGCATGCTCACCGATGGCCTCGGCCTGCTCGGCGGCACCATCATTTTCCTGATCTACGGCGAAAAGGCCTACGAGGCCCTGCTCGGCTTCGGCTTCGGCGGCACGCTGCTCGCCCTGTTCATGCGCGTCGGCGGCGGCATCTACACCAAGGCGGCCGACGTCGGCGCCGACCTCGTCGGGAAAATCGAGAAGAACATCCCCGAGGACGACCCGCGCAACGCCGCCACAATCGCCGATAACGTCGGCGACAACGTCGGCGACTGCGCCGGTATGGCCGCCGACATCTTCGAGAGCTACGAGGTCACCATCGTCGCAGCCATGATCCTCGGCCTCGCCTCCTTCGGCCACAAGGGCGTCATCTTCCCGCTGCTCGTCCGCGGCATCGGCGTGCTCGGCTCCATCATTTCCACCTACACGGTCAAGGCCGGCCCCAACGACAGTTCAGATACCGCCCTCAAAAGCGTCCACAAGGGTTTCTGGATCGGCTCCGCCATTTCCGTCGTCGGTTTCTTCATCCTCGGCATGGGCTACCTCAAATTCGACGCGTCGTACCTCGCGCTCAATCCCATGGCCAAGGCAGGCTTCCCCGGCGGCAACCCCGCCGCCCTGCCCATCTGGGCCAATTTCGGCATCGCCAACGCCGATATGCGCCCCGTCCTCACCTGTCTGATCGGCGTGCTGCTCGCGATCACCCTCAACAAGGTCACCTCCTACTTCACCCACACGACCCATGCCCCGGTGAAGTCGCTCGCCAAGGCCTGCCAGACCGGCCACGCCACCAATATCATCCAGGGCTTCGCCGTCGGTTATGAAAGCACCGTGGCCACGGTCGTCGTGATCGCGGTCGCCATCCTCCTGTCCTTCCTCTGCTACACGGGCACACCCCCGCTCTTCGTCGCCTACGGCGTCGCCATGACCGGCATCGGCATGCTCACCCTCACGGGTAACACGATCTCCATGGACGTCTTCGGACCGGTCGCCGACAACGCCAACGGCATCGGCGAGATGGGCTACGACGCCCAGGCGATGGAGGCCGAGGAAAAGGGGTCCTACAAACGCGCCCGCCAGATCCTCGCCGACCTCGACGCAGTCGGCAACACCACCAAGGCCGAGACCAAGGGCATCGCCATCGGCTCCGCAGTCATCGCCGCCGTCTCTCTGTTCTCCTCCTTCATCGCCGTCATCGCCGTCGGCAGTGAGGACAAGATCAATGAGATGACCACCAACCAATACCTCGTCGAGGCCGGCAAGCTCACCGTCGCCCACCCGATGGTGTTCATCGGCTTCCTCCTGGGCGGCGCCGTCCCCTTCCTGTTCAGCTCAATGCTCATCCGCGCCGTCGGTCGCGCCGCCTTCCTGATCGTCAAGGAATGCCGCGACCAGTTCCGCGATGAAGATATCTGGAGCGGCAAGAAAAAGCCCAACTACGGCCGCGTCGTCGATATCTGCACCAACACCGCCCAGAAGGAACTCATAGGCCCCGGATTCCTCGCCATCTTCACCCCCATCGCCGTCGGCTTCCTCCTCGGCACGCAGGCACTCGGCGGCTTCCTCGCCGGCATGATCCTCACCGGCCAGCTCCTCGCCGTGTTCATGGCCAACGCAGGCGGCGCCTGGGACAACGCCAAGAAGTTCATCGAGGACGGCAATTACGGCGGCAAGGGCTCGGAAGCACACAAGGCCGCCGTCACCGGCGACACGGTGGGCGATCCGCTCAAGGACACCG
>JAJXVO010000228.1 GCA_021782105.1 bacterium
AGAGCCGGCTTTTGGCGCGGCGGGGCACCCGGCTCAGTCCTGGTCGTCGGCGATGAAGTGACACCCCTTGCTGCGGGGGTTGAGCGTGGCGGCGTGAACGACGGCGAGCGCGGTCTGCACGGCGTTACGAAGCTCGATGAGCGGACGCGAAAGGCGGCAATCGCGATAGAAGGATTGGATCTCCTCGCGCAGCTCGAGTACGATTCGACGGGCGCGGGTCAGGCGCTTGGGCGAGCGGATGATGCCGGCGTAGTTCCACATCGTTTGCTGGAGGAGCATCATGTCCTGATTGATCAACGTGGGGTCGGCGTCGCGGGAGGGGCTCTGCCATGGGCGTGGATCGGGCGGGGTGAAACGATGGGTGGCGATCTCGGCGATATCGGAGGTGGCGGCGAACTTCGCGCTGGTCAGGCACTCGAGAAGCGAGGTGCTGGCGAGGCGATTGGCGCCATGCAGGCCGGTGCAGCCCGTCTCGCCGATGGCATTGAGGTGGCGGACGTTGGTGCGGCCGTTCATGTCGGTGTGCACTCCGCCGCAGGAATAATGCGCTGCGGGGACGACCGGGATCGGCTCGCGCAGGATGTCGACGCCATACTCCAGGCAGTGATCGTGGATGTACGGGAAACGTTCGCGGATGAAGTCGGGTTTCAGCGCGGACAAGTCGAGGAAGGCGCAGCTGTCGCCGGTGGCCGCCATTTCCTGATGAATGGCCCGGGAAACGACGTCGCGGGGCGCAAGCGAGGCGCGGGGGTGGACCTTCTCCATGAAGCGTTCCCCATGGGCGTTGACGAGCACGGCGCCCTCGCCGCGCAGGGCCTCGGTGATCAGGAAGCGCGGAGCGCCCTTTTTGAAGAAGACCGTGGGATGGAACTGGACGTACTCCAGGTCGATCAGGCGCGCGCCGACGCGGAAGGCCATCGCGACGCCGTGGCCCACGCTCCCGGGCTGATTGGTGCTGTGCTGGAAAATGTGGCCGAGGCCGCCCGTCGCGAGGATCGTCTTCCTTGCGACGATCGCGCACACCTCGCCGGTGGACGTATCCAGGACGTACGCACCGAAGCAGGTGAGGGGCTCGTAGCGCGCCTTCGGGTCGGCGGTGTTGTGGGAGAGCGTCAGCAGATCGATCGCGATCCAGCCCTGCCGCCGTGTGATGTGGGGGGTGGCGTCGACCTTTGCCGCGACCGAGGCAAGAATGGCGTGGCCTGTCGTGTCCTTGGCGTGGATGATCCGGCGTTCGCTGTGCCCGCCCTCGCGCGTGAACTCCAGGCCGCCCTCGCCGGTGCGGTCGAAGGGCACGTGCAGCTCGTCGATCAAAAGTTCGCGCACTGCGATGGGACCTTCCCGGACGAGGTGCTCGACCGCGACCGGATTGGCCGTGTGGTCGCTCGCTTCAACCATGTCGCGGGCCAGGATGGTGGGGTCAGGGGAGACGTTGTAGATGATGCCGCCCTGGGCCCAGTCGCTGTTTGCGGCGAGGGGTCCGTTGAGCGAGAGAAGTTGGACCTCGAGTCCTGCACGGGCAGCGCGCAGCGCGTAGGCGCAGCCCGCAAGCCCGGCGCCTATGACGAGGCAGTCGGTACGGATGACGTTCATGGAAATAGTGAGGGGGCCGGCGTCCCCCGGGCGGCGGTCCGGGGGTTGCCTCAGCGCCGTTTGGGCCTGCGCCTGGGGGGCTTCTTGGCAGCCTTGGGCTTGCGGGTCGGCTGGGGAAGGAGCGTGAGGCTCAGGTCTGCGGCGGGAGCTGAGTGGGTGAGGGCGCCGACGCTGATGACGTCGACTCCCGGGAGCGTGAATTCGCGCAGCGTCTCCAGGCGCACGCCGCCCGAAATCTCGACGAGGGCGCGGCCGGCGATGACGGCGAGGGCGTTGCGGACCATCGCCGGGCTCATGTTGTCGAGCAGGATCACGTCCGCCTCGGCCTTCAGCGCCTCGCGGACCTCCGCGAGCGTCTTGGCCTCCACCTCGATGCGTGCGGTGTGGGGCGCGGCGGCGCGGCAGCGCGCGACGGCGTTGCCGACGGAGCCGGCGGCGACGATGTGGTTGTCCTTGATGAGCACGTGCTCTCCCAGCGAGAAACGGTGGTTCGAGCAGCCGCCGCAGCGCACGGCGTGCTTCTCGAGCGCCCGGAAGCCGGGCGTCGTCTTGCGGGTATCCACGATCCGGACACCAGACGGCGCGGCGGCATCTGCGAAGCGCCGTGAGAGCGTGGAGATGCCCGAGAGGCGCTGGATGAAGTTGAGGGCGGTGCGCTCGGCGGTGAGCAGCGAGGCCGTGGGGCCCGCCACGCGGAGCACGATGTCGCCTTTGCTCACGAAATCGCCGTCCGCGGCCGCGAGTTCGACCTTCAGCGTTGGGTCGACACGTGTGAAGACGCGGGCGGCCACTTCGAGGCCGCACGCGACGAGATCCTGGCCCGCTTCGATCACGGCGCGGGAATGGTGTGTGGGGGGGAAGATCGCGCGGCTGGTGAGGTCGCCGAGCCCGGCGTCCTCTTCGAGGGCGAGATCGATCAGGGTGTCAGTCCGAGGGTGCAAGTTCGAACATCCTTTCCAGGCAGCGCGCCGCGCGGCGGCGCAGTTCCTCGTCGAGCGTGACAATCTGGTGCGCCCGCGGCGCTGCCAGGACGTCGCGGATCTTCTCGAGCGAGTTGAGTTTCATGTACGGGCAAAGCCGGCATCCGCCGACGAAGGATTTTTCCGGATTCTCGACCTCGAGGCGGCCGACCAGGCCACACTCGGTGAGCATCAGAAAATAGGGTGCCTGGGTGGAGCGGACATACTTCATCATGGCGCCCGTGCTGCCCACGAAGTCGGAGGCTGCGGCAACATCGGCGGTGCATTCGGGATGGGAGACCACCTTGAGCCCGGGGAAACGTGTGCGCGCCTCGGCGATCTGCGCGGGCGTGAATTCCTCGTGAACCATGCAGGTGCCGTCCGAGGAAAGGATCTCCTTGTCCACCCCCCGACGCTTGAGCTCGGTGCGGATGTTTTCCGCCATCAGGCGATCGGGCACGAAGAGCACCCGGCGCTGCGGCAGGCGGCAGATGATGTCATAGACGTTTCCGGACGTGACGCAGACGTCGCACTCGGCCTTCACCGCGGCGGTGCTGTTGATGTAGCACACCACGGCGGCGTCCGGGTACAGGGCCTTCAACCCGCGCAGATGCTCGGCGGTGATCGAATCGGCCAGCGAGCATCCCGAGCCATGGTCGGGGACGACCACGGTGGCCTCGGGACAGAGGATCTTTGCGGTCTCGGCCATGAACACCACGCCGGCGAAAACAATCATCGGGGCCTTGGCCTTCTTCGCCTGCAGACTGAGGAAGTAGGAGTCACCCTTGAAATCGGCCACGCCGTAAATGATTTCGGGTTCGACGTAAGAGTGGGCGAGGATGATGGCGCCCTTTTCGCGTTTGAGGCGCTGGATATCGAGGGTGAGCGGCGCCAGCTCCCGGCAAGTCTCCAGGTTCCATGTGCGCCGGTCGTCGCATTCCACGTTCATCAGCGCGCGGAGCAGGCGATCGGCCTCCGCTTCGATCTCGTGGTCGGTGAAGTTCATTCCAGAACGGTCAAATCTTGCCCGAGTTGCCATCGCTGCAACTCAAAATGCCGACCCGGAGCGGTCTCAGCCACGCAGGGAAAGGGTGAAACGATTAAACGAGGTTAAATAATCTTGCCATATGATAAATAAATTTTACCTTTGTTGCATTGCCCATGAATTCGCCCCTTCTCCTTTCGTTACCCTTCGCGGCCTTTGCGCTGCCGCAGAAGGTGAAAGACAACCTCTCCTATGGCCTTCTGGTCATCATCGCGGCGTCGGCGGTCTTTTGCGTGATTAAATGCATTCAGGGCGCCGACATGCTCGACCGCGGTGAGCAGGGGAAGAAAAAGATCTACGCGGGCATCGCGGTTGGCATGGCGCCTTGGCTTGCGGTGGCAGCTTTCGAGGCGACCGGACTTTGGAAAACGCTGGATCTGTCGCTGGTGCCGTCGGGCGTGGTCAAGCTGCCCGAGCAATTGATCGACGTCATTCAGCTGGCGATATGGGCGGTGATAGGCATTGCGGCACTGTGGTGTGTGGCGAAGTGCGTGAACGGAGCGGCGATGCTCGAAAAGGGCGAGGACGGGAAGAGGAAGATCTTCTCGGGGGTCGCGATCGCTGCGGCACCCTGGCTGGCCATTTTCGCCATGAACCTTTCGGGGTTCTGGGACGCGCTGGGATTGAAGCTGCTTTGAGCCTCTCTGCGGAAATTTTCCATGGCCACGCGTTGCACACGCACTCACAGCGGTCCCGACTCCAAGGGGGTGGTTCGCTTCGGGCGCTGGGAACTCGAGGGCGAGGCCTACCTGTTTATTGTCGGAGGAGCGGTGTGCGCAGTGCTGATCTTCATCCTGGCGGTGTCGCTGCCTTTTCCGGCGCGGGTGTCGGTCACCGCGCTCCCTTTGCTCGCCGCCGCGGCCTGGGTGAAGTTTTTCCTGGTGGGCCGGCCACCGCATTTTACGGGCGATTTTCTTGAAGGTCTGGTGGTAGGAAGGCATTTCGACCTGGGCTCCGCGCTCCGTGCGCGCAAACCACACCCACGCGCCACAGATGCGTCGCGAGGCCCGGACAGCGGAGGCCGCACGTGAGCCTGGGACTTTTTTGCGCGCTGCGCGCGTTGGTCGAGACTCGTCCCCCCGATGGCTGGTTCGAGGGGGATTTGCTGTGGTTCGATCATGCGCTCAAGCCCTCGACCGTGCTCGCGCGCGGCGCGCATTTATCCCTTCCCGATCTGAAGGCGTCCGACGATGCCACGCGCGACGAGTATTACGACGCGTTCGGCACCTTTTTCTGCCAGCTCGGTGAAGACGAGGCGGTGCAATTTCAGTGGAAGGTGGATTCCGATTACAACGCGGAGTTGGAGGCCTACCGTAAGTCCACGCAGCAGGCCTGTGCCGAGGGCTGGTGCGCACGGGTGCGTGAGGAGCGGTACGAGCGGTATCGTCGTCGCGAACAGGCGGGGGATCTGCGCCGGGAACGCCTGGACCTATACCTCGCACGCCGCTGTTCGACCGTGCCGAACGCAGGCTTCAGGACCCAGGAACAGATCGACCGCTACCTGGAGCAAAATGCGAAGAATTTTTCGGATCGCTGCCTCCAGTTCGCAGGACGCCTACCGGGAGCGCGTATCGAGATGATGGATAATCGCGATCACTTCCGCGCCTGGCGGGCATTCTGCCAGCCCGGCCTGCGCACGTCGTGCGATAGGGACGGCTCGGAATTCGATCCACGCGGAAGCATTTTGGAAAACTGCTGGCCCGGGGGCGGTATCTCGACGCGGGATCCTGAAGGTAATGTGTTCTTCCGGCTCGACGGCCATTACCACACGTTGCTCGTGCTGCGGCGCTGGCCGATGGAGACGCATTTCGGAATCGTCTGGGCACTCACGTCGGCCCTCGCCGGGGATTATTGCCTTACTCTCAATTGTTATCCGCTCGATGCAGTCGCCGAAGTCCGAAAGACCGAAGATGAATTGCGTCGGCTCAGGGGCAGCCGGAAGAACGAGGACAAGGTATCGCTCGACGACGTGATGGCGCGAAAGAAGACAAAGATCTCCGCGTTGCAGGGAGGTTTCGCGCGGCCCTTTGCCGTCCTGCCCGTGATTCGGACCTGGGATCTGACGCTTCCAGGGCTCATGGCCAAGGTGCAGGCGCTCAAGGAATCGGTTGGGGCGATGGGGGGCGCTCAATGTTACCAGGTCGAGGACGAGACTCAGGCGAAGTGCCTGTTTTTCGAAACCCTTCCCGGATGGACGGGTGGACGGTATCGGGATTGGGATTTGTTCGCCCTGGCCGGGCGCGATCCCTCGGTCTGCTTTCTTCAGGATCTCATTCCGCTTTCGAGTTCCTACGTCGGCCATCCCGAGGACGGGGAGGCGCTGTACGACGGCGAGGAGGGCAATCTCGTCGGCCTGCGCACTTTCGCGGGGGGCACCCCCCAGCATTCTGTGATGATCGGCACCACCCGTGTCGGAAAATCGAGCCAGACGATAGACTACCTTTCCCAGACGGACTGTTTCTTCGCCTTCAGGGGGATCATCGAGGAAGGGCTTTCCTACGGCACGCTGGTGCAGCTCTTGGGGGGCGAATCGATCATCCTGCATCCGGACGGCGACCTAGTGCTCAACTATTTGGATACGCAGGGGCTGCCTCTGACCCGACTGCAGGTCGGCACGGCGGCTGGGCTTCTGCTCGTGATGGCTGGAAAGGCCGCCGATCCCGCCGTCAACCAGCAGCGCAAGGCGATGCTCAGCGAGTATTTGGAACAGCTCTACATCGACACCTGGAATGATTTCCGACTTAGGCATCCCGAGAGGGAACTGGAGGCGGCCCGGTGGGCTGTCTGGTTCGACCGACTTAGGAAGGAATAAATCCAACG
>JAJXVO010000013.1 GCA_021782105.1 bacterium
CATGCCGTTGCGGCCGACCCATGTGGTGATACCGTTCTTCTCGGTGACCGATACCCGATGGAAGGGCAGATTGTAGCCCGGATAGGGAGCGACCGTGATCGTGTCGGGCTTGAACGTCCGCCAGTCCGACAGCGGCCCGTCAAGCTGGGGAAGCACCTGATGGATCGGGAGCCAAGCGCTGCGCTTGGTCTGCGATGCGGCGACCTGGTCGTGGCGGTGGGCAGCGCCATGCGTGGCCGTCACGGTTCGCGACGGGAGAACCGCGGTCGTGCCGTGCGTGTGGCGCGCGGCGTAGGCCAGAATACCGCCGAGAACGGCGAGGCCGGCGAGGAAGGTGGTGGTGGCGAGGCTGGATGAACGAAAGCGCATGGCGTATCGCAGATAACAATTGAAGCCGGGGTTGAGACGGGATGGCGACGGCTCAAGGTGGCGCAGTTTGTGTTGGCCTAGAATCGGTAAAATTCAATGGCGAATTGGATTGGATGCACTCAGGCGACATTCATTAGGCTGTCTAAGTGTTTCGGCTCGCATCGATGCGCGTGACGAGGGAGCAGAACACGCGTTTTCCTTGGCATCCCCGATGTTGTGTGCCGAAGGAGGGATGCCGGCCTGAGAATGGAATTTCGCCGTCTTATCATTGATTATCGAGTGCGTGTCATCGAAGTTCCATTACTGACCGGCCGATTTTTGCTGGTAAGGGCGGGGATTCGCCGGAAACAAGTCGGCTGATCCTGCTCACCACTCCTTGCTGTGGGATCGCGAGGGGAGGGGCGGGGCGCCCGAGCCCTTCTCCGAATAGCGGATCCGCCCCGTGCCGAAAGGCCGCGGCGTACGCGTGGTTGAGATGCTTGCCGCACCGCGCCAATCGCTGCCCGACGGCGTCCCGGGCCTGCAGACGTGCCGACACGAGGAGGCATGTCGACGTGGCGGATGGCGGGCTGGGCCGGAGGCGAGATTCCGGGTGCAGATGCGCCCGGGTGCGCATTTTTTGGCGAGTGCGTTTGGCCGGGCAAATTGGAATTGAAACCCGCACGACCGCTCTCCACATCGTTGCCCGCCAGCCGCCGGTCTCACCCCAGCCGCCTCCTCTTGTCTCCACAGACCGGTGACGCTCCGCGCGGAGCCTTGGAGCCGATTTTCTACCCCAATGAAAACCTACGTTATCACTGCTTGGAACGCCAGCAACGAGCCCGTCGACGACGGCAAAAATTACGTCTCCATTCGAGGACGCCGCGAGGGATTCATCTCCTGGCTTCTCGCACAGATGCGGATCAGTCCGATCGTCTCGCTCGCGATTTCGGGCGAGCAGATCGTGTTTGCCCAGGGATCGCTGGAAGGCACGGACCACCGCATCATTCCGCTGCAGAACGTCTGTTCCACGTACTTCGGGTATCGCAAGCCGTGGAAGGCCGCGATCCTGCTCGGGCTGGTGTCTGCGTTCCTGCTCGGCACTCTCCTTGGTGCGATATTTACCCAGTCGAGCTATTGGAGTCGATCGCCGTCTCCCGGGGCGGTGGCGCTCGGCGTGGTCCTTGGGATTGTCATTGGGATCATCTACTACCTGCTCAACCGAACGCTCATGCTCGGATTTGTGGAAATGAGTGGCCACTCGCACGTGATCGGCTTCAAGGGATCGGTCATCGAGGGCCAGACGGTGGACGAGGAGCAGGCGCGCTACGTATCCCAGCTCACGCAGGCGTTGATCGATACGCGGAGTCGTTCGGCACAACCCGCAGCGTGACTACGACGCCATGAATCCTGAACGCCCTTCCCCTTCCGGTGGCGAATCGTCCGAGCGCGTCCGTGTGACGCCCTCCTCGCCGTCCTCCCGCCCGCTTCCGCCGCCGCCGCCAAAAAAGGCGCCCGCGGGGGCACCCAAGTCCGGCCCGCTGCCTCAACCCGTGCCGCGGGCGCCCTCGATGGCCGATCCCTCCCTGCCCCCGCGCCCACCGAGCCGGCCCGCAGGTCCGAAGTTGCCCGCGCCGACCGCTCCTGCGGGTTCCTCGTTCCCCGCGCCCCCTGACGGACCCCCGGCCGCCTCACGTGCGCCGCTCGCGCGAAAGACGAAGGTGATACTCGCATCGGGCATCGTCGCAGTTGTCCTCTTGGCGTGGGGGGCACTGGCCTGGCAGCGCTCCCTCAGTCGGCCCGGCAATGGAGACCTGCGGGCCTTTCTGGCGTCGCAGCTTGGATCGAGTTCGCTGGTGGTCAAAGGAGTCGACCAGAGCGCGACCCCGCTCGGCGACGGCCAGACGCGCGTGGCGTTCACCGCGGATATCCGTACTGTGGATACCCTATACACGCAGATTCCGGCCGACGGCTATCTGGCCGACCAGCTTCACGTGGACGCACGCGGGCTGGAGAAAACACGCGGCCTGTTTGCCGATCCGAACGCGGCGAAGATCGCCAGCGCCGCGGGGCTGGCCGGATTTCCCTCCGATCCTGCCCGGACGTCTGTCCTGAAGGTCGCAACCGCTGCAGGTGCCTCCACGGGATTGCAGGGCGTGGTCATGGCTCGGCGTGTATCGGGCCGCTGGAGTTTTTCGCTGGAGGAGATCCACCCCGTGGGGCTGCCGCTCGCCGGCCAGCCTCGGGCCAGTTTTGGGACTTCGACGTACGTCGCGGGCGTGAAGGCCGACGACGACGCGTTGCGTGCGCTGGCGACGTCCTATCTTGCCGCGGGCGATCGCATGGCGGCGGCTCGCACGCGGTACGAGGCGCAACTGGCCGCGGAACGCGCGGCCCGCGTCGCGGCCCTGCTCGCGCTGGTCAAGCCGGGCACCCTGTATCGGGGAACCGCGATACGGCAGTACGACCAGCACACCTGGCCGGTCTTCCTGGAGATCACGGGCGTCAACGCCGACACGGCCGAGGTGAAGGCACGGCTGCGCAACGACGGAGGCTGGAGCGATGCGCGTGAATTCACGGGCACCTACGCGTCCGTGGACGGCGACGACACGCTTCGCCTGTCGCTGGGCACGCGCTCCGACCAGATGATCCAGGGGGCGGGGCCCTTTCTCGGCGATACCGGGGAATGGACAATCCCCTTCACCCTCGACTCCCAAGGCGTGCTCAAGGGGCAGACCTCCTCCTTCGTCTACCGCCTGACGCGGCTGTCCGGGGCGGAGGCTGCTGCGGTGAAGACCGAACTGGAGGCGCCGTTTGCGGCGGCCCTCGAGGCAAGTCGCGCGGGTTTGGTGTATCATGGAGCGGCGGTCTCCAAACGGTCTCAGGCGTCGGAGCCCATCCTTCTCGAGTTCGTGCGCCAGGAAAACGACGGCGCATTGCTGGCGGCGAAGATCGAGACGATCGACGGCGTTCACCGCCAGCGCTCCCTCCAGGGGACCGTTGAAACGAATGTGTATCGGGGAGGTGACCATCTGATCCGGCTGCGCATGAGCCGGCAGGATCACGATCCCCAGGTGTCCAACGGATCGATCTTCGGCTTCGACTGGAATGACCTGACGCTGATGATGCGTCCCGAGGGAAATCAGCTCGTGGGGGAGGATGCTTCCTTCACCTACCGGCTCACCCGGGCGACGCCGGAGTATCTGGCGCGCCTGAGCGCGGCCAAGGCGGAGGCGCACCGGCGTTTCGCTTCCGTGATCCGCCCGGGCGCCGTCTATGACGGCACGGTCAGCGACCGTTCGGGTTTCGCCACGAGCCTGCGCGTGCGTATATTGAGTATGGATACAAGCGACCGCACGCTTGCCGTTCGCTTCGAGTCGCGGGTCCAGTATGGCGTCTACCACGAAATGTCGGGGACCTATGACGAGGATTCGGGCCTGATCAAACTCGGGAGCACAGGCAAGGGCGTGTTCAACCCGAACGGCGTGCTGCGCGTGCCCTTCTTTTCTCAGAACGCCACGTTTCAGGCCGTTCTTGCCGTTGGGAAAACGGCCATCGGAGGCCAGCTCCAAATTTGGAGTGACAGCTGGACCTTCAACTTTCCCGTCGGAGCCGTGCTGACGCCGGCCGCGGCGGCCGATGCGGCCGCCGGGGCCAACATCGATCCGACGACGGGTCTGCCTGCCTTCCCCAGCGCGCAGGGGGCCTACATCCTGACTGATGCCGGATGGAAGGCGCTGCCGATGAACAACGCCAAGGTGACCTATGACGCGCTCGAGGTCACCAGCCAGACGCTGGGTGGCATCAACGCCCTGCTTGGGGCCCTGAACGGGCGGCAGCCGTCGCAGCAGGACCAGACGCGGCCCGACAAACTGGCGAGCCTCACCTTTGACGGGTCGGATCCTGTGCCCGTGGTGCGCGGGGACCAGGTGCGCATCGTGTATATCGGCCACACGGTGCCGGCGTCGGCCGAGATGCTTGGGAAGTATCCGCAATTGGCCGACTATCCTGCGGTTGAAATGGCGCCGACGCACACGGACGGGGAGGGGCGCAGGCAGGCGGATCTGCTTCGCATTGTCCCGGGACTCGCTGGGTTTCGCCAAAACCGCATGGCGGCCATGCTCGAGACGCCGAAGCCGGATGTCACGCTGCTGACCTGCACGGGGACCCTGCCCCCGGGAACCTATGCGCTTTCCGTGAGCAGCGACAAACCCGAGGCCTTCGAACTCAATGTGCGTTGAGGCGACTGCGGTCCTGCCGGCGTCGGTTTCCGGCGTCGGCGGGAGTAGCGACGCGGCGGGGCTACGAGCCCGGCTCCAGCCGGGCCTTCCTGAAGGTGCGCATGGCGAGGAACAGGGCGAAGGCGATCAGCAGCGAAGCCTCGAAGAAGGAGAGTCCCGGCAGGTGCCAGTGCCGCTCGCGCGCGATGGCCCAGCCGAAGCTCCAGGTGCCGATCAACGGGCCGGGGATGCCGGCCAGGCTCGACAACCCGGAAAATATCCCCTGCACGCCGCCCTGCTCGTTGGCTGGCACCTGCTTCGAGAGATACGACTGCAGCGCCGGTCCGGCGATGCCGCCGAAGGAGCCGAAGACGATGATGACATAAATCATCCAGCCCTGCGTGGCCGCGCCGTATGCGATGTAGGACAGCACCGAAATGCAGAACCCAAGGATGGCCGTCTTCTCGTCGCCCAGCCGCGCGACGATCCGCTTCACAAGCATGGCCTGCACGATGCCCAGCATGATGCCGGAGACGCCCAGCGAGACGCCCACCTGGATGGTGCTCCAGTGAAACCGGTAGCCCATGTAGAGCACCCAGGTGGAAAAGAGCATCATCTGGGCGAGCATCAGGATGAAGTACGCGTCGGCCAGGCCGCGAACGGCGGGGAAGCGCTTCAGGGCCTTGAGGGCGCCAACGGGATTTGCGCGCCTCCAATCGAAGGGGCGGCGATTCTCGGGCTTGAGCGACTCGGGCAGGACGAAGTAGCCGTAGACCCAGTTGAGCGCGGCGCAGCCTGCGGCGAACCAGAAGGGGAGTCGCAGATTGATCGAGCCGAGCACGCCTCCGAGAAGCGGACCGAAGACGAATCCGATGCCGAAGGCGGCGCCGAGCAGGCCGTAGCTTTGCGCGCGTTTTTCGGGCGGTGTGACGTCGGCGACGTAGGCGTTGGCGGTGGCCATGACGCCTGCGGTGAAGCCCGAGATCATGCGGCCGATGAACAGCCAGGTCATGTCGGGTGCGTTGGCCATGATGACGTAGTCGATGCTGGCCCCCGCCAGGGCGATGAGGATGATTTTGCGGCGGCCCACACGGTCGGACAGGGTGCCCAGAAGGGGCGAGCCGATGAACTGCAGGAGCGCGTAGACGCCGACCAGGATGCCGTAGGCGTGAGAACCGGCATCGACGCGGCCGCCCTGGAACTGCGTGACCAGGTCGGGCAGCACAGGGATCAACAACCCGAAGCCGAGCACCGAGAGCACCATCGTCACAAAAATGAACCCCACGGCGGGTCGGCGGACGGGCTGGTTGGCGGGCATAGCACCCGATGCTCTGATCCAGAATTGCCAAGTCCAGCACGGTCTTCCCGGCCCCGCGTTGCATTAGAATCTCGCATAGATCGGCTGCATGGGGAGCAGGCCTTTGTCTGCTCCATTCAACTCCGTGGGCGCGCATCGATTCACGTGGGGAAACAATGTCTAAGCAATCTTACCGGTTGCCTTGCCGCCGCTCCGACTTCTCGTTATCGTTTAAGCAATTGCGGGCGTCCGTCCTCAATCCGTTCCAGTGGCGTCTGCGAATCCCTTTCCTCATAAAACGTCGAAGGCTCGTGGCGCTCCCCTACGACAAATCCCCCATGGCACCGCCCCCTACTCATCGCAACCGGACGCGGCGGAAGCTGATTGACCAACGGATTTCGCGGAACGCCGTGCGGGAGTCCTCATCGCGATGAAATCGATCCTGATCATCGACGACGATCCCGGCATCCTCGAGGTCCATCGGATGGCCTTGGAAGGCGAGGGGTATCAGGTCTTCACGGCCAGCGATGGGGAGGAGGGCCTCAGTGTCGCCCGGGAGAAGCTGCCCGATGTGATCCTGACCGACATCCACATGCCTGGGACGGATGGGTGTTCGGTGCTGCAGGCGATCCGTGCGGACCCTACGCTGGGCACCAAGCAAGTGGTGCTGATGACGGGAAATCCACTGCTCGTGACGCCGCGCTCGGGCATGGAATTGGGCGCGGACGATTTTCTGCTCAAGCCGTTCACGTTGGAAGAGCTTCGGCGATGCATAGAGGCGCGGCTGCAGCGGGCGAAGATTCACTGGAGGGTCGAGGACCGGGTGATCGCCGAGCTGCGGACAAACCTGACCTCGACACTGCCGCACGAGTTTTTCACTCCGCTGGCGGGCGTGTTGGGGTTGGTGGACATGCTCAAGCACGATGTCCAGAGGCTGACCCCCGCGGAGGTACAGGACACGCTTTGCGAGATCGAGAAATGCGGCTGGCGGCTGCAGCGAACGCTCAAGAATTTCCTCATGACTTTAGGCGAGCCGGGATTGGAGCCGCCGGTGCCGACGACGCTGGAGGCGGAAGTGGTCGAGGATTTCGTCCTGGCGGCTGCGGCGGCGGTGGGGCGGAGGACAGGACGGACGGCGGACATCCACACCCAAATCGAGCCGGTGGCGCTCATCGGGGTCGCGGCAGACTATTTGATCATGGCGGAGGAATTGATTTCGAACGCGTGCAACTTTTCCCGGCACGGAACGCCGATCGACGTGGTGCTGGCCCGCACGGGCGTGCTGAGCGTGCGCGACCGGGGTCGCGGCATGAGTGACGAGCAGATCGCCCGCCTGGGGGCGTTTCAACAGTTCGGCCGCGAACGCCATGAGCAGCAGGGGCTGGGCCTGGGCCTGAGCCTGGTCCAGCGTCTCGCCGCACGCTACGGAGCGCGGCTCCGACTGGAGAGCGTGATGGATGTGGAGACGACGGCCTGCATCGAATGGCCTCTCGCGCCGGCCGCGCGTCCATAAGGGTGCGCGATCCCGAGGTCCCTTCGGCCCCAACCCCCAGTCCACGCAACCCCATGCCGTCGTCCCCCTCCTCCAACGAATCCGAGCGGCTCAGGGCGCTGGCCGAGTATGAGGTATTGGATACGCCGCCCGAGGGTGAATTCGACGACCTGGCGGCGCTCGCGGCGGAGTTGTGCGGCACGCCGATCGCATGGATCGCGTTTGTCGACGCGTCGCGCCAATGGTTCAAGGCGAGGGTGGGCTTCCCCCTCGGCGAGACGCCAAGGGAGCTGATGTTTTGTCCGCCCGGCCTGGCAGACCCCGGGCTGCTGCTTGTGCCTGATGCGGCCAGGGATCCTCGCTTTGCGGACCATCCGCTGGTGTCGGGCGACTCGCACATTCGGTTCATTGCGGGCGCTCCCCTGGTCACCGAGGCGGGGCAGGCGCTTGGCATCCTGTGTGTGCTGGATCGGGAGCCCCGCGCGCTGGATGAGCGCCATCAGCAGATGTTGCTCATGCTGGGGCGGCAGGTGATGGCATGCCTGGAGCTGCGGCGCAGAGTGGCGGACTCCCGACGCACCGAGGCCGCGCTGAACGCTACGACCGGCCTGCTGCGCTCGGCGGAGTTCCGCCTGCGCGAGGCCGAGGCGTCGGAGAAGGCGACCGAGGCGCTTCGCCTCAGCGAGGAGCGGTTCCGGCTGCTGGCCCGGGCAACCAACGATGCCCTGTGGGAATGGGACGTCGTGAGCGGCGCGCTGTGGTGGAACGAGGGCTACGAGCAGCACTTCGGCCACCGCGCCGGCGAATACGAACAGACCATCTCCTCTTGGGAGCGGCATGTGCATCCCGACGACCTCGCGCGTGTGAAGGCCGGCCTCGATCTGGCGCTTGGCGGCGGCGGTGGGTCATGGACGGATGAATACAGGTTCCGGCGCCGCGACCAGACTTACGCCCACGTGCTCGACCGCGGCTATGTGCTGCGCGACTCCGCGGGCAAGCCGTTCAGGGTCATCGGCGGCATCACCGATGTCACCGAGGCCAGGCTCGCCGAGGAGGAGGTGCGGCGTTCGAACACCAGGCTGGAGCGGATCGTCGAGACGCTCCAGGAGGTTGCCAACCCTCGCCTGAACCTTCGCGAGATCATGACTCTCATGGCGTCGCGGGCCCAGGAATTGACGGATGCCGACGGTGCCGCGGTTGAACTGGTCGAGAAGGAGGACCTCGTCTGTTACGCAGCCTCGGGTGCGGCCGTCGAGAATATCGGCAGACGGATTGTTCACGGACGGGGTCTCGCCTGGCTCGCAGTGCGCGGCGATTCGGTTCTGGTGTCCGAGGACACGGAAAATGACGGCCGCGTCGACCTCGCGGCCTGGAGGGCCCTGGGCGTCCGGTCGATGATCGTGGTGCCGCTGAGGGACGACCGGCAGGTCATCGGTGTTCTCAAGGCCGTCTGGCTCCGGCCCCGGACTTTTTCGCCCGGTGACCTCGGCAACCTCAAGCTTCTGGTGGGATCGCTGGGGGCGGTGATCCAGCGTCAGCGTTCGGCCGAGATGGTGAGCGCTTCAGAGGAGCGGTACCGGCTCCTGTTTGCGAGCAATCCGCATCCGATGTGGGTGTACGATCTGGAGACCCTGCGGTTCACGGCGGTGAACGCCGCAGCCGTGCGGGCCTACGGGTATGCCGAGGCCGAGTTTCTCGGCATGAGCATCCTCGACATCCGCGCGCCGGAATACAGCGAGTTCCTCGTGAAGCGGATTCGGTCGGAGGCCTACAGGGGCGAACAGCGGGGCCGGGGCCAGCACCTGCGCAGGGACGGCTCAGCGGTCGATGTGGAGATCGTGTCCGATGAGGTTGTATTTGCCGGACGAAAATCCAGGCTGGTGCTTGCGTTCGACGTTACCGAGCGGGCGCGTGCGGAGCGCGAGGCGGCGAGCGCCCACCGGGCCCTGCACATGTTGAGCCGGTGCAACGAGGCGCTGGTAAGGGCGGAAAACGAACGCGGGCTCCTGCAGCAGATCTGTGGAATCGCGGTGGAGACCGGCGGTTTTCGTATGGCATGGGTCGGATACGCGCTCGACGACGAGTCGAAGTCCATCGCTGCGCAGGCACACGCGGGCGCCGAGGACGGATACCTGGCCGAGATCCGCCTGACGTGGGCGGCGGAAACGCCGATCGGGCAGGGTCCGGCTGGGAGGACCATCCGGTCGGGGCGTGCCATCGTGGTGCCCGATATCACCGATCCCGGCACCGGCTTCCATAGCAGGGAGCAGGCGCTGCGCCGGGGGTATCGGGGCGTCGTGAGCCTGCCGTTGAAGGAGGGCGAGACGACCTTCGGACTGCTTGCGCTCTATCTGGAGGAGATCCGCGAGATTCCCTCCGATGAATTGAGGGCACTCGAGGAACTGGCGGCGAATCTCGCCTACGGAATCGTGACGCTGCGTGCTCGAGTCGAGCGTCGGCGCACCCACGAGGCGGTGCTGGCGATGGCCCGCGGCGTCTCGGCGAGCACCGGGGAGGAGTTTTTCACGAAGCTGACGCTGAGCATGGTGGAGGCGCTGGGTGCGGACGCGGGTTATATCGCCCGACTCGACGGGCCGGACTGTGGCGCGGCGACGACTTTGTGCGTGGTGGCCGACGGAAAGACGGTGCCGAATTTCGAGTACACGATCGGGCCGGGGATGTGCGCCGGGATAAAACGAGACGAAGACTGGGTCGTTTCCCGGGACGCGCAGCAGAGGCAGCCCCGCATGGCCGCGTTTTCGGATCCGTCCATCCAGTCGTATGTCGGCGCGCGGCTCAGCGACGACGCGGGGCGCCCGCTTGGTCTGGTGTGTGTCTTGTTCCGGCAGCCGCTGGGCCAGCCGGATTTTGTCCTGTCGACCCTTCGGATTTTTGCGTCGCGCGTGTCGGCGGAGATGGCCCGTCAGCTGGCCGATGCGAAGACGCGCGAACAGGCGGCCCTGCTCGACAAGGCCCAGGATGCGATCATCGTGCGCGACCTCCAGCACCGCGTCCGCTATTGGAACAAGAGCGCGGAGCGGCTCTACGGCTGGGATGCGGCAGAGGCGCAGGGCCACTCCGAGCGCGAACTGTTCTACGCCGATCCGACGCTGTTCGATCAGGCCTCCCTCCAGCTTCTGGCCGAGGGCGACTGGGCGGGGGAGTTCATCCATCGCTCGAAGGCCGGGGCCATGCTCGCGATCGAGGCGCACTGGACGCTGGTGCGCGACGAGACAGGCAGCCCTGTCTCCGTGCTCGCGATCAACACCGACATCACCGATCGCAAGAAACTCGAGCAGCAGTTTCTCCGCGCCCAGCGCATGGAAAGCCTCGGAACCCTCGCCGGTGGAATTGCGCACGACCTCAACAACCTGCTCGCGCCAATCACCATGGGTGTAGGGCTTCTGAAGCGCATGGAGCTGGCGCCCACAGGCGCGGTCATCGTCGAGAACATCGAACGCAGCGCCAAACGTGGCGCCGACCTCGTCCGCCAGGTGCTCTCCTTCGCGCGCGGAGTCGAGGGCACCCAGCTTCCCCTGCAGCTTCGCAATGTGTTCGGGGAAGTCGCCTCGATCGTGCGAAACACGTTCCCGAAGAACATCGTCGTCGAGACCTGCGTGGCTCCGGACACCGCGCTGGTCATGGCGGAGCCCACCAAGCTCAACCAGGTCCTGCTCAACCTCTGCGTGAACGCGCGGGATGCGATGCCGAATGGAGGCAGGCTGACGATCTCCGCAGGCAACACGGAGATTGGCCGTCAACCCGCGGCGATGGCCGGGGGCGTCCGGCCGGGGCGTTACGTGGTGATCCGCGTGGCCGACACGGGCATGGGCATTGCACGCGAGCACCTCGACCGGATATTCGAGCCGTTCTTCACGACAAAGGAGGTGGGCAAGGGGACGGGGCTGGGCCTGTCCACGGTGCTGGGCATCGTGCGCAGCCACGGAGGCTTCGTCGACGTTCGCAGCGAATTGGGTTCGGGGAGCACGTTCCTCGTGCACCTGCCCGCCCACGGCAGCGAGCCGGGCGAGGCCGCTGCTGCCGCGCCCACGCCTGAGCTTCTCCGCGGCGAGGGCGAACTCGTCCTCGTGGTGGACGACGAGGAGGCCATCCGCGACATCACGCGGCATGTGCTCGAGTCCTTCGGTTATCGCGTGTTGCTGGCCGAGGACGGGGCCCAGGCGATCCTTCTTTACGCACAACATCGCGACGAGATCGACGTGGTGGTGACCGACATGATGATGCCGGTCATGGACGGGGTGGCGTTGGTGATGGCCCTGCGAAACCTCGATCCGTCGGTGCGCGTGGTGTGCACGAGCGGCCTGAGCGACACCACGCACCTGGCGCGTGCGACCCAGGCTGGCATCCGGCATTTCATACCCAAGCCCTTCTCGACAGAGACTGTGCTGACCGTGCTGCGCACGGTGATTTCCGAGGATTCGGGGGTTTCGCACGAGGGGTCCCACATCTGACCACCCAGTCTTCCTCTCATCCATGCCGTCGCATTCCAGTTTGCCCTCGCAGTCTCAGACTAGGCCCGGCCGGTCCAACCAGGCCGGTCGAACGCTGTGGTGGGGCGTGGGCCTGCGCGTGTCGGCGATCGTGGGCGGCTTTGCAACGGCCTGGGTGCTGGGTGCGGATCGTGTGGCGCAGGCGCTGGTCGGCGGCGCGGACGGCCGTGCGTTCTGGGCCGGGCATTCCACGCAGGTGTTTGTCGGGAGCGCCGTCCTGCTCGCGCTCGCGTCGGCCGCGTGGATGCTCGTCCGCGGGGCGGGGCTGCGCGCCGGGGCACCGACATCGGGTGGAGGCGTCCCGGTGTCGCTGGCGATCCCGACGGCCGACGCGGTGCTGGTCGTCGACGACGAGGGACGCGTGGCGGCATTCAACGCCCCCGCGGAACGTCTCTTTGGGTACACTGGTCTCGAGGCGGTGGGCCGCCCGATCGGCATCTTTCTGGAGGGAGACCTCGCGGGGTCTGCGGGTGCGCTGGTCCTGCTTCGCGGCCTGAAAAAGGGCGGCGCATCGTTTCCGGCCGAAACCTCGGTCTCCCCCCTGGGCGGTGCCCACGGGGGACTGCACATGCTCGTCGTGCGCGACGTGACCGTGCGCGTGGCGCACGAGATCGAGATCGAACGCCTCAAGCGCCTGTACGCCGCGCTCAGTCAGATCAACCAGGCGATCGTGTGGATGAAGGACCGCGCCGAACTTTTTCAGAAAATCTGCCAGGTACTCGCGGAGTACGGCGGGTTTCGGATGGCGTGGATCGGCTGGCATGAGCCGGATACCGCGCGCATCCGTCCCGTGGCGTATTGGGGTGATGAGGACGGCTATCTCAAGACCATCGCGATCTACGCGGACGACCGGCCCGAGGGGCAGGGGCCGACGGGCGTGGCGTTTCGCGAGAACAGGCCCTATGTCTGCAACGACCTGCTCAACGATGCGGCGACGCTCCCGTTCCGACCGCACGCCACGCGGCACGGCTTCCGGTCGTCGGCGGTGTTTCCCATCCGGATGAAGGGTGCCGCCACCGGGACGCTCAGCGTGTACGCCGACGAGCCGGGGTTTTTCCAGGAAAAGGAGATCGCGCTGCTCTCCGAGGCCGCCTTCGACATCTCCTTCGCGCTGGACAGCCTTGCGGGCATCGAGGAGCGCGCCCAAGCGGAGGCGATTGCCCTAAGCGAAAAACTCTTTTCCGATACGATCATCGAGAGCATGCCCGGGATCCTGTATTTCTACAACGACCAGGGCCGGTTCCTCCGTTGGAACCGCAACTTCGAGACGGTCTCGGGCTATTCCGGGGAGGAGATTGCGCGGATGACCCCGCTCGACTTCTTTGCGGGCGCGGACAAGGCCCCGCTCGCCGAGCGCATCGCCGAGGTCTTTGCCCAGGGCGAAGCGTCCGTCCAGGCTTCCTTTCTTTCGAAGAACGGGCGCAGCACCCCCTACTACTTCACCGGGCGCCGTCTCGATTTTCAGGGCATGCGGTGCCTTGTGGGCGTGGGCATCGACATATCCGAGCGGCAGCGCGCCGAGACCGCGCTGCGTGAACTCGCGGCGACCCTGGAACAGCGTGTCGCCGATCGCACCGCGGAGTTGCAGGCCGCTCTCGTCCGGGCGGAGGCGGCCGACCGGCTCAAGTCGAGTTTCCTCGCGACCATGTCGCACGAGCTGCGCACGCCCCTCAACTCGATCATCGGCTTCACGGGCATCGTGCTTCGCGGACTCGCGGGGCCGCTCAACCCCGAACAGGGCAAGCAGCTCGAGATGGTCCGCGCGAGCGCACGCCATCTTCTGGAGCTGATCAACGACGTGCTGGACCTGTCCAAGATCGAGGCCGGCCAGCTCAGGGTGCGCTTCGAACCCTTCGCCCTGCCCGCCGCCATCGAGCGCACGGTCGCCCTGGTGAAGCCGTTCGCCGACAAGAAGGGCCTTTCGCTCTCGCTTCTGCTGGAGCCCGGTCTCGGCGAGATGGTCAGCGACCGGCGCCGCGTGGAGCAGATCCTGCTCAACCTCCTCAACAATGCCGTGAAATTCACCCAGGTCGGAAGCGTCGCGCTGGTGGCGGAGCTCGATGCCGGATACCGGCGCAGCCCCGATGCGTCGCCGGCGGAGGCGGTCCGCCTGCGTGTCGTCGACACGGGCATGGGCATCAGGCCCGAGAATCTCGGCGCCCTGTTCCGGCCCTTCCAGCAGCTCGACACCGGCCTGGCCCGCGAACACGAGGGGACCGGCCTCGGGCTGGCCATCTGCAGGCGCCTGGCGGGGCTGCTGGAGGGCGAGATCTTTGTCGAAAGCCAGTGGACCAAGGGCAGCGTCTTCACCGTCGTCCTGCCGCTCAAACCCCGGAGTGAACCATGAGCAGAACCATCCTATTGATCGAGGACAACGAACAGAACCGCTATCTCGCCACCTTCATGTTGGAACAAAGCGGATACCGCGTCGTGTCGGCGGCGGACGGCGTCGGGGGGATCGAGGCCGCCGGCAGGATAGGGCCGGACCTCATCCTGCTGGACATCCAGCTGCCAAAAATGGACGGCTATGCCGTCGCGCGCGCCCTGCGGGAAAACCCCTCGCTGCAGGCCACTCCGATCGTGGCGGTGACCTCGTATGCGATGGTTGGAGACAGGGAAAAATCGCTGGCCGCCGGCTGCAACGGCTACATCGAGAAGCCGATCAACCCCGACACCTTCGTGGACGAAATCTCGCGGTTCCTCGAGCGGGCCCCAGGGGCGGAGGAACGGCCATGACCCGGGTGCTCATCGTCGACGACAAGGAGGACAACCTCTATTACTTGCGGATGCTGCTGGCCGGCGCGGGGTGCGAGGTCGAGACGGCGTGCCAAGGGGAGGAGGCCCTGGTGAAGGCCCGCGCCAAGGCGCCCGACCTTGTCGTCTCCGACCTGCTCATGCCGGTCATGGACGGCTACACGCTGCTGCGCCACTGGCGTGCGGATCCCGGCCTGCGCGCGATTCCATTTGTCGTCTACACGGCGACCTACACCGAGCCCGAGGATGAGCAGCTCGCGATGGATCTGGGCGCCGATGCATTCATCCTGAAGCCCGCCGAGCCCGACGATTTCCTCGCGCGCATCCGCGCGGTCCAGGCGAACGCCGCCCTCGCGGCGGCGGCGATCCCGCGCAATCCCGCCGGCGACGAGAATGCGCTGTTGAAGGTCTATAGCGAGACGCTGATCCGGAAGCTCGAGGAGAAAACCGTCCAGCTCGAGGAGGCGAATCGTGCGTTGCAGCGCGACGTCGGCCAGCGCCGTATCGCGGAGGTTTCGCTTCGGGAGACGGAGCAGCGATTCCGCCTGCTTGCGGAGAACGTCAACGAGGTCTTCTGGATCGCGGAACCGGCCGAGAAACGTGTGCTCTACATCAGTCCCGCCTTCGAAAAAATCTGGGGGCGCAACAGCGCGGAATTCCTGGGCCCCCGCGCGGCCTGGCTGAACACGCTGCACCCCGAGGATCGCGCCCGAGTCGAACAGGCTGCGGCCGCGCAGCCCCGCGCGGGTTTCAACGAGACCTACCGGATCTTACGCCCCGACGGGAGCGTGCGCTGGATCCGCGACAAGGCCTCGTCCGTGGAGGACGAACAGGGGAAGCCGCGCTGGGTCGTGGGCACGGCGGAAGACATCACCGAGCGGCGTTTTGCCGAGGAATGCATTTCGGAGCAGGCGGCCCTTCTGGATCGCGCCCACGACGCCATCTTCGTGAAGGACCTCGACGATCGGATCGTTTACTGGAACAAGGGTGCCGAGCGAACCTACGGCTGGACGGCCGACGAGGCGCTGGGGCGGCGGGCGGTCGAGCTGCTCTACGCGGATCCTGCGAAATTCACTGACCTGCAGGCGAAGTTCCTCGCCCGGGGGGAATGGAGGGGCGAGGTGTCCAAGCGGACCAAGGACGGGCGTGCGCTCGTCGTCGACGTGAGCTGGACCCTGGTCAGCGACGACAAGGGACGGCCCAAATCGGTGCTCGCGATCGACGCCGATATCACGGAGCAGAAGCGCCTGGAGGGGCAGTTCCTGCGGGCCCAGCGCATGGAGAGCATCGGCACGCTTGCGGGCGGCATTGCGCACGACCT
The DNA here is from genome assembly GCA_021782105.1 of bacterium. Classification (GTDB taxonomy): domain Bacteria; phylum Verrucomicrobiota; class Verrucomicrobiia; order Opitutales; family Opitutaceae; genus MWDT01. Next base: position 15,944 of record JAJXVO010000013.1, read on the forward strand.
CAACAACATTCTCGCCCCCATCCTCATGGGCGTCGAGCTGCTGAAGGACCTCGCCCACGACGAGGGCGCGCGCCACGTTGTCGATACCATCGAGCGCAGCGCCCGACGCGGCTCCGATCTGGTCAGGCAGGTGCTTTCTTTTGCGCGCGGCGTGGACGGAGCAAAGGTCTCGGTGCGCCTGGGGGAGATCGTGCACGACGTCGAGGGGATCATCCGCAACACTTTCCCCAAAAACGTGCAGTTGAAGACGACGATTCCCGCACAGCTGTGGACGGTGCTGGGCGATCCGACCCAGCTCAACCAGGTCGTCCTCAATCTCTGCGTGAATGCGCGGGATGCGATGCCGGGCGGAGGCCATCTGACGGTCAAGGCGCACAATGCCGAGATCGACGCCCGGCACGCGGCGAGCCTTCATGCCGTCGGAGCCGGACGCTATGTGGTGCTGGAGGTGACGGACACCGGCAGCGGCATGTCCCCCGAGATCATTGATCGCATTTTCGAGCCTTTCTTCACCACGAAGGACCTCGGCAAGGGCACGGGGCTGGGACTGTCGACGGTGCTGGGCATCGTGCGCAGCCATGGCGGCACGATTGCCGTGCGCAGCGAGCCCGGGGCGGGAAGCACGTTCACGGTCTATCTGCGCGCGCAGGAAATCCCGGTGCCTCAGGGCGGGGCCGACCCCGCCGGGGAGTCTTTTCCCAGGGGCAACGGCGAACTCGTCATGCTCGTCGAGGACGAGGCGTCGATTCGCGACATCACGCGCAAGACCCTCGAGGCGTACGGGTATCGCGTCGTCACGGCCGGCGATGGCGCGCAGGCGGTCGGTCTGTACGCGTTGCATCGCGACCAGATAGCGGTGGTGATCACCGACATGATCATGCCCGTGATGGACGGCCCAGCCCTGATCGCGGCGCTGCGTCGGATCAACCCCAGGCTGCCGATCATCGCCGCGAGCGGGCTGAACGCCCATGGCGACATCGAGCGCGCGGCCGCTGCGGGAGCCAAGCACTTCCTTGCGAAGCCGTGCTCGACTGAGGTGATTCTCACGAAGCTCAAGTCGGTGCTCGGCGAACGCGCCCTCGATGGCGCGACGAACCGGCCTTTCTAGGCGGGTCGCGGCGCGAGTGCCGAAATCACACCGGTCGCCGGGCGCAGCCTTTCGACCTTTGGAGCAGGGGCTCCGCCTCGAGGTCCTGCGCGTCGGCGCACCGATCCGTCACAGCGGAATCTGCAGGGTGAGGTGGACGAATTCGGAGCCTGGATTCACGCGGCCGATGCTGCCGTTGGAGATGTGGCCGAAGCCGAGGCCGATGCGTTTTCCCGAGTGCAGGCGGTAGCTGCATTCGATGCTCGAGCGGAACTCGATCTTGGCTCCCAGATCGAGACGGTGGTCGGCGCGAAAATAGCCCGGGCCGAAGGACAGGCCGATCTCCCAGGGTTGCCAGATCGGGATGCCGTAATAGGCGCCGATGCCGGCGAAATACGCGCCGTGCACATCCGTGTTGTACGACACCCACCCGCGCAGCGAGCGCCAGACGGGCGCGCTGCGCCATTCGATGCCGCCGCCGTTGACCGGGTGAAAACGCAGGACGTTGGTCACCGCGTAGCCGACGACAAGCAGGGGACGCCCGCTCGATTTCGGAGATTCGGTGCCGCTTGCGAGCAGCGTGGCGGTCGACAACCCCAGGACGATGCGCAGTGCGCACAGCATGAACAGAGCCTTCGTTGGCTTCATGGTCGCTCCTTACCCAGGGATGATTTCGGGCGCGGCGCGGGGAGTCAACGGCACCTCCGGCCCCGACAATTGCGTAGGACGAATGCGAGACGACCTTCCCAGGATGCCGCCTCCCGCATGGCCCTGATCGCCAAAAACGTGGCGGCGTGGCGTGGGGCTGGGATTGCGCGGACAGGCCTGTCCGCGCGCGGGTTGGCCCCGCTGAGTAGTTTTTTCCACCAGGTGCACACCGGCGGGGCACCTGACCTGCCGTGAGTCGAAGCTGCGTTTTCCCATCAGCTTAGCGATGTGGCGGCCGACGGGCCGGACGAAGAGGGCCAAAAAACGCCCGCCAGCCGGGGCCCCCCGTTTGCGATCATCAGAAAATGGGAAATGTTTTTAGATGGCTGCGTCTCCATCTCCCGCCTCCCCTGAGGCCCAACACGAGGAATTTTCCCTCCCGCTTTTCTCCTTCACCATTTTGGTCTCGTTGGCGGGGCTGGGTGCGCTCCTGAAGATCGTGGCGCCCGATGCATGGACCCTTCAATTCGTCGCCCCCGCATGGAAAATGCTCGCGGCGTTTCTCGTCGTCAGCCTGGCGAATGGCTTCGTTGAGTATTTCTTTCACCGATACATTCTCCACACCTCGGCGATCCCCGTGCTGCGCAGGCTGTACCGACAGCACACGCTCCATCACGCCTTGACCCGAATCGGACGCAAGAAGTCGCGCGACGGGCGGGGGATTCTGTTCATCGAAAACAAATTTCCGATCATCGAACCCGAACAGGGCGAGGCCTCCTTTTTCCCCTGGTATTCGATGGGAGTCTTCGCAGTGCTGGCGACGCCGTTCCTGGCCTTGCTCCAGTGGGCGTTCCCCTCGTTTCCGTGGTTCTTCGGCGGCTACTTTGCCCTGGCCGTATCGTTGACGCTCTACGAGGTCCTTCACGCCATCAATCACTGGCCCTTCGAGACCTGGGAGCCGCTCATCGAGCATCCGCGCTGGAAGGGGTTCTGGCGTCCGGTGTACGCGTTCCATCTCCGTCATCACGCGGTGATCGACTGCAACGAATCGATTTCCGGCTTCTTCGGGCTGCCGCTCGCCGACTGGGTGTTTGGCACCTGTGTCATTCCAAAGACGGTGTACGCCGATGGCGAGGAGTGGGCGCCTGAGAAGTTTCGCAGCCCGCAGCCTGTGTGGATCATCCGCAAGCTTGACGCGTGGGCGCGCCGCACCGTCCAGGAGCGTCGCTCGGCGGCGGCGCCGGCCGTCGCGGCGGACTCGGAGAGCGCCCCCGCGCTGAGTCGCGGCGAGGAGATCGCCACCTGGATTTCCCATGGCACCGGACTCGCGGCGAGCATCGCGGGCCTTACGCTTCTGATCGTCTTTTCCAGTCTGCGCGGCGACGCGTGGCACGTGGTCAGTTTCACGGTCTTCGGCCTTACGCTTCTGATCCTCCACGCCGCGGCCACACTCTACCACGCGCGTCGCAACCAGCGATTCTATCGCAGGCTTGTCCATGCCGCAGTTTTTCTGGTCATCGCCGGGACCTACACTCCGATCCTGCTCACCAATCTTCGTGGTCCCTGGGGTTGGAGTCTGTTTGGCGTGATCTGGGGACTGTGCGGGGCCGGTGCGGTCTTCAAACTGATCTTTGGCGAACGCCTGCGCGCGACCTCGCTGTTCGCCAGTCTCTTCACGGCCTGGCTGATCGTGCTGGCGCTCGGTCCCCTCGTCGCGGCCGTGCCCGCCGGCGCGCTTTGGCTGCTGCTCTCGGGCGGCCTCTGCTACCTGGCCGGCGTGGCGTTCTACCAGTGGCGCCGCCTGCCGTACCGCCATGCGGTGTGGCAGGGGTTCGCGGTCGGCGGAAGCGCCTGCCACCTTCTGGCACTGCTGCTGTTCATCCTTCCTCACGCGACCTGACCGCGGCGGGTTCGGACGCGTCAGGATTGCGCGGCGGCGGCGATCTTCGGAAGGATGTCGATCGGGAAGTTGACGGAGCGCGCGATGAAGCAGAAGCGGTGGGCCTGTGCGTGCAGCGCCCGGGCCTTTTCGATCGCGTCAGCCTCCAGCACTTTCACGGCGGGCCGAAGCACGACGCGGGTGACGGCGCCCGATCCGTCCTCCGTTTCCTCCATGACACCTGAGGCGGGGTCGGAGTACTCGGCCACCGTCACGTGATTCACCGCGCAAAGATGGAGGTACCACAGCATGTGGCAGCCCGAGAGCGAAGCCACGAGCAGCTCCTCGGGGTTGTATCGGTTGGGATCTCCGAGAAAACTTGGGTCGCTGGAGCAAAGCAGCGTCGGTTTCGCTCCGGCCTCTACGACGTGATCACGGCGATAGCCGCGGTAGGTTTTCGTCCCCTCACCGATGTTGCCGGTCCAGCGGATGTTCACGCGATAGGTATGTTGCTTCATGGGCTTGTGGCTCCTGGGTTGGATAAATTCGGAGGTTGAATGGAACAGAAGGAAACGAGAAACCAGCCGTTTACCGCAGAATCGCGAGCGACGGTCGGTTCATTTTTTTGGGAGAATCGTATCAGGCCCGGCGATTCCATGTTATCGTTTGGATCTGAACTCTTTGTTGGCTCCGTTTTCTGTTAACTGCGGTTTTGCGGATAAAATCGACGCTGCGTCGTGCTCGTGCATCCAAGCCTGGGCGACCGCCCTTGCCTTGGCGGGATCGTCGACGACGAGGATGAGCCGGTGTTCGTGGTCGCTGTAGAGGACCTCGATGTTGACACCCGAGTCGGCCATGCGGCGGGAGAGTTTCCCGAGTTGCCCGGGGGTGGCCTGGTCGAGGCGCTGAATCACGACTTCGCGGATTGCCACAACGGAGATCCCTGCCGCCTCCAGGGCGGTTCGCGCGGCGTTTCCATCAGCAACGAGGAAGTGCGCGACGCCCTGTCCGTTCACGACGAAGGAGCCTCCTCCCTCGATGCTCACTGCCGCGCGCCCGAGGGCTTCGCCCATCTCCGCCAGCGAGCCGGGGCGATTGTCCAGCGCGATTTCCACGTCGTGGGGGCCGGTCTGCGGGCTGGTAGGGAAATCGGTTGGCATTGGGATGGCCCAGATTCCAGCCTGCGCCATCGAAGGTTGTCACGCGGGAACAGTTTGGTCTTCGTCGAAGCATGGATGCAGAACCCGATCTCGACCGTATCGCTGGGACGATCGGCGACGCGACCCGTATTCGGATGCTGATGCTGCTCATGGAAGGCCGCGCGCTGACCGCCAAGGAGCTGGCTCACGGGGCGTGCGTGGAGCCGTCGACCGCCACGGCGCATTTGCGGCGGCTGCTTTCGGACGCGCTCGTAGTGTCGACGGCCCAGGGTCGGCACAAATATTTCCGGCTCGCCTCGCCGCAGGTTGCGCAGTGCGTGGAGTCGTTGCTCGCGATTGCAGCTCCGAGGGACTCGGGTGTCACCGCGTTGCCGCAGCAGGCGATCCACAAGGCGCGGTTCTGCTACGATCACCTTGCCGGCCGGCTCGGCGTCCGGCTCGCCGAATCGCTGGTCGGGCGCGGGCTCCTTACCTGCAAAGGGAAGGCGTTCGAGGTCCCTGCGAAAGGCGAACGCTGGTTCACCCGGTTCGGAATCGATCTCGGGGCCGTGGCCGCCGCGCGCCGCACCTTCGCCTGTCCCTGTCTCGACTGGAGCGAGCGAAAGGATCACCTGGGCGGCGCTCTCGGCGCGGCACTTGCGCGGCAAATGTTGGAAAAAGGATGGTTGAAGCGCCGTCCCGGAAGCCGGGTGGTCGCGATCACCGAACGGGGGCGCGAGGGCCTCGATAAGCAGTTTGGGATCTCCTGGGAGTAGCTGAGGCGCGCCTCCGGGGGCCGGCATTACCACCCCAAGCCCCTGTTCGGCCAAGGGCTTGCCGGGAGTGCACAAGGGCCGCGGCTTTGGGGGTCGCGTTAAGAGCGGATTTTCGGGAAAATGAACTCCCATGAAAACAAGACTCGCTGGTCGGGATTCGACATCCGAATCCATCCGAGCGGCGAAGGCGAAGGCGTCGGTCCCCGCGACTGTTGAACTCACCCCCGATCCTCTTTCGCGTCCGCGTCCGTTTCTTGCGCAAACCCTGCAGCGCCGCTCCATGAAGAAGACCCGATGGTTTTCCTGAGCTGCCGGACTTGGCGCGCGGTCGTGGGCCTGACGGACTGCCCGCGTCACACTTGGGTCGCGTGGCGGATTAACCTGAAATATTCGACCAGCGTGTAGCTTCGGCCGTCCCGTTTCGAAATCCAGCGCAGGATGCGGGGAGCCTCCACCCCGCGGACCAGGACCCCCGCCTCAACCTGTGCGATGAACGCCTGCATGCGACCGTCCGCCGGATGTGCGACCATCCAGCGGTGCGTGGAGGCTGCCTCGTTCGACCCACGAACCTCTTCGTTCACGGAATTGCTCCATGCTTTCCACCGGGCGCTTCCGAACTTTGGCAGGATCTCGTGGGAGAACGGCGCAATTGGGTGGACCGAGGGCGTGGTGTCTGCGATCGGCCACGAAGCGGCGAGGAGGAGAAGGGGCAGGGGGCTCACGCGATGGCCTTGGCGAGAGGCGCATGGAGCACGATCGCGGAAACATGCCCGCGATCCCAGAATGAGGCGCGCGTCTCGCTGACGCTGTCGGCGAACCCATCCCGCGTCGGAACCCAAAGCTTCAGCCCTTGTTCGTCCATTTCCTCCACAAGTGAAACCTGCTCCGACGGCTCTTTCCCGGGCGCGGCCGGCCTCGACGAGCACACCAGCACGGCGTTGCCTGCACGGTGCAGGCTCAGGATCCGGTCGTAGTCCGACGACGTAGCTCCGGTGGACGACAGCCCGAGTTCAATCGCGAGATCGACCAGGCGCTGGGAGTCCGCGGCGCCGGGATTGTCCAGCCAGTCGGGGTACTGGCCTCGGTGGCCTTCAATGAAGGCCTCATCGGAAATCATCGGATTGCCCATGTTTTCCCTGATGCGCAAAAGACAACGGCAGCCGCCGCCATGCCGATCGAGGTTCATGTGAACAGTCTACTTTCGGAGTGCGGGGATAGCGACCGGCAATGGCCGGAATTCCGGGCTTAGAAGGGGTCCTTCTCGGCGTCGCTTGCCCGGTGCTGCGGGTGGGCGGGCAGAGATGTATCCAGAGAATGGGTGCGCTCCCGTGTGTGCCGGGCCCGGACAGCAAAAAACCGGTCGGCGGGCCGACCGGTTTTGAGAATGGAACGGGAGTACGATTGGTTTAGAGCTCGTAGGGAGTCAGGAGCTTGTCGACGCGGCTCTTCTCGAGGTGGGCCATCAAGGGAAGGCCATTTTCGAAGGGCATCGCGACCTCGCCCTGGATCAGGGGCTGGGCGTAGCGGACAAACTGGTAGTTCATCGAGACGCCGTCCTCGTTGATCCATTCGCGGGGAAGCTTCTTCACGCCGTTGGCGATCTCGGCGAGGGGAGCCAGGCCGGTCTCGCAGGTATAGTGGTCGGTGTTGCCGCGCACGAGCGTGACCATCTTGTCGGTCTCCGCCTCGAGGACGGCGGCGCGGACCGCGGCCTGGCCGGCGAGGAAGGCCTCGTCGTTGTCGGCCTTGGACGAGCAGTGGGCGGCGGCGCGCTGGGCCATGCCCAGGGAGACGACGCGGGCCTTGATGCCCGGCAGGTGCTGCTCGACGAGGCTTTGCAGGTACGCGCCGGCGCCACCCAGCTGGGCGTGGCCGAAGGCGTCGGTCTTGGTGCTGGCGGCGATGTAGTTGCCGTCCGCGTCCACGAGGCCTTCGCCGACGACGATCGAGCAGAACTTCTCGCGGGCGAGCACGCGCTTCACCTCGGCGACGAACTTGTCGACGGAGAAGGCCACCTCGGGGAGGAAAATCAGGTGCGGCGGGTCATTCGGATGATCGCGGCGCTTGGCGAGGGAGGCTCCTGCGGCGATCCAGCCGGCGCTGCGGCCCATGACCTCGACGATCTGGACCAGATCGTTCTGGCCCATGGCGGCGTTGTCGCAGGAAATCTCGCGGATCGTGGTGCAGATGTACTTGATCACGCTGCCGTAGCCGGGCGTGTGGTCGGTCACGGGCAGATCGTTGTCGATCGTCTTCGGAATGCCGATGACGCGCAGGTCGTAATTCTGCTGCTGGGCGAGCTTGGAAATCTTGTCGGCGGTGTCCTGGGAGTCGTTGCCGCCCGCGTAGAAGAAATAGCGGATGTTGTGGGCCTTGAAGACCTCGAGCACGCGGTCGAAGTCCTGCTGCTTCTTGAGTTTGTAGCGGCAGGTTCCCAGGGCGGCGCCGGGGGTGTGGCGAAGGCCGCGAATCGCCTGCTGCGACTCTGAAGCCAGATCAATGAAGTCTTCCTGAAGGATGCCGAGCACGCCGTTGAGGCAGCCGTAGATCTCCTCGACGCAGGAGTGATTGAGGGCTTCGGTCACGACGCCGGCAATGCTGGCGTTGATAACCGAGGTGGGGCCGCCGGACTGGCCGACGAGGACATTTCCTACGAGTTCAGGCATGGTGTGACAGGGAAGAGGATTGAGACTGTAAAGAGCCAAGGAAGCGTCCCGCATGCCCGAGAGGCAAACCCAAATTTGAAGATATCCCCGGCGGATGCCGCGAGAAGGCCGGCGCGCGGTGGAAATAGCGTCCCGTGATTGGACATGCCGCCGGGCCTGTCTTCTATAACCCTGGATGACACCCCCCTCGGATCCGCCGGCCGGTGCCCGTGGCCGCCGCCAATATCGGTACTACGATCTCGTCATGGCCGCGTTTGTCACGGTCTTGATCTGCTCCAACCTCATCGGGCCTGCGAAGGCGGCACAGGTCACGCTCCCCCTGATCGGCCCGGTCACCTTCGGCGCGGGCGTGCTGTTTTTCCCGATCTCCTACATTTTCGGGGATATTTTGACGGAAGTCTATGGATACGCCTATTCGCGGCGGGTGATCTGGGCGGGGTTTGCGGGCCTGATATTCGCCTCGGTGATGGCGACGGTGATTGTGGCGCTACCGCCCGCGCCGACATGGAAGAACCAGGCGGTTTACGAGGCGGCGTTCGGCTCGACGTGGCGCATCGCCGCGGCCTCGCTCACGGCGTTTTTTTGCGGCGAATTCGTGAACTCATTTGTGTTGGCGAAGATGAAGGTCCTCACCGCGGGGCGCGCCCTGTGGACCCGCACCATCGGGTCGACGATCCTCGGCGAGGGCGTCGACTCGTCCCTGTTCTACCCGCTGGCGTTTTACCACAGCGGGTTGATCCCCGACGCGCTGCTGCCGAAGCTGATGCTGACGCAGTTCATCGCGAAGGTCGGCGTGGAGGTCGTGTTCACGCCGGTGACCTACTATATCGTGGCGAAGCTCAAACGCGCGGAAAACGAGGATTGGTACGACCGCGACACGGACTTCAATCCGTTCACCCTCGAGACCAAACGCTGAGCGGCGGCCGGTGTCGCCGTCGCGAATGAGGCCTAGAGGAGCTTGCCGGGCTTGTAGTCGGCGGCGCCCTTGTAGCGGCGCGCGAGGCCGTGGACCTCGTCGACGAAGGCGTCCACCTGATTGGGCGCCGCACCGACGAAGCGGTTGTTCTCGGAGAGGATCTTCTGGAGCTGCTTCTTGCCGAGGCCCACACGTTTGTCGGTGGCGAGGCGGCCGAGCAGGTCGGCATCGCCGCCCGAGCGCAGGGCTTTGGCGGCGGACAGTGCGTGCTCCTTGATGGCCTCGTGGGCGGTCTCACGGCCCGCGCCGTTTTTGACGGCCTCCATGAGGATGGTGGTCGTGGCGAGAAACGGGAGATTGCGTTCGTTCTCGGCGGCGACCGCGGCGGGAAAGACGTCCATCTGGCGAAGCACGGTGACGAGGGTCTCGAGCAGACCGTCGATCGCGAAGAAGGCATCGGGCAGCGCAACGCGGCGGACGACCGAACAGGAGACGTCGCCCTCATTCCACTGGTGGCCCGCGAGGCCGGCGGTCATGGCCACGTAGCCGTTGAGGATGGTGGCGAACCCGCAGATGCGCTCGCAATTCCGGGCGTTCATCTTGTGCGGCATGGCGGAGGAGCCGACTTGGCCTTCCTGGAAACCCTCGGTGAGCAGTCCCTGGCCGGCCATCAGGCGCATCGTCGTGGCGAAGCTTGCCGCCGCGGCGGCGATCTGGAACAGGGCGGAGACCACCTCGAAGTCGAGGCTTCGCGGATACACCTGGCCCACGGCGCCAAGCGAGGCGTGGAAGCCGAGGTGGCGCAGCACGCGCGCCTCGAGCTGGGTCACCTTGTCGGCACGGCCGCCAAGCAGCGTGAGCTGGTCGAGCTGGGTGCCGACCGCTCCCTTCAGGCCGCGCACGGGGTAGCGGTGGAGCAGCTCCTCGACCCGGCTGAAGGCCTGCAGCAGCTCCTGGCCCGACATCGCAAGGCGCTTGCCCAGCGTCGTGGGCTGAGCCGGTACATTGTGCGTGCGGCCCGTGATCATCAAATCCCGGTGCGCCTCGGACTGGCGCCCGAGCGCGAGCAGGGCCGCAGCGGTCTTGAAGAGGACCAGCTGGAGGCCGCGGTGAATCTGAAGCTGCTCAACGTTCTCCGTGAGATCGCGACTCGTGAGCCCGAGGTGAATGAACTGCCGCTGCGCCAGATCCTAGAATTCCTCGATGCGCGCCTTCACGTCGTGGAGCGTCACGCGTTCCCGCCGGTCGATCGAAGCCAGGTCCACCTGACGCTTCACGCGCTCGTAATCCTTGATCGCCTCGCTCGGGATCGGGACGCCGAGCTCGCGCTGCGCCTTCATGACGGCGATCCAAAAATCGCGCTCGAGCACGATGCGTCCGTGCTGGGACCAGATATCCTTCATCCCCGTCGACGCATAGCGTTCGGCCAGGACGTTGACGATCGGTTGTGCCGCCCGGTCGGCATCGCCGGGAGTCTTGGAGGCTGGGTTGGAGTCCTTCACGGGAAAGCGTCCCGTGTATGCGTGGGGGAGGGGATTGCCAACAGAAACCGTCGCCTCAGTTCCGGTATGAGAAAATGTCATCGCCTGCCGTCGCTGGCGGTCATTTTTCCCCGAGGCACCGCACGGCCATCTCGCGAAGGACATCCTCCTGCTCGCCCGCGCGGCCGATCAGGGTCTCGAAGGCCTGCACGAACTCCCGTTGATTGTCGATGAGGCGGCGCAGCGAGGGCAGTTTGCCGGACTGGGCGAGTTTCCCCAGGTACCAGGCGTTCTGGCTGAAGACGTTGAAGGAGCTCTTCTCGCCGATTGCCGAGCCGAAGTGCCCTCCGAAGGTCGAGGCGGCGCGCTGGAGTCCGTCGAGCCCGCGGGGGCCGAGCCGGGCCTCGCCCGCGTCGACCAGGGCGCGCACCTGGAGCATGAGGCGGTTGCGGTTCTGGAGCGCTGAAAGCAGGGGGCGGGCGTCGCCTCCAGAGAAGAAATGCCGGTGGAGCGCCTCGAGGGTCCACTTCAGATCGCCGCGGAAAAACGCCTCCGCGGTCTCGAAGAAATCGCCTTCCGCGACGTTGGCGGTGAGTTCGGCGACCTGGGCTTCGGTCACGGGAGAGCCTTCGGCGGAATACGTCGCGAGTTTGCGCACTTCCTCGACAAGCAGGCGGGTGTTCGGGCCGACCTTTGCAAGCAGGAGTTCGGCCGCAGCCGGCTCGATGCGCGTGCCCAGCGCTGCGGCCTCGGCCTGGATGACCCCGGCCAGCGCCTCGGCCGCGCCGTCGCCTTCGCCGCCAAATAGCGCGAACTCCGACTCCTTTTCACACCACTTCGGGAACGTGCGACGACGGTCGATCGGGGAGGCGGTGATCAGCACCGCAACCTCGGCGGGATCGATCCCGCCCAGCAGCCGCTGCAGCTCCTCGACCTGGGTGAGCGTACCCTCCGCCCGGCTCGTCACCGAATCGGCGAGGAAGCTCACGTCCTTCAGCCACACGACCCGTTTGCCGCCGAACATCGGCACGGTCTGCACGGCTTCGCGGAATCGGTTCACGGCGGCTTCGACCTCTGCGACATTCGAGGCAAATCCGCTCACGATCTCGCGGGAAAATTCGTCGGCTCCCCCGTCGACCGCGAGTTCCAGGAAACGTGCGTGCCCGGCCCTGCCGACCAGAAAATCGTCGGCGCCGCAGTAGAAAGTGAAGCGTGGGAGGGTGGCGGGCATCCGCCGTTACGATGCGGTCCGGCGACGCCTGAACAAGGCAGAAAACCCTCACGGACCGTGCTCCCAATCCTGGAACGGGCTTATCTTGCCAAGGTCCGAGGCCATCCCTCAGTCTCCACGCTCACTCACCTCCGAATCTCGTCACGATGGATTCCGCTCACGCCACCTCGCAGCCTGCCGGCGTCCCTTCCCGGACTGGTTGGCGAATCGACTTGCTCGCCCTGACCGCCGTTTTCGGGCTCCTGTTTTTCTTCGTACTTGGCAGTCATCCCTTGTCCAACCCCGACGAGGGGCGCTATGCGGAAATCCCGCGGGAGATGATCGCCTCGGGCGACTGGGTGCTGCCCCATCTGGATGGGGTGGTCTATTTCGAAAAACCTCCGCTCGTCTATTGGTGCACCGCGGTGGCATTCAAGCTCTTCGGGTACGGTGAATGGCCTGCGCGAAGCGTGCCCGCGCTGTTTGCACTGGGCGGCGTGCTGCTCACCTATGCGGCCACCCGCCCGATCTACGGACGCTCCGCGGGCCTCGCGGCCGCGGCGATTCTGGGCACTTCGCTGCTCTATTACGGACTCTCGCGCCTGCTGCTGCTCGACATGGTCGTGTCGGTGCTGCTCTCGGCGACGCTGTACTGTTTCATCCTCGCCGTCCGGGAGCCGCCCGGAGGGAAGCGGCGGGCCCTTTTCTACGGCATGTACGTCGGCGCGGCGCTTGCGACGCTGGCCAAGGGCCTGATCGGCTTTCTGCTTCCTGGCGCAGTGATGTTCCTGTGGCTGCTCGTATTCAACCAGTGGCGCCGCCTGCGGCCGCAGTACCTGGTCACGGGCCTGGCTCTGTTTTTCGCGGTCGCCCTGCCCTGGCATATCCTGGCGGCGGAGCGCAACTCCCAGTGGGCCTGGTTCTATCTCTATCAGGAGCACTGGCTGCGTTTCACCACGAAGATGCACGGACGCTACGGCCCGTGGTGGTATTTCATCCCCGTCGTGCTGGCGGGCTTTTTCCCCTGGATCGGCTACGCGTTCTCCGCCGCCCGCGACTGCCTGCACGGCGCCTGGGCACGGCGTCGCAAGGAGGTGGATACCTGGTTCTTCGTGTTCTGGGCCGCCTTCATATTCCTGTTTTTCAGCGACTCCGACTCTAAGCTCATCCCCTATATCCTGCCCGTCTTCCCGGCGATGGCGACGCTCGTCGGTGCCTGGATCGTGCGCGTGCTCGAGCAGGGCAGGGCGGCGGCGCTGAAGGCCGGCATGGTCACCTATTTTGCGGGCTCAGCCATCTTCGCCGTCGCGGCCATCGTCGTCGTCGTCCATCCGCAGGTCATGCGCGAGAGCGAGCCGGTGATCGCGGCCCGGCCCTACCTGATTCTGTGCGCGGTCGCGCTGGTGCTCGGCATGGTCGCCAGCCGCCTGGTCTGGGTCCGCAGGGGGCCCAAGGCGGGGCTGATCGCACAGGCAGTCGCGTCCGGCGTGTTCTTCTCCTGCGTCGCGCTCACGTATCCCGAGTTTCCAATGCGTGAGACGCGCGAACTGGCCGCCATAGTCAACGCGCGCGGCAAGCCCCAGGACCTCATCTACCACTACCACTGTTTCGCCCACGATTTCCTGTTCTACACCGGCAGGCTTGTCGGCACGGTCGACCACCTCGACGAACTCGAAGTGGCCCACGACCCGAAGGCCCAGGCGAGCGGCCGCTTCATCGATTCGGCGACCTTCCGGAAGAAATGGCAGGGCCCCCTGCGCGTGTGGGCGGTGGCCCGCAACGGCGACGATCTCCAGCGGCTCTTCGCCGATCCGACCTTCCATTATTACCAGATCGCCTCCAACGCGCGCTACACGCTCTTCAGCAACCGTCCCTGACATGTCCACTTCCGCTAACCCCATCCTCCCCTTCACGCGTCCCACTCTCGACGAGGAGACTATCGCTGGCGTTGCCGATGTCCTGCGCTCGGGGTGGATCACCTCCGGTCCGCAGGTGAAGGCATTCGAAGCCAGGCTCTCCGAGTATTTCGGCGGACGCCCCGTGCGCGTCTTCAACTCGGGCACTTGCACGATGGAGATCGCGCTGCGCATCGCCGGCGTCGGCGCCGGTCACGAGGTCATCACGACCCCGCTCAGCTGGGTCGCCACGAGCAACGTCGCCATTGAGGTCGGCGCGCGGCCCGTGTTCGTCGACATCGACCCGGTCACGCGCAACATCGACCTCGATCGCGTCGAGGCCGCCATCACTCCCGCCACCAAGGCCATCATCCCCGTGGACCTCGCCGGCCTGCCC
>JAJXVO010000229.1 GCA_021782105.1 bacterium
CTTCTGGATTGCCTCGTCCATGGGATTGTTTCCTCAGGGTGTGGTTGAATGCTCAATACGCCTGCGGAGCAGGCTGCCGGCCAGCCCGTACCGGTAGAACGTTCCGACAGGGTCCGGTATGCCCTCGAACGCGGCGTCGATTTCGTCCGTTTCGCGTGCGGAGAGGTTCGCGCAAAGCGAGGACAGCATCTTCGCCCCCTGGTCCTTCACGCGGGAGGTCGGTCCGAAGCATCCGGTGCAGGGCATGTTTCCGGAGACGCAAAGCGCACCGCAGCCGCCGCGCGTGGCGGGTCCCATGCATACGACACCCTGTGCGAGCAGACAGGTGGCCGGATCGACGAGCAGCTGGTGCGGACGCCGGAATCGCGTGAACGTGAGGTCGGCGGGCTTGGACGCCTTGCGCGGGCAACTCTCGCACAGCGCGGTGTCGGGAGCCAACACCGAGCCCTTCGCGGGGAGCCGCCCCTCCAGCAACGCCGTCACGGCTTCGCGCGTGAGCGCCGGTGTCGGGGGACAGCCCGGGATCGTGTAGTCCACGTCGATGACCTGGGCCAGCGGACGCACCTGGCTGTGCAGCTTCGGCAGGTCTAGACGATTGCCGCTGTCATACGAATCGGGCGAGGGCCGAGTCCGGCCGGGGTTGTCCATGGTCGGGGCGTCCTCGTAGACGAAGCGCAGGATGGTTTCGCGGGAAAACTGGTTTGCGAGTGCCGGAATTCCGCCGAGGTGGGCGCAGGAACCGTAGGCGACGACCACCGCGCTCTTCCTCCGCAACAGGCGGGCCATTTCCTCCTGTTCGGACGTGCGAACGGCGCCATTGATGAACGAGGCCGCTAGCGCACCGTCGGGAAGGCGTTCGATGTCGTCCTTCTTGAAATCCATCGCCACGGGCCAGAAGACGATGTCGACCTTCGCAACAAGACCGAGGATGTCTTCGGCCAGGTCCACGACCGTCTCCTCGCAGCCGCCGCAGGACGCGCACCAATAGAAGGCGATTTTGGGTTTAGGCATGGGACACCTCCGGAACAGGACTCGCTGCCGCGCTCGAGGGTGCGCCCGGTGCGTTGCCGGCCAACTCGCGGTTCCATTCGGAGATCCGCCCGGGCAGATCGAGCGGGCCCAAGGCGCGCAGCTGTTCGGTCATTTCGTTCACCACCACCCGCACGCGGTCACCCTCCGCGGCAGAGATCCATTCGAGGCGGACGCGGGCGTCCTCGTAACCGAGGTCGGCGAGGAGCCGGCGCAGGAGCCTGAATCGGCGCAGCATCCGGTAATTGCCCTCGGAGTAATGGCAGTCGCCAGGATGACAGCCTCCGATGAGCACCCCATCCGCGCCCTGTCGCAGCGCGTCGAATACGAACTGCGGGTCGAGGCGGCCGGAGCACATCAGGCGGATGACCCGGACGCCCGGCGCGTACTTCATCCGTGAGACGCCGGCAAGGTCGGCCGCGGTGTAGGTGCACCAGTTGCAGAAAAACGCGACGATGCGGGGCGACCAGGATGCGGGAGGCGTGATGATCTCGGAAGGCATGGGATTTTGGGCGAGTCTGGCTGGAGCTGGAAATCAGGCGTGCAGGAGTCCTTCGATTTCGCTGAACACCTCGTCATCATCGAAGAGGTTTTGCGTGATGGAGCCCGACGGGCAGGAACCGGCGCAGGTGCCGCAGCCCTTGCACAGGGCCTCGTTGATCACCGCCTTTTGCGAACCCGCATCGAAGGAGATCGCGGTGTATGGGCAGAGTGGAATGCAGGACTTGCAGCCGCAGCAGTCGTCCAGCACGTGCGCCGTGTTGGGTTCCTGTTCGATGTACCCCCGGTCGATCAGGGCCATGGCCTCCGCGGCGGCGGCTCCCGCCTGGGCTATGCTGTCGGGAATGTCCTTGGGACCCTGGCAGCAGCCTGCGATGAAAACGCCGTCGGTAAACGTGCTGACGGGGGCAAGCTTCGGGTGCTTCTCGAGAAACCATCCCTCCGTGCCGCAGCTCATGTTGAAAAGGCGCCGCACGGACTGGGCGTCGGACTGCGGCTCCATGCCCACCGCGAGAACAATCATGTCCACGGGAATGCGCCGCACAAAGCCCGCGAGGGTGTCCTCCACCCGAATCACGAGCTTGCCCTCCTCCTCGGGAGCGAGCGCCCAGTCCGTCACTTCGGCCACGCGCCCGCGGACGAACTGGATGCCCTCCTTCAGCGACCGGTCATAGAATTCCTCGCAGCCCTTGCCGGGGGCGCGAATGTCGAGATAGAAGACGGTGACGTCGGCTCCGGTGTGTTCGCGCACGAGTTGTGCGAGCTTCATCGAGTGCATGCAACAGGTGCGCGAGCACCAGCGGTTGGTTTTCAGATCGCGGGATCCGACGCACAGGATGAAGCCGACCGAGCGCGGCGCGGAGCCGTCGCGCAGGCGGATTTCGCCGCCGGTGGGCCCGGAACTCGTCACGAGCCGCTCGAGTTCGAGCGAGGTCACCACATTCGGATACATGCCGTAGCCATACTGGGGGATGCGCTTGGCGTCGAAGAGTCGAAACCCGGTGGCGACGATGATGTTTCCGACCTGGATCTGCTCCAGGGATTCCTTCTGGGTGAAATCGATCGCATTGCGATCTGCGCATGCGTCGACGCAGGTCTTTTTGCAGCGTCCGGTCTTCAGCTCGAGACAGCGGTCGGGGTCGATGACGACGACCTGGGGGACCGCCTGGGGAAAGGGGATATAGACGGGTTTTCGCTTGCCGAGACCCACATTGAACTCGTCGGGAAACTTGGGCTCCCTATAGACGCAGGCGCTGATGCATTCCTGGCACCCGATGCACAGGGCCTCGTTCACGTACCGCGGCCTGCGGCGCACGGTGACGGTGTAGTTGCCCACATAGCCCTCAACCTTGGCGACCTCGGAGTAGGTCCAGAGGGTGATTCCCTTGTGGGCGCGGACGGAGGACATCTTGGGCGTGAGGATGCAGGCGGCGCAATCGAGCGTGGGGAACGTCTTGTCGAACTTCGCCATGTGCCCGCCGATGCTGGGTTCGCGTTCGACCAGAAACACCTGCTTGCCCGCATTGGCCAGCGTGAGCGCGGCGTGGATGCCGGCGATGCCCCCGCCGACCACGAGCACCGCAGGGTTGATGGGCACGCGGGTCGTCGTGAGGGCGCGGTGATGGCGCACGCGCATGACTGCCGCGCGGGAGAGGTCCACGGCCTTCTCGGTGGCCGCGGCATGGTCGGTGTGAACCCACGAGGCATGCTCGCGTATGTTCACCATCTGGAAGTGGTAGGGGTTGAGCCCCGCGTCCTCGACGGCGGTGCGGAAGGTGTGCTCGTGAAGCAGCGGAGAACAGGACGCCACGACGATGCGGTTCAGGTCGTGGGCGCGTATGTCCTGGCGCAGGAGCTCCTGGCCGGGCTCCGAACACATGTATTTGTAATCGCGTGACACGACGACGCCGGGCAGCACCCCGATCCGCCGGGCGACCTCCCCGCAATCGATCACTCCCGCGATGTTGTGACCGCAGTGGCAGATGTAGTAGCCGATCCTGATCCCGTTGTGATTCGTTCCATTCATGGCGTCGAAGACTCCGAGGGTTGGGCGTGAAGGGGTGGAAGCGGGGCCATCGGGATGAAGTTGCGGTTCAGGCCGAGTTCGCGTGGTGACATGCCAAAGGCGAGACCCATGAGCTGGGTGAAATACACGGTGGCGACGCGGACCTTTCCCCAGCGCCGCTCGATCTGGCCGTGGTAGGCGTCGAGATTGAACTGGCACAGCGGGCACACCGTCGAGATGACGTCCGCCTTTCGCCGCACGGCCTCGAGCAGGAGGATGTAGGTGAGGCGCAGGCCTGCCTCGGGCACGGTGCCCGTGAGACTGGCTCCGCAGCATTTCGTTTTCAGGGGGTAGTGGACCACTTCTGCGCCAAGCGTGGTCATGAGCCTGTCCATGCTGGTGGGATTCCAGGCATCGTCGAAGGTCGAGTAGGGGCGCACCAGCTGGCAGCCGTAGTAGGGCGCAACCTTGAGGCCGGTGAGAGGGCGCACGACTTTCTCGCGAATCGCATCAAGGCCCACATCGTTGACGAGCACATCGAGCGGATGCCGCACCTTCGTATTGCCACTGTAATCCAGGTGGGCGCGCGAGAGGGCCTGCTGGACCTCGGCGCGCATCGCCGGGGTCTCACGCAGGTAGTGTTTGGTCTTGTTAAGCACCAGATAGCAGGCGCTGCACGGAGTGAGAAGATCTTGCCCTCCGGCTTTTTCCGCGATGGCGAGATTGCGGGCGGCCAGGATCGACGCCTGGCGCTCGTCGACGGACATGTAGGCGGTGGCTCCGCAGCAGTTCCAGTCGGGCAGCTCGGTCATCTCGACGCCGAGGTGGCGCATGACCGGAATCAGGGATTCCTCATAGGCACGTCCGAGCCCCTTCAGGGAACATCCGGGAAAGTAGCTGTAGTTCATGATTTCTCCTTTGGGATTCCGCCATTGCCGCCATTCTTGCCCGTGAGCATGGAACGAAGTTCGGACTGTCGCTCGATCCGCTCGGATCTCAGCACGAAGCGACCGGTCCGCATGAGACCGAAACCCAGGCGCCAGGACCCCAGGACGGCGCGCCAGTTTGCCTTGAGGAAAAGCCGCATGACTAGGAGCGTCTCGGTGATTCGTCCCTTCCTGAGGACCATCTTCGAAAACTCCTTCGCGAGAACCGGTATGGGGAAGTTCCTGGGATAGATGCCTTCCTTGATGGCCCGCTGCTTGAGCCCGTACATGATGTCGGTGATGCGGATCTGTCGGGGGCATTCGACGGTGCAGGCGTAACAGGAGGCGCAGAGCCAGACCGTGTGGCTGCGGAGGACCTCGTTCTTGAAGTCGGAGCGCACCAGCGCGATCACGCGCCGCGGCGTATAGTCCATATAAATGCTCAGCGGACAAATTCCCGAGCAGGTGCCGCACTGGATGCAGGCTTGGAGCTGGTCGCAGCCGGGGATGCGCATGATCTCGTCGCAGAAACCCTTCACGCGGTCGGACTCGTATTTGATCGTCCGCGTGATCTTCATCGCAGGTTCTGGGGGAGCCTTGAGCCGCGATTCGCGAGGTGGCAGAGGAGAGGAGGACGGCTTCATGGGAGGGAGAGCCGCGGCCCGGAAGGCCGCAAAAATCCGGAGTAGGGCGGCGAGGGGTGGAGGACCGTCCTGAGATTGCCGTCGGCGCCTTTGGAAAGGGGTGACATCGCGCACGAAACAGAACCGGAAACTTCCGAAGGATATCGGAAAAACGGGACTGATTCGATAAGAATGCTGGTTGCGAACCTGCGATGATGCGCGGAGGGCCGGCCTTCGCGTCTCATGCGCGAAAATCGGATGCCGGATGTGCGGGCGGTCGAAGCCGAGAGAAATCCGGCGCGTAGCGCGTGCGAACCTGGGCGGTTGTCGCCATAACCTGGATACAATTTAGGGTGGGGTGGCGCACGGACGACGACCGCAGGAACGGGCGACACAAGCCCGACCGGCAAAGGAGCTTGCGCACGTCGGACTGAGGCCGAGACCGAGACCGGGAAAACGCGGTGCGAACGCTCGCACCACGATAGACCGGGTCCGAAAACACGATCAGTCCAATCAAAGGAGACAGGGGCGTGCCGGGGACCGCAACTCGGACGGCTTCGCGCCGCGTTTATGATGGCGATTAAGCACACTACTTAGTGCAGTCGGGGGCATGAGGCTTCGTGGGGATCTGCAAAAGACTGAGGGAATTCGGCTCGTTGCGACTATCAGAGATAGCGGAACCCAGCGGGGATGCTCCCGCAGGACGTCCGCCAGAACTCATCCATACCAATCATGAAAATCGAAAATATCCTCAGGAACCTCTCCCTTGGTTTGATTGTAGCGGCCGGCTTTGTGGCGGGAACTGCGAATCTGTCTGCCGCGATGGCTGCGGGGCCAAAACCGCTTTCCGCGGCCGACACCCAATTTCTGGCCCAATACGAGGCCGTGCGGGCATCCTTGGCGGCGGACGACCTGGCGGGCGCGAAGGCGGCGGCCGCGAAGATCGACGGACACAAAGTGGCGGCCGCGATTGCGGAGGCAAAGACGCTCGATCAGGCCCGGCAGGCGTTCGAGCACCTGAGCATGGTCGCGGTCAAAATGGTGCAGGGGCAGTCCGGTTATTTTGTGGCCCATTGCCCGATGTACCGCGTGGACGGCAAGTGGGCGCACTGGGTACAGACCAACGAGACGATCTCGAATCCCTACATGGGGAAAATGAGCCCGACCTGTGGCAGCATCATGAAGGACGAGTGAGGTGCGCAAACCCTGGAATTTCCAGCACTGGATGGCGATTTTGGCAACCAGGTATTTGTCGCACAATAAACCTTATGTTTAAT
>JAJXVO010000230.1 GCA_021782105.1 bacterium
GCCAATCTCCATGTTGAAGAGGATCTTCTTGAACGTGTAGCTCATGCCGCCGCCGATGATGATCGTGTCGGCCTTCTCGATGAGATTCTTGATGAGCGGAATTTTGTCGGCGATTTTGGCGCCGCCGAGGATGGCGAGCAACGGACGCTGCGGGTTGTGGAGCACTGCGGCGAAGGCCTTGAGTTCGGCCTCCATGAGGAAGCCTGCGGCCTTGTCCTTGAGTGCGACGCCGACCATGGACGAGTGGGCGCGATGCGCTGTGCCGAAGGCGTCGTTGACATAGACGTCCCCGAGCTTGGAGAGACTGGCGCGGAAAGCTTCGACCGCCTTGGGGTCGGCCTTCTTGGAGCTGCCGTCCTCGAGCTTCACCTTGCCTTCTTCCTCGATGTGGAAGCGGAGGTTTTCGAGCAAAACGACGTCGCCGGCCTTCAGGGCACCGGGGGCGCACGCGGCCTCGACGGCGGCGCCGACGCAGTCGTCGAGGAACTTGACCGGTTTGCCGAGCAGCTTCGCAAGCTCGTCGGCGACCGGTTTCAGTGAAAATTTGGCGATGCGCTGGCCATCGGGACGGCCAAGGTGGCTCATTAGGACCACCGAGGCGCCTTGCGCGAGGGCGTGATTGATCGTCGGAAGCGCAGCGACGATGCGCTGATTGTTGGTGATGGCACCGGTGGCCTTGTCCTGCGGGACGTTGAAGTCCACGCGCATAAGGACGCGTTTACCGGAGAGGCGGAGATCGCGGATGGTCTTGAACTTGGACATGGAAAAAAACGAACCACAGAGACGCAGGGGGCACAGAGGGCGAAACGAGCCGAGGCCTCCGTGACTCTGCGCCTCTGTGGTTCTATGTTTAAAAGGTTGGCGTGGCTTACAGGGAAGCGGCGACCTTCTTGGTGAGCTCGACAACGCGGTTGCTGTAGCCCCACTCGTTGTCGTACCAGCTGATGAGCTTGAAGAAGTTCTTGTTCAGCTCGATCGAGGAACCGGCGTCGAAGATCGACGAGGACTTGCAGTGGATGAAGTCGCTCGAAACGACCTCGTCCTCGGTGTACTCGAGGATGCCCTTGAGGTAGGTCTCGGAAGCCTTTTTGAGGGCGGCCTTGATCTCAACGAGGGAGGTCTCCTTGACGGTCTTGAATGTCAGGTCGACCACGGACACGGTCGGAACCGGAACGCGGAGCGACATGCCGGTGAGCTTGCCCTTGACCTCGGGGAGGACGAGAGCAACGGCCTTGGCGGCACCTGTCGTGGACGGGATGATGTTCTGGGCGGCGGTACGGCCACCCTTCCAGTCCTTCTTGGACGGGCCGTCGACGGTCTTCTGGGTGGCGGTGTAGGCGTGGACCGTGGTCATCAGACCCTCGGCCAGGCCGAAGCCTTCCTTGAGGAGGACGTGAACGACCGGCGCCAGACAGTTCGTCGTGCAGGAGGCGTTCGAAATGATGTTGTGCGCGGCCGGGTTGTATTTCTCGTCATTGACGCCCATGACGACGGTGATGTCCTCGCCCTTGGCGGGCGCGGAGATGATCACCTTCTTGGCGCCAGCGGCGAGATGGCCCTTGGCCTTCTCTGCGTCGGTGAAAAGTCCGGTCGATTCGATGACGACCTGAACGCCCAACTTGGCCCAGGGAAGCTCGGCGGGCGACTTGGCGCTCACCACGAGGATGTTTTTGCCGTTTACGATGAGAACGTCGTCCTCGGCCTTGTCGGCAGCCGACTTTTTGGAGCCGACGGTGCCATTGAAACGACCCTGTGTGGAGTCGTACTTGAGAAGATAAGCCAAGTTATCAGCCGGCACGATGTCGCCGACGGCAACCACGTCGAACGTCGTGCCAAGAAGGCCCTGCTCAACGAGGGCGCGGAAGACGAGGCGGCCGATGCGGCCGAAACCATTGATTGCAACTTTAACTGCCATGGGAGTCTCCGTTTGGATATGGGTTTTGTACTGATTTAGAGTTGAACGCGTCTGCACGCGAAAGGCGCAGAAAACCCGTCGGCACAGGCGAACGCAAGGGTTTAGATGCCGCGTTTGTTGCCGCGGGCTGTGCAAAAAATGCACTGCGGCTTCATATACCTAATTACCAATAGATTACTGAACCGGCAACGGCGCATTGAAATCCATCCTAATGATTGGCCCGATTAGCCTCTCAACATCAGAATACCTACCAAGGCTTGGTATCGTCAGCCAGAATAAGCAAAACTCGCTCAAACGCTGCTAGTCCACAAGCCGCAGCCGAGCGGGGGGAGCGCCAGGCGTTCGGCGACAGGCTGCGCCACTCCCTTCACGCCGTGCAGGTCGAAACGCTCATGATCCGCGACCTGCCGCCAGAGTCGGCTTGCAAGATCGGGGGCCAGCGGAATCTCCACGTCGACCTGGGTCGGATTGACCGCGAATAGGAGTCGGTCGAGTCCCTGCGAGCCGTCCGCATTGTACACCAGGGCGATCGCGGGTGAGTTCGGCGCCGAAAATCGGCGGAAGAAGCCCTCGCTGGGCATGGACCACTGGCGGAGCAGGTGGCCGTGTTCCCCCAGGCGAAACGAGATCCAGGACGCGAAGTAGGCGTGCGTGCCGGAGTAGCCTTGGAGGCGCCGATAATCGAGCGCGTTGAGGTCACCGCGCAGGTAGGTGTTGTTCACCCCGTGCTTCGAACGCAGGAAATCCTGCCCCGAGGCGATCATCGGTATGCCCAGCGACGCGAACAGGATCGCCGCCATCAGGTGCGTGCGCCGCCGGTCCGTCGCAGTCGGGTGGAAGCCGCTCCCGTCGCCGTTCTCGGTGATCACGTCGATCCAGGTGCGGTCGTCGTGCGATTCTGTGTAGTTCACCGTCTGCGCGGGCCAGCGGGCAAAGTACCAGGGGGAGCCCTTCAGGAAATATTCAACCTGCTCCACGGTCCCTCCGCCCTTCACGTAGTCGCGCAGGAAATTCCTGTAGCCGTCGTTCCACGACGACCATCCGGTCTCGGCGAGCTCCCCCGCGATGTGCCCGCGGAAGCTCCAGGGCTCGGCCACGAGGATGACGTCCTTCTTCACGACCTTCAGCGCACGCTCGATGTCGCGCAGCACCTCGGTCCCGAGCAGCTCCGCCAGGTCGAAGCGGAAACCGTCGACGCCAAACGCCTCGATGTAGTGCAGGCAGCTGTCGATGATCATGCGACGCGCCATCGCGGAGCGCGCGCGGAAATCGTTTCCGCAGCCGCTCCAGTTGCTCAGCGAACCGTCGTTGCCCACCTCGAAATAGTAGTGCTTGTCAAGATACATCAGGTGCGCCGGCACCCCCTGATGATTGAACACGACGTCGACTATCACGGCCATGCCCCTCTTGTGAAACGCCGCCACAAGGTCGTGAAACTCACCGATGCCCGACGCCGCCTCAGGATTGCGCGAATACGTGCTCGCAGGCGCAAACCAGTTCACCGGCATGTACCCCCATGCATACTCGTCGCGAGTCCGCGCATCGTTCTCATGGACCGGCTGGAGTTCAACGCAGTTGACCCCGAGCCTGTGCAGGTAGAAATCCGGGCTTTCGACCCACTTTCGAAGTCCCGCAAACCCCAGGCGGTCGGCCGCCGGGCAGGTCACGGGCGCCAGTTGCACAAGATCCCTTACATGGGCCTCGGCGATGACGAGGTTCTGCCAGTCGGGGGTCTTGAACGGCCGCTCCGGCTTTCCCAGCTTCGCACGGTCGACGACTATGCCGGGGCCTTCTCGGGCCACGCAGGCGAGCGCATAGGGATCGAGGATGCGTTGCGTCGGATCGAAATGTCCGTAGGGCCCCGACGGTCCCTCCACCTGATACCAGTAATACCAGCCATGGAGGTTTCGATCGAGGGTCACCTCCCACACGCCCTGCCAGTTCGTCGGCGCCGAGCCTCCCGAACTGACTTCACCCCGCATCGCATGCATGGCCTCCTTCAGGCGCTCCACGGGCTCGGCGCGCCGCAGCAACAGGTAGCGATGCAGGACCGCCTCGTCGGCGAGGCCTTCCTGGACATGCAGCTCCACCTTCGACGCCCTGGGCGCAAACACGCGGAACACCGTCTCGTGCGGCCGTACAATCGCGCCGAGCGGCAGATCCGATTTCATCCGGAAAAAGAATCCATCCGGACGCAACGGCGCGCCCTCCCCTCCCGAACGCTCCCACTCCACCTCCCATTCCTTCGACAGGTCCAGGGCGGCGGACAGCTTGAAGCGGTACATGTGGTGGCCCGTGCGCTCGGGATCGAAAAAGAAGTTGATGTTGCCGCTCTCGTCGCGGACCCCGTTCGGCGCCGTAGCCGGAACCGGCAGCCAGTGCCGTTCCCGGGTCACGAATTTGAAACGAAGTCCGTGCGAGTTAAGAAACGGCTCCGAGGAACCCGACCACACCATCATCAGTTCTCCCGCCACGCTCGCGGGGAACATCTCCCACTGGTCATTCTCCACCGCCTGGCCCCACCCGTTGAAATCGCCCGCCAGGAAGATTCTTTCGGCGAGCGGATCGATTTCGGGATGCGCGGCGATACTCGCCACGAAAAATATGCGCCCGTGGCCCGCCATGAAATAGCCGTAATTCTGCCCGTGCACGAGATCCGACACCCGCTCGATCGAGGTAAAGGCAAGCCCGCCCGACAGTCGGAGGTCCGGCTTTTCCTTCTGCCGCCAGTCGCGGACGAGCTCGATCACCCCGGAGTCCGGAGCGTCCAGCCATGCCTGAACCACTTTTCGTACACGTTGTGACATGATTGCCGCCTCATTGCGTCAGAGCCCTCCAGCAGGGCAAATCTCTTTTCCGTGCGCACGTTTGGACGAATATGCCTGCCCGAACCTTTCTTCGCTTCGATTTGACAAGCCCAGCCCGTCGGCGCTCCGCTGGACGCGTGGCGCAAAACGAACGCATCCTTGTCGCGATGTCCGGCGGAGTCGACAGCTCCGTCGCAGCCCTTCTGCTCAAACGCGAAGGCTGCGACATCGCGGGCGCCTACATGAAAAATTGGATCAACGAGGAAGAGGTCATCGGAGAATGCCCCTGGGAGGACGACATCCGCGACGCGCGCCTGGTGGCGGAGCAGATCGGGATTGAATTCCAGGTGGTCAACCTGATGCGAGACTACCGGGAGAAGGTCGTGGAGTATCTGTTGGATGGTTACACGCACGGGCTGACTCCGAATCCCGACGTGATGTGCAACCGTGAAATCAAATTTGGGGTGTTTCGCTCGTGGGCCAAGGAGCACGGATTCGCGGCGATCGCCACGGGGCACTATGCGCGCCGGATTCCCGCAGCCGTCGAAGGCGGACCGCTTCGACTGCTGGAGGGCCGCGACAAAAACAAGGACCAGAGTTATTTTCTCGCGAGGCTCTGCCAGGCCCAGCTTGCCGACGCCCGTTTCCCCATTGGAGAACTGGGAAAACCCGAACTTCGGCGGCTCGCGCGCGAGGCCGGGCTCGCTACCGCGACAAAGAAGGACAGCCAGGGCATCTGTTTCATCGGGCAGGTGAAGATGAAGGATTTTCTTCGTGCCTACGTGCCCGACCGGCCGGGCCCGATCGTGCGGGCCGGTGACGGAGCGGTGCTCGGCACACACCGGGGGCTTCACCTGTTCACGCTCGGCCAGCGCAAGGGGATCGGAATCCCTTCCAACACCGACAACGAGGCCTACGTCGTCGTCGGCAAACGCG
This sequence comes from bacterium, assembly GCA_021782105.1. Lineage (GTDB taxonomy): Bacteria > Verrucomicrobiota > Verrucomicrobiia > Opitutales > Opitutaceae > MWDT01. The sequence goes on from JAJXVO010000230.1 coordinate 5,659, forward strand.
CGGCGGACCACACCCTGCTCGTCGCATTCGACGGTCCCGCCACGCCAGGCCTGTGGACGCACGAAGCGCGCGTGCATTCGCTGTCCTGGATCGGCGAACCCGTCGAGGGATCGTGCGAATTGGAAGGTCGCGTGCGCTACCGCGATCCGCGCGTCGTGCTGGAGTTTATTCCGGAGCCCGACGGCACCGCCCGCATCCGGTTCAATCAGCCGCAGCGGGGGCTCGCGAGTGGTCAGGTGCTCGCCTTCTACCGGGGCGAGCAACTGCTCGGCGGGGCGCTTTACGCCTGACTCCCGGCGACTCCTGCCGCACGCCTCAGAGGCAGCGATCCTTCACATCGGGATCCGCCAGCATCGCATCCACTCCGTTGTTCCGATAGAAGTTCTGGAGTTCCACATCCTTCGGATTTGCCTCGGCCAGCGCCTTGGCGAGCCCCCGCGCATCATCCGGGCGCCCAAGATAGATCAAGGCATAGACCTCTTGCATGCCGGCCACCGGACTTTTCGTCTCCGAGTAATACTGCTTCCAGAGGGCCAGGGCTTTTTTGTAGGCATCGCGTGCATCCGAGACGCGATCAAGCTTCTTGTAGGCGAAGGCGAGCGCCTCCCATCGATCGGGAAAATCGTTCCGCACCTTCAAGGCCTTTTGGAGGCTCTTCGCGGCCCGCGCA
>JAJXVO010000231.1 GCA_021782105.1 bacterium
AGGCACACACATGCCATCACCAGAACCTTGCACAAGAGCACGGAAGCGTGCGTGCGATCGACGAGTTCGTCCAGCAGCCAAGCACTCAAAGCCATGTTCACAGCCAACAGCCCGTTTGAACCCAGAAACTGGAGACTCATCCTCCCACGACTTCTGAAAGACCAATTCCGATTGACAAAAAAACTCACAAGAAATCCGGCATACAGCGAAATCATATGCGCCGGAATGACGCCGACAGCCAACACGTAGACGAGAAGGACAAAGGAGCTATACTCCACTAATGCGGCCAATCCTCCCGTCACAAGATAACGAAAAAAGGGATCCCTCAGGGTCCAATGCCTGGCTGCTTTCATATTAGTCGGACGCCGGAAGCGAAGATCTTCGAATGCAGCTAGACCTCCCGTTTTCGGACCGGCGGATCCTGCACCATGTCGCCCGGTCGACAAGCTGGAAGTGCGGGTGGGAGATTCCCTACCTACCTCATCGGATAGATCCGCCATAATGGTCTCGCCTCTTGCTACAATCATTTAATCCTCCACGCTAGATGAACTCCGTTCCCAAGAAAGCCAGATCCACCGGTTCGGGAATAGGGACCGGGAATGTGTGGGTATTTCTTGCACTCGCACTCATCACCTTCCTTGGCACGTATCTGTACTGCAATAGGTTCGGCCTCTACGAGGACGACTACTATTTCACGGTGGGCCCCTACCTGTGGAACTGGGCGGCCTTCAAGGCCTACCTGTTCGACGCCTGGCATTCGTGGCCGCAGTTCAGGCCCCTGGGATTCAGCATCACCTACATCATCACCTACGCGACCGCGCAGTTCGGCTCGCTGCTGCCAGCCTATGGCCTCGGGCTGGTCCTGAACGCGATTAATGGGCACCTGTTTTACCGACTGGCGCGCAAGGTGGTGCGGCACTGGATCGCGTTCGCGGCGGCCTGCGTCTTCATGCTGTATCCGGCGGATACATCCAAAGCCTTGCTGATGCTTCGCGGCTTCGAGCTCGTGAACCTCACGATGGTGCTCTCGGCGATCCTGATGTACGTCAACGAACGGCGGATTCCGGCCTATCTCCTCGCCTGCTGCTGCCTGCTCACCTACGAGCATTTTTTCCTGCCGTTCCTGGTGGCACCGTTCATCGTGGAGGCGGGCCGGCGTTTCAGCTGGAAAAAGTTCGCCTCGCACTGGACCGTCTGCGCCCTGCTGCCAGCGGCGCTCATGGTAGCGCGCAAGATCGCGGGGGACGCCCGCTCAACCGCGGTGATCGGCGCGCCCGGGGCCGCCCTTTGGCGCATGGTGACGGCGTGTGTGATCGGGCCGAGGACCGCGCTGTCGACCCTCGTTGAACGTCCTTGGGACGCCGTGCTTCATTCGACCACGCTCCAATGGAGCATGATCGCAGTCGGCGCGGCAGTCGTGGCCTGGATCGCGTTCCGTGCGCGTCCGCCCAGATCCGAGTCCGCTCAAACGGCGACCGGTGTAAGATGGGCCGTGGCAGGGGGGCTGCTCTGTTTCGCGCTGGGGTATGTCATCGCGATTCTGCCTGAAAATTACCCTCCTGTGGTCAACATCGGGCGGCTTTCGGGGTTCAACGCCCCTGCCTCCGTCAGCGCCAGCCTGTTTCTCGCCGGGCTGGCCGAATGGATCCTGAACCGGACCCGTTTGCCCGAGAAGACGGCGGTCTGGGCGGCGGCGGTCTACGTGGGCCTTCTGATCAGCGCGGGTATCCAGGTTCAGATCACCGACTACGTCGCCAGCTGGCGCGCGCAGCGGCAATTCTGGACGACCATCCTCGCGACGAGCGGAGAATGGCATCCGGGGATGGCACTATTGGTCGACGTGAACCAAGCGCCAAAGGGCTCGTACGACACGGTCGGCTTTCCGCGCAACTGGATGGTGTTCGACGCGCTGATGGGCACGCGGGACCTGATGGCTCCAGCCGTGTGGCATGACTGGACCGCCCGGCCAAAACTTGGCGCCGCCCCCACGGTGTTCGGCATCTGGAAGAGCGTGGCGTGGAAGCCTCAGGGCGACCGCTACCGCCTCGACACCCCGCCCGGCTTCGAGCCGGTACGGCAGCCGCTCGTCGCGGACGGCACGTTCCTGCATTTTGGATTCAAGGACGGGGCGCTCGTACGGACGGATGCACCCGTGGTGCTCCACGGACTGACGCTCCACCCGGTGCCCGCTCCGTCGAAGGAGCCTGCGCCGAGGGCATTTTCGCGGTTGTATCGAATTCTCTTTTCAAACCCGCTTCCGGACTCCGAACTGGGCGCAAACCCTTGGCCCAGCCTGCTGAGGGCAAAGAGCTATCCGAAATGACCGGTTCCTCAGTCACTCCGCGAAAACACCTCGCCATCGTCGTACCCGCGTACAACGAGGAGGGGAACGTCGCGTTGCTGCGCGACCGGATCGCGGAGGTCCTGTCTCCACTCGATCGCTACAGCTGGGGCCTGCTCTTCGTCGACGACGGAAGCCGGGACGGAACGCTGGCCGCTCTCCGGGCGCTGGCGGCCTCGGACCCGCGGGTCCGCTACCTCTCGTTCTCGCGCAATTTCGGGCATCAGGCGGCGCTCAAGGCTGGCCTGGACGCCGCGGACGGCGATGCCGTGATCTCCATGGACGCGGACCTCCAGCATCCGCCGGAGCTCCTCCCGCGGCTGATCGAGCTATGGGAGCAGGGTTCGGAGATCGTGTACACGGTGCGCCAGGACACGGCCGAGGTCGGCGCCTTCAAGCGCGCAACCTCGAGGCTGTTCTACCGGTTTTTCAACTCCCTGTCAGGGCTCGACCTCGACCCGGGTGCCGCGGACTTCCGGCTTCTGGACAGGAAGGTCGTGGAAGCGGTGAGGCGGATTTCCGAAAGCGGCCTGTTCCTCCGCGGGATGATCCACTGGGTTGGCTTTCGGCAGGTTGCGGTACCGTACCAAGTCGGCACGCGCCACTCCGGCTCGTCGAAATACACCTTCGCGAAAATGCTGCGGCTGGCTTCGGATGGCGTGTTGTCGTTCAGCACGAAGCCGCTTCGCCTCGCGTCGCTCGCCGGGTGTCTTGTATCGGGACTTTCGGGCTTGTACGCGCTGTACGCGGTGGCGATGCACTTCTTCAACCGCAACACGATCTCGGGCTGGACCTCGCTGCTGATCAGCGTGCTCTTCCTCGGCGGAATCCAGCTTCTCTCGATCGGGCTGCTCGGCGAGTACCTCGGACGCGTGCTCATGGAGAGCAAGCGCCGGCCCCACTATCTCATATCAGAACGCGGATGATGACTCGATTCACCTATCCCCTGCTTGCCGTCGCGACGAGCGTGCTGGCCCAGATCTGCCTGCAGCGCTCCGCCAAGTCCGGCGGGCATTTTCACGGCCTGGTGCTGTGGATGGCCGCCGCCGTCGGATGCTACGGCCTGTCCATGCTGACCTATTGGAAAACCCTCCAGAGCTTCCCGATCAGCCGCATCGGTCCGGCCGTGACGAGCGCGGTGGTCGTCTGCATCTTCGTTTACGGCGTGGCATGCGAGGGCGAAGGGCTCTCTCCGAAGCAGGGCCTTGGCCTCCTGCTCGCGGTCGGTTCGATTTTCCTGCTGGTGCGCTAGATGCCCGCTGTCTCCCATGAGAAGAGAACTCACGCAAAAGGACCTCGCCTACGACCAGATCGCCCGCGACTGGAGATCGTTCATTGACGACTACGACACGGCAAGGCGTGGCGACGTGCTGATAGGAGATTTCCTCGCAGGCCGCATCGAGGGCCGGCGGGTGCTGGATGCCGGTTGTGGACTCGGGGAATTCTCCAGGCGAATCGCGGCACTCCGGCCCGCCCGGCATGTGGCGATCGACATCGCGCCCCAGCTGGTCGAGAACCTGAAGTCGGTCGTTCCGGGTGTCGATGCGCGCGTAGGCGACCTGCTCGATCTCCAGGCATCACTCGGGGATGAGGTGTTCGACGTGGTCTTCTGCTCGGAGGTGATCGAGCACACGCCAGACCCGCTGCTCGCCATCCGCAACTTGGCCGCTCGGGTGGCCCCCGGCGGAAGCCTCGCGCTGTCGTGTCCAAACGCTGCCTGGAAGTGGTCCCTGTGGATTGCCCAGACGCTCAAGATCAGGAAGAAGTACCTCGGCTACGAGAACTGGCTGTGGTCCGGGCGCCTCCGTGCAGAGTTGGACCGTGCGGGCCTGAGGCTCGAACGCGCCGAAGGTGTGCACCTGGTACCCTGGCAGGTCATTCCCAAGGCGGCGCTCACGCGCCTCGACACCGCCCTGCGGCGCCACTCGTTCGGGTGGTCCGTCAATCACGCCGTGCTGGCCGTGCGGCCCGCCTGACCCCGGTCGCGCGATGTCGAAGATCCTGGTCACAGGCGGCGCCGGCTACATCGGAACCCACACGCTCGTCGCGCTCGCCGAGGCGGGCTTCGAATCGGTCGTGATCGACGATTTCTCGAACAGCAAGCCGGAGGCGCTCCGCAGGGTGTCCGCACTCGCCGGCAGGGAGATCCCGGTGATGCGGGCCGACCTCCGTGACGCGGAAGCGCTGCGCCGGACGTTCAGCGAGCACACCTTCGACGCCGTCATCCATTTTGCCGGGCTCAAGGCGGTGGGCGAATCCGTCCGCATTCCCCTGCGCTATTACGACAACAACCTCGTATCCACGGTTCGTTTACTCGAGGCGATGGAGGAGCACGGCTGCCGGAGGCTCGTGTTCAGCAGCAGCGCGACCGTTTACGGCGACCCGGCAAGCCTGCCGCTGCGCGAGGAGGCGCCGCTCTCGGCGACCAGCCCCTACGGCCGCACCAAGCTGATGATCGAGGAGATGCTTCGGGATCTTGCCCGGGCCTCCGCACTGAAGAACGATCCGCCGGAGGGCGCATGGCGGATCGATGCGCTCCGGTACTTCAACCCGGTGGGCGCCCATGAGTCGGGCCAGATCGGCGAGGATCCCAACGGCGTGCCCAACAACCTCTTTCCCTACCTCTCACAAGTGGCCGTGGGGCGCCTGCCGGAGCTCACGGTTTACGGGTCGGATTATCCGACCCCCGACGGGACGGGCGTGCGGGACTACCTTCACGTGATGGATCTGGCCGAGGGACATGTCGCGGCGGTCCGGCACCTCCTCGACGAGTCCCTACCCGCACCGTTTGCGGAGGCGATCAATCTGGGGACCGGCTCGGGCATCAGCGTAGTTCAGGCCATCCGGGCCTTCGAGAGTGCATCCGGTAAATCAATACCGGTCCGCGTTTCCGAGCGCCGTCCGGGCGACGTGGCAGCGTGTTACGCGGACCCCTCGAAGGCCGCGCGCATGCTCGGATGGACCGCCAGGCGCAACCTTGCCGCCATGTGCGAAGACACCTGGCGCTGGCAATCGAGGAATCCTTCCGGCTACGCCTGATCCGCGAGAGGCCGTCGTTTGCCGTTGACCGCCGCAGTCTCAACGGGAGCAGTCAACCTCAACCGCGGTTGGACCACGGGGGGAAAAATCAGATGTCAGAGGTCAGAAATCAGATCCAAAGTGCTTTCAGTCTTATGCGTTTTAGTCCTTCAGCTTTTCCCGCATCCCTTCCATCCCTTTCATCCCTGTGAACCCCTCAGTGCACTTCGGTTGCGGCGCCGGACGCGCTGTGTCTCCGTGATTCACCTTCTCCAATTAGGATGAGCCTGCGCATCACATTCCTAAACCAGAAGGGAGGCGTCGGAAAATCCACCGCCGCCGGGCTCGTGGCGGCGGTCCTCAAGGAGGCCGGCTTCCGCGTCGCGGCCGACGACCGCGATCCGCAAAAGACGCTCGCGTTCTGGGCGCGCGAGGTCGGCGGGATCCCCCTGGTCGACGAAGTCGCAAACCCCGACGTCGTGGTAACCGACACGCCGGGGCGCCTCGACCTCAACCAGGAGTCCGTGGTGTCGGGCTTCCGCTCGCTCGTAGGCGAGTCGGACCGCGTCGTGCTCGTGTCGGAGAAAACGCTGTTCAGCCTGCACGCCTCGGCGCCGATGCTGCGCATCGTGCTGGGCCATCGCCGTCCGGAGACGCGGGTGTGCGTGCTGTTCAACAAGGTGCGGAGCGCGACCGTGATCGGCCGGCAGAGCGACGGCGAGCTGGCGCAGCGCCTGGGCATCCCGGCGACGGCGACGCATCTGCCGCTGGCCGCAGCCTACGAACGCTTTGAAACCGAGGGCCTGGCCGCAGTGCGGGGCCGTCCGCTCGAAC
>JAJXVO010000232.1 GCA_021782105.1 bacterium
TGGCGCGCTGGATCGTGGGCAGCTTCATGCCGGGCTTGATGAGCGCGATGGACGACGCCGAGCCGGTAGAGGAGGTCGTGCCGACCGGGTTTGCCGGGTCGAACTTGTACGCCGAATCCGAGTTGGTGTAATTACCGTTCAGATACTGGGAGAGGGTCGGCCCCGAGTAGCTGGCGGTGTTGGCCGCGCTGCCGGTCACGCCGTTGAGGACGGTGAAGCGACCGACGCCGGTGTTGCCGTAGGAGTTGGAGATCCAGACCCAGGGATTGCGGCCGAGGAAGACGCCGATGCCGCCGCGGATTTGCGTGGTGCGCTGCTTGTCGAGGGCGTAGTTGAAGCTGAAGCGAGGGGCGGGGACGTTGGTGCCGTCGATCGTGCCGGCATTGGTCATGCCGAAGGCGTTCTTGAAGGCGACGTTCTCTGTCGGGGCGATCGGGCTGCCCAGGTAGTCGGCGCGCAGGCCGGCGGTGAGCATCAGGCGGGAGGTGGGCTCCCACTTGACCTGTCCGAAGACGCCTAGCTGCTCAAACTTGCTGATATCGGCGGTAGGCAGGCCGGTCTGGACCACGGAGCGCAGGAAGCCGAAGGGCTTGTCGGCCTGGAAGTCGGCGAGTGTGTTGTAGTCAAATACACCGTACGAACCCTGGCGGAACAGATTGAAGTAGGTGCTCGACTGGTCGTCGGCGCCGAGGGTGAAGGTGAAGGTCTTCCAGCTGTAGTCGGCCGAGCCGCCGAGGGTCTGCGTCTTGATGTGGAGCTCATTGCCCATGCTGCTGGTCTCCGTGCCGAAGCGGAAAGCGTCGGAGGAGGAGATCGAGGCTCCCGTGGGCGAGACGCCGGGCACGTTCATGATCCGGACCTCGGGGAAGATGACGGGCGTGGAGCGGACGGAGTCCTGCTTCGTGTAGGAGTAGTTGAACTGGGTCTTGAAATTGGACGTCCAGTTGTCGAACAGCTGGCCGGCCCAGACGTGCTCCTTCACATTGAGCGTGTAGAAGTTCGAATTGAAGCTCGTGGCGCCGTTCGAGAAGTAGCTCGGCTGGTAGGAAATGGAGGCCGGCTGGCTGAATCCCGTCGACTTGAAGCTGCCGAAGTTGGGCTGGGCTCCGATGGTGTCGCTGTAGCGAACCGAGAGGCGATGATTGTCGTTGATGTTCCAGTCCACCTTGAAGAGGCGCTTGGTGTCGAAGAGCCGCGAAGTGCTGGAGCCGCCGAAGCTGCCCATGTCGGTCTTGGTCAGCTGGGCGATGCGCGAGGTGACCGCGGTGAGAAAATCGCTCGACGGCGTGAAGGCGGCGGAGGTCGGCGCTGAATCGTCGATGTACTTCTCGAAGTTGGTGAAGAAGAAGAGGCGGTTCTTGATGATGGGGCCGCCCAAGGTGAAGCCGTAGGTGCGTTCCTTGGAGTAGGGGCGGGTGCCCTTGGAATAGCCGTAGATGTCGGAGCCACCCCAATTGGAGTCGGTGAAGATGTCATAGACCGAACCATGGAACTGGTTGGTGCCGCTCTTGGAAACGACGTTGACGGCGGCGCCGGCGAAGCCGCTCTGGCGGACATCGTAGGGCGTGAGGGAGATGCTGAACTTCTCGACCGCGTCCAGGGAGAACGGATTGTTCAGGGAGAACAGGCCGGTGGAACTCAGGCCGAAGGAGTCGTTGATGGGCGCGCCGTCGAGCGTGATCGAGTTGTAGCGGTTGTTCATGCCGAGGGCCTCGAGAGCCTGGCCGGAGCGGATCGCGACGAAGGGATTCGTCTTGATCATGTCGGCGAACGAGCGGCTGACGCTGGGCTGGTCGTTCACACGGCGGGTATTGAGCTCCGTGCTGGCGCCGGTGGTGTTGGCGTCGAGGTCGTTGACCTCGCCGGTGACCACGAATTTCTGAAGCTGGGTGACTTCGGCGCCCTCACTGGGAACGAAGTTCACCTCGGTGCTCGCACCCAGTTGGGTCTGCACGTTGGTGATGGTGTTGAACGAATACGAAGGCGCGCTCGCCTCGATCGTGTACGGGCCGCCCACGGGCAGGCCCGTGAAGGTGAAACGACCTGCCTGGGTCGAAACGGCGGTGAACGTCGTGTTCGTCGGCACATGGGTGGCGCGAATCGTGGCATTCGCGATGGGATCACCGGATTTCGAGGTGATTGTTCCGCTGATGGACGAGGTAGTGATGCCCTGGCCGAAGGCACTGAATACCGCGAGCCAGCAGGCGAACACACCGATTACGAAACCTTTCAAGAGCTTAGTGTGGTGCATGGTGTTGAGCTTGGAGGTGACAAGGGGGTGGTTAGGAAGGACCCCTTGCAGACGATAGCGCGTCTGATGCCAGCCAGCCGCTGCGGTCGGGGAGAGTCAAGCCCCTGCCCCCCTGTCCGTGCACAGTTTTTCACGTTCGTAACCTGAATTACATTGGTGAAATAGTAATGTTAAAAGCGATAAACTATCAGCTAGTTACGTAATTATGTGGGATTCTTTTTTTTGCGGTTAACGCATTCGATTTGCAGCGTGCGCGAGGCTGCAAGCACATGGATCGAAACCATGTAAGGCGCTCATACGGCGGCGGGCGCGCACCTAGGAGCACGGGACCGATATTGAGCGAAACGATTCGCGGATCGGGTCAGGCGGAGACGGGCTCGTGTTCGGCCTCGCGGGCCATGAGCCAGAGCAGATCGCAGAGCCGGTTCACGTAGCGGCGGACGACGGGGCGCACGGTGCGGCCGTGATCGGAAACGGTGATGAGCTGGCGTTCCGCGCGCCTGCCGACGGAGCGGGCCATGTCGAGCGCGGCGGCGTGGAGGTTCGCGCCGGGAGTGGCCCAACCGTCAAAGCGCAGCTGACGTGCTTCGAGCGCGGCGACGCCGGCGTCGATGCGCGCCAGGGACGCCTCGTCGAGCTTCGGGAATTTCGACGCCTCGTAGCGGGCGACCTGATCTTCGGGCACGGCGACCTCGCCCATGAGCGACACGAGCTCCTTCTGGATCGTCTCCAGTTCGGCATGACGTGCGGGGACGGGGCAGGTGGCCTTCGCGAATCCGAGGGCGGAGTTCAGCTCGTCGAAGCAGCCGACGGCCTCGATCTGCGGATGGTTCTTGGGGACGCGCTGCCCGTAGAGCAGGCTGGTGGTTCCCTCGTCGCCGGTGCGTGTGGCAATGGAAGTCATGGTGGAAAAGTCTTGGATCAGGGGAGCAGGGCCGGGCGGCGCGGGCAACATCGTCCGGAGTTCAGGAGCGGCGCGGCTGGCCGAAATTGGCGCGGCGGACGGCGTACGAGAGGAGGCGGGGGAGGAAACGTTTCAATCGGATGGCAAGGACTTCGGGCCCGCCCACGGCGATCTCCTCTCGGTTGCGCGCCAGGCCGCGAAGGATGGCGTCGGCGCACCGTTCGGCTGTGATTCCGCGGCGCGCGGGGCGGTCGCTGCGGCCGTGGGGCGCCCCCGTGGCTGTCAGGGCGTTTTCGGATACGCGGGTGCTTACGTAGCCGGGGCAGGCGATGAGGACGCGGACGCCGTCGCCGTGGACTTCCGCGCGCAGGGAGTCGAAATAGCCGTGGAGCGCGTGCTTGGCGGCGGCGTACGTGGAGCGCATGGGCGTGCCGACGTAACCCATGACGCTGCTGACGACGACGATGCGGCCGGAGCGCCGCTCGATAAAATGGGGGAGAACGGCCTTGGTCAGGGCGACGGGGCCGAAGTAGTCGACCTCCATGAGGCGCCGCTCGACGGCGAGGGGCGTGTCGCGGGCGAGTCCGCGCTGGCTGAGGCCGCCGTTGTTGACGAGCACGTCGATGCCGCCGGTGTCGCTCAGCAGACCGGCGACGAGGTCGGGGAAGGTCTCGGGATGCTCGAGATCGAGGGGCACGATGCGGTGCTCGCCGGGCCGCGGGCAGGCACTGCGCACGCGCTCGAGTTCCGAGGCGCGTCGGGACGACAACACGAGCCGGGCGCCCTCGCGGGCGAAGGCCAGGGCAAGGGCCTCGCCTATGCCGGACGAGGCGCCGGTGATCCAGACTGTCTGGTTCGCGAATCGTGCACTCATCCTAGTCGAAGCAGCGGGAATTGAACCACAGGCACAGAGAACACAGAGATAATCTGAGGACTGAAGTCCGAGATCAGAGGTCCCAATTTCCAAATTCCGAATGGTCAGGATTCAGGAATTCCGGCGCCTTCTCCCTGACCTCCGTGTCTTGTGGTTCAATTTCGTTGATGGCTTCAGAGCTTCGCCAGGGCCTGCTCGAGATCGGTCTGGAGATCGGCGAAGTCCTCGATGCCGAGGGATAGGCGAATGAAATCGGGCGACACGCCGCTTGCGACCTGCTCGTCGGCGTTGAGCTGGCTGTGGGTCGTGCTCGCCGGATGGATGGCGAGGGACTTGGCATCGCCGATGTTGGCCAGGTGGGAGAACAGCTTGAGAGACTCGATGAAGGTGCGGCCGGCCTCGAAGCCGCCCTTGACGCCGAAACCGAGCAGGCCGCCGAAGCCGTTGGTGAGGTATTTTTTGGCGGCGGCGTGCGACGGGCTGGATTTGAGACCCGGGTAGTTGACCCAAGCGACCTTCGGGTGGCAGGCGAGCAGTTCGGCCGTCTTCATCGCGTTGGCACAGATGCGGTCCATGCGCAGGTGGAGGGTCTCGAGTCCCTGCAGCATGAGGAAGGAGTTGAATGGCGAGATGCACCCGCCGATGTCGCGGAGCAGCTGCAGGCGCATCTTGAGGATGTACGCGACGTTGGCGCCGCCAGCGGGAGGGAAGCTCTTGAAGGCGTCCCAGTGTACGAGGCCGTGGTAGCTGGGGTCGGGCTTGGAGAAGCCGGGGAACTTGCCGTTGCCCCAGTCGAAATTGCCACCGTCGACGACCATGCCGCCCAGGGAGGTGCCGTGGCCTCCGATGTACTTCGTGGTCGAGTGCACGACGACGTTGGCGCCCCATTCGAAGGGACGGTTGAGGTAGGGCGAAAGGCAGGTGTTGTCGATGATGACGGGGACGCCGGCCTCGCGGGCGATCACGGCTACCTCGGCAAAAGGGAAGATGTTGAGCGCGGGGTTGCCGAGGCCCTCGCCGTAAAAGGCCTTGGTGTTTGGACGCAGCGCGCGGCGGAAGGCGTCGGGGTCATTCGCGTCGACGAACGACACCTCGATGCCAAGCTTCGGGAGTGTGTAGTGGAAGAGGTTGTACGTGCCGCCGTAGAGCTGGGAGACGGACACGATGTGGTCGCCCGCGCCGGCGACGTTGAGGATCGCGTCGGTGATCGCCGCCTGGCCCGAGGCGTGCGCGAGCGCGCCCGAGCCGCCCTCGAGCGCGGCCACACGCTGCTCGAAGACGTCCGTGGTCGGATTCATCAGGCGTGTGTAGATGTTGCCGAGCTCCTTCAGCGCGAAAAGGTTCGCGGCGTGCTCGGTGTCGCGGAAGACGTAACTGGACGTTTGATAGATGGGAACGGCTCGGGAGCCGGTGGTGGGGTCCGGGGTCTGGCCGGCGTGGAGGGCTTTCGTACCAAGTCCTTGATAACTCATGGCGGTCGAACCCTTGCCAGATTCCGCCACGGGTCAACCCGCCGCTGACATGACATCGTCCCGGGAGGGGTATAGACAGGGATGGAGGGGATGGAAGGGAGGGGGAGGCTGAATCTGCGGCCGGCCCTGCGTCGGTTGCTTCGAACCAGGAATCTGTCCGGGCACAAGGACTGGAGAACACGCCGAGCGCGAACGTGCCCAGAATCGATCCATCCCTTCCATCCCCTTCATCTGTCAAAACCGCATGCCGCCTGCCCCGGCGGAAATGTGCGCTCAGGCCCGCCGCGTGAATTCGCCGAACGCGGTCACCACGGGCCGGTCCAGACCGTAGCATCCGTTCGCGGGCGCAAAATCGGGCGCCTCCCGCGTCGTGCGCTCGTCCAGTCCGGAGAAGAGAGCCTCCAGCTCGACGGGGGAGAAATAGCGGACGCCCGCGGCGTAGGGCACCGGTTCGGGCGCGCAGTCCGTCGTGACCAGGAGGCGCCCCCCTGGCTTGAGCACACGACCCAGCTCTGCAACGGCGCGCTCCACGGCCGGGATGTGCTCGATGACGGACAGGGCGATGACGACGTCGAAGGACGCGTCCGCGCAGTCGATCCGCGTTGCATCCAGGTTTCGCACCGTCACACCGCACCGGCGCATGGCGCGCGTCCACGTGAAATAGAAGGC
>JAJXVO010000233.1 GCA_021782105.1 bacterium
GGTCACTGATCCTGCTCAACGTTCTGCTGGGTCTCACCTACTCGTTCGTGAGCCCCTTCTTTTCGATGTTCGGCACGATCGAGTGCCATATGAACCCCGTGCTTTTCGGAGTGTTCATGACGATCACCGCGATCGCCGGAATAGTGATCGCCACCACCCTCGCCCATTTCTCCGACACGCATCTGAGCCGGCGCCACGTGATGCTTCTGGGCGGCGTCTCCGGCGTGATCGGCTATGCATGCTTCGCCTACCTGCGCACATTCTGGCCGCTGCTCATCGTCGGGTGCCTCCTGCTCGGCCTATCGTCCATCACCTTCTCCCAGCTCTTCGCCTTCGCCCGCGAGGAACTCACCAAGTCCGACACCGCCAAGTCCGAGGCCGCGTTTTATATGAACGCGTTCCGCATGTTCTTCGCCCTGTCCTGGACCGTCGGCCCCGCGATCGCCTCCTGGATCATGATCACGCTCTCCTTCAAGGGGCTCTTCCTGTCGGCTGCCGCCTGTTTCCTCCTGTTCACCACAGCCACCCTCCGCTACGTGCCCCATGCACCGCCCCCCGGCGCAAAGGACGCGGCCACGTCCGCCGATTCAGTCTGGCGCGTGATGGTGAGGCCCGACGTTTTTGCCCATTTCGTCGCCTTCGTCCTGATCTTCGCCTCGGCCACGATCGGCATGATGAATCTTCCCCTGCTCGTTCTTAAAACCCTCGGTGGCACCGAGCAGCAGGTGGGGATCGTTTACTGCGTCTCTCCCGTGTTCGAGCTGCCGTTCATGCTCTACTTCGGCATGCTCGCCACACGCATGGACCCGGCAAAGGTCATCCGCATCGGGATCGCGATCTCGATCGTTTACTACGCCGGCCTCACCCTGGTGCGAGTTCCCTGGCAGGTCTACCCAATGCAGATGCTGTCCGCCGCGGTCACCGCCGTCACCTCGGGCGTGGCGATTTCCTATTTCCAAAATTATCTTCCCCACCATCCCGGCACCGCGACCAACCTCTACGCCAACGCCCAGCGCATTGGGTCCACCGTCGGCTACCTGCTGTTTGGCACCCTAGCCTGGCGCTTCGGCTACCGGACCGTGTTCTTCACCTGCACCGGGTTCTCGGTCGTCACCCTCGGCCTGATGTTTGTGAAGCACCGCGCCGACGTGCCCGAAATCGCGCGGACAGCCGCGGTCTGAGCCGGACGCTGAGCGTCACTTCAGCACTTCGACCGAGGACAGGCGCATCAACGCGGTCAACTGGGCCGGATTCGCCGGCTCGGCCTGGATCGTCATCTGCTCCAGCCCGATGTACGGCGAGCGCTTCTGCAGCGCCAGGTAGAAGCGGATGAGCGAGGGATAATCCGCCTTGCGCACAGTGAAGCGAAGCGAGTGCACCACGAACTGCGTCGTGCGCTCTTCTTTCACGTCCTCCACCTGAACGTTGGAGACAAAACCCGCTTCGGCCGCCATCCGGTTGACCTCCGCCAGAAGTTTCGTGCCGTCGAGCGTCTGCGTCGGATCCAATCGGGCGACCGCCTTCCGCTCGTCCAGGGAGATCTGCCCCCTGCGCGAAAGCCAGAGGCTTTGTTCGCGCAACTCCGCCGACAGCGACCGATTCGTCGATACAAAGGCACGGGCACGACCCGCAAAACTGTTGGCCCACACAGCCAGCACCAGCCCGATGATCGTCAGAAGCAGGGCCTTCTCGCGCAGCGTCCGGGTGAGAAAATAGATCTTGAGCGCGTTCATCAGGATTGGGCGGGCTTGAGGACGTTCAGCTTGAAGGTCACCATCAACGTGAAACGCGTGAGCCGGTCGCGGGAACTCATGTCCCCTATCTCGACGTGATCAACCGCAGGCAAGCGCGCGAGCGCCGATTGAAAACCGGCGACGTCGCCCGCATTGCTCGTCTGCGCGTCGATGCGCATCACGTCGAGCCCCGAGGTCGTGCACTTGGTGAATTGGATCGTTTTCGGACGCACGGAGCCGATCGCGTCGAGCATCTCGAAAGGCAGCAGCCGCTTGGTGGCCAGTTCATCGATGCGATACGCAAGCGCCTGCGCGTTGGAAATCCGCTCCACGAGCGGACGCTGTACCACGACTTTCGCGCGCCGGGTCTTTTCGAAGCCCCACCCAATCCCGAGAGCGATCTCGCCCACTGCCAGCAGCGCCAGCACGACGCCGGCACCCACGAGCGACCGCCACAACACCCTATCCCGCTTCTGGCCCCGCCGGTGGCGCGCCAGATCCTCACGCGGACGCACATCGCACGCCGCCGCGCTCGCTTTCGGGAATCGCACCGTCCGGTCTCCCGCCACAAAGGCAAAGCCATCCTCGTCCGAGGTCTCCGCGACCCGCGGGGGCGCCGGCAGTTCGATTAGACGCACCGTGCCGCCTATCTCCCTGAGCATCGCATCGCGCACCGCTGCACGCTCCGCCTCGCCCGGAGTCTCGGGAAGCGGCCGCACCAGCACCCGGGCCGGCAGCCCCGCCTCGTCCCAAACAAGCGCCGTGCACGCGTCGTCGGTAAAATAAAGACACGTGGTCGACGGCTCCGCCTTGTCCGCCAGAAGCGCACAGAAGGTCGGCATCACTAGGTCCGCTTCCTCCCAACCCACCGTCTGCTCCTGCTGAAAGCGCCGACGATAGGCCGCAAAGGCCAGCGCAGACGCGCCCTCCCCAAGCCGAAAATAGCCGTGGTACAACTGCGCCACCGGGAATGGCGCCATGCCCTCGATCGCCAGCTCGAGTTGCTCCGCAACAGACGTAGCCTCCGACCCCGTCTCCAGCGGCACGCTGCGCACGAAAAAGAACAAATCCGGCAACAGCACCACCCTCGGCGCAAGCGCACCGGCGCGGAAAAGTTCAAATAGGGACTTGCTCATGTGCGATTGACGTTCTCGGCCTGTGCGGCCGGGGGAAGGGCTGGAGGAAGATCATCATTCTCTCTGAGTTCCAGGATTGTAAAGGGATAGTTGAGAACCGGCATCTGGGTCGAATCGCCCGTGACCGCCTTGGCCGCCGCAGCCTGGTTGGCCGTCGTCGTCGCCTGCAGCGCCTGCGCCGCCGCCGCCGCATCGGGTGAGGCGTCCCAATCCTTGTTCGCGGCTTTCTGAGTCACCGCCTTCGCCGCCCCCCCGATCGACACCACCGCGTCGAGGCGGAATACGCCCTGCCCGTCGCGCACCGTGATGATGATCCGCAGCGCCTGAATGTCCGTCCCCACGCCCGTGGGCGGCGCCTGCACACCGAGCACCCGGGCAATGTCGCTAGAGGAGCGAAAATAGCCCGCTCCCTGGCTGCGGTAGCTCCCCCGACCGTCCAGGTAGTCGCTCAGAAGCGATTGCTGCGACGTGTCCAGGTTGAGCGCCTGCATCACACCGGTATTCCCCGCGTTCAAGTTCGACGCCGTGAAATCAAAAAGAGAAAACGTGCTCGTGAACTGTTTCCACAGGGAATTGGGACGCCCTGCATGGTCGAAAAACGTCTCCCGTACCACGTCGATCGATTTCAGCTCCGACCAGGTCCGGATCGGACGCTGCGGGTTGTCGAACGGAATCGCATCCAAGTCGTAGGTCGGAGTGAAATCGGAGGTCGGCACGTAGTTCTTGGTGGTCCACATCATCAACGCATCCGCAAGGCGCTCGGCATCGCTCTGCCGGATGTCCCAGCTCTTGAAAAGGTCCACCAGGTACGCGTCCGTCACATGCGGCAGCGAGACCTTCCCACTTTCATCAGCAAATTGGACTGTCACGGTACGCCCCGACTCCGGCGTGTACCCCGCCCAGGCCAGCGGGTCGCCCCAGCCTTCCGCCGGACTCTTGAGGCTGCCGTTGACGAGGATGAAGTCCTGCAGCACCGCCAGCGTCGTCTCCAAATCCGAATACGCCTCGGGACGCAGCCGCCGCGCGTCCGCATCCCTCATGCCCACCCTCAGGTCGTCGCTCGCCTGCTGCATGAACAGTGTGAGCGCCGCCCCCGCAAACAGGATCGTGATTAGAACGACGAGGATCACCGCTCCCCTTCGCCTGCCGCGAATCGGATCTCCGGCCAGCGCCTTCGTAATGTGTCTTTGCGCTCCCATGGTCAGTAGTTCGGCACTCCCTCCACCGCCTGGGGAAGCGAAATCACCCGCACTGTTTCGTAGGTCCCGTACTTGAAAGTCAATCGCACCCGCCGGGGACTCAGGTAAGCCCCGCCCGTATCGCGCTTGAACTGCTGCTCCGTCGTCCAGCGATGCATGTCCGGATCGTAGTAGTCGTAGGTGAGCTTCGTGACGAATGGCGAGACGAGCACCTCGCGCGGCGGATCATCCGCAAACTTCAGTTCGAGGCGCGAATGCCACAGGAGATACAGTCCCTTTCCATCCAACACCTCAAGGGCACACACCACCTCGGGAAGCGGGCGCGCGGGCCACGAAAACAGGCGGCAGCCCGCCGGCAGTTCAAAGGTCAGCAGCGTCTGCGTGCCCCCGCCCGGAGTCTGCACGTCCACAGGCACAAACGCCGTGTCCCCCTTCGCCACCGCCGGAGGCAATCCCGCAATGCTGAACTCGCGTTTGAGGTAACGCGTCACCGCCTCCACATGCTGATCCAGGAGCCGACGGTCGCCGCTCTTGCCCCAGAGTTCACCCATCGAAAAGACAAAGAAGTCCAGTCCGACCAATAGAATCCCGATCAGGGCCACCGAGACCATCACCTCAATCAGGGTGAACCCGCCCCGTATCCGTCCCCCATTCTGCGCCGCGCGTCTCATGATCCCCCTCCCTGCTGCAGGTCGAGGATGCGTTTTCGGTCATCAGCCCGCAGCTTGTCGCGCTCCACGGGATCCGACCAGGTCGGCCGCAGCAGCCTGAAATGCTCAATCACCTTTTTCTCCGGCAAGTCTCCCGATGCCGACAGGTCGCAGGTCATGGTCACCTCGAACAGATCCGGCATCGTCGTCGACTCGATCTCGCCCGTCCACTGCACGTGCCGCCCTCCCACCGTGTCAAACTCGCCCCCTTTTTCCACCAGCTTCCGATCCGCCTGCGCCATGATCAACGACCGGGCAAAGCGAATGTCCTCATCGTTCATCCGCCGACGCGTCGAGATCTGGTAGGCCGTGAGCACATTGAGGTAGGCCGCCCCCAACACGATCGCCGCCATCGCAAATATCGCCAGAGAGATGAGGACCTCGATCAGTGTGAATCCCCGGTTCCCCTTTCGCGGATGGTGAAATTGGATGCCTCGTCTGGTCATTTCGCCTCCGGCATCGGGGAACAGGTCCACGGATCAAAGACGATCACCTGCGCCGCCGTTCCAATCTTGATCTGCGCCCTGAACGGCGAACTTCCGCCGTCCCGATAAAACGTCACATAGGGCAGGCTCGAGGTTTCCACGACGTCGCCCCCCAACAGAGCCACGCTCCCCTGGGTCACGGGCAGAAAGGAGAAGTCCACATTGCCCGGCATCGTCACGGGAATCCTCCAGGTCGCATCCGGGGCGCTCGCCACAAAACAGTGCCCCTGCGCGTCGTAACTGAGCCGCACATTTTCATAGCGCTCGAGCGCATGACGCCGGGTCTTGGCGATCGCCGAACGCAGGATCTCCTCACCCGTCGTGGGACGGTCGCGCACCAGCGCGATCGCCCCGCCCACGAGCAACCCCGACAAGAGCGCGATCAGCGCAAGCGTCACAAGCACTTCGAGCAGCGTAAACGCCCCGAGTCCCCGCCCACGACGTACGCTCGATTGAAGACCGGTCATGCCCGGCCTACTTGGCTGTCTGATTGTCGGTGCTCCAGTTTCCAATGTCGTCCGCCGTTCCGTCCTGCTTGTCGGGCCCCTTCGACCACAGGTCGTATCCATATTTGTTGTGCGTGCCCGGATACCGGTACTGGTAGGGCTCCCCCCAGGGATCCAACGGGATTTTCCCATCCACCACATACGGACCGCGCCAGCGCTCCGGGTGGACCTGAGGTGGATTCACCAGCGCCTGAAGCCCCTCCGCCGTCGTCGGATAGTCCCCCATGTCCATGCGGAACTGCGTCAGGGGCACTTTCATGCTCACGGTGACGAAGGTATGAGCGACGTCCTGCTGGGCGCCGCCGAAGATCTTGTCGAAATTGGTCACGCCCAACCCCACGAGCAGGCCGATGATCGCGAGCACGATCAGGATTTCCAGCAGGG
>JAJXVO010000014.1 GCA_021782105.1 bacterium
AGGCCGATGCTCTTGAGTTCGAGGAACGCCACGGGGTCGTCGGTGCCCGAGAACAGCATCGGAGTGTCTGGCTGCAGGGCGAGCATCACGTACTCCTCGGGTTTTCCGAGTTCCTCGGAGACGAGGGTGGAAGCCTCCTTGAGCACGGCGCGCTGGGCCCTTTTCGTGAGTGGAAGGTTGGTCTGGATCTTGAGGTAGGGCATGGTGCGGATGGGTTGTTCCGCCGGCTGGGCGCGGGCTTCTCGTGGCGGGCGGGCGCGGGACGGCGAAGAGCTATTCTGGCCTCGCTGAATTCAGGGGCGATTCTGGCGCGGGAGGCGCGACTGGGCAATGCCCGAGTGGCGGGGGCACTGCGGTGTTTGACACGCTGTCGGAGGCTGGAAAGGTTCGGCGTAACACCATGAATTCGACCCGGGTCGTCCGCATCTACTACGTCCTGCCCTGCTGTCTGTTGCTGCTCAACCTCTGCGTGGAGATCGTGGACTACAAGGCGAAGGCCTTCGGGGATCCGCTCCTTCGCACGGCGGCGATCATGGGCATGGTGCTCTTTGGCGGCTCTCTGGTGGCTTTTCTGGTTTCTCCCGCGCTCGAGGCCATCATCCGCCTGCTGCACGCGCACAGCCGTCGCAGCGCGGGCGCGATGGGCGAGCTTCTTTTCCTTGCCGGCCTCGGGCTGTTCATCTTCTGGCTCTACTACCGGGTCTACAACCTGGGGCCCCAGTCGATCCTGCCGGCCGAGTGGCGAAACCCGATAGTGCGCTAACAGGCGTGAATCGGAGATCCGGATACAGATCCGCGGAGCCACGGGATGTCACGCGGCCGGAGGGCGGAACACGGGCATGCGTTCCGGGTGGGTCTCCAGGCGGGGGCCGCCGAGCAGGTCGATGCAGTAGGGGATCGCGGGAAACACCGCCGCCAGATTTTCGCGGATGGCCTTGGGGCGTCCGGGAAGGTTGACGATCAGGGTGCGTCCGCGAATGCCTGCGGTCTGGCGCGAGAGGATGGCCGTCGGCACGAACTTGAGGGACTCCGCGCGCATGCGCTCTCCGAAGCCGGGCAGCCGCTTCTCGCACACCGCGTCCGTGGCCTCGGGGGTCACGTCGCGTGGCGCGGGACCGGTGCCGCCTGTCGTCACGACCAGACAGCAGCCCGCCTCGTCGGCCATGCGGCGCAGTTCCGCCTCGATCACGCCGCGTTCGTCGGGGATCACATTGTAGTCCGGCTCGAAGGGGGTGGCCAGCCAGTCGCGGAGGAGTGCGAGGCAGGCCTTGCCGGGAGTATCTTCGTAGATTCCGGCGCTGGCGCGGTCGGAGATGTTGAGGACGCCGATCTTGATCATGGTGCGTGGGACGAGAGGAGGTCGTAGGCCGAGAGTTCGTTGGACGCGAAGGCCGAGCGGATGAGCGCGGGTGTCACGCCCGCGGCGCGCAGGGCGCGCAGTGACAGGGAATCGCTGCGCTTGGCCAGGCGGGAGCCGTCGGGGCCGGTGACCAGCGGGCAGTGGGCGTAGCCGGGCGCGGGGTGCCCGAGTGCACGCAGGAGCAGCAGCTGGCGAAACGTGGATTTCACGAGATCGGCTCCCCGGACCACCTCGGTGATCCCCATCGTCGCATCGTCGATCGCGCACGCGAGCTGGTAGCTTGGGAGGCCATCCTTGCGCCAGACGAGGAAGTCCCCGAAATCGACGCCGGCGACCGAGCGCTGCTCGCCGAGGAGGGCGTCGTTGAAAGTGAGCGGCTCGCCGTCGGGCACGCGAAAGCGCCAGTTGCATCCGTTCGACGCGTCGAGCGCGGGGAGGCGGGCGTCGGAGGGAGGCCGGAAATCGCGCGGGTACAGCGGTTCGTCGTCGCCTGCGTCCTCGTGCGGCGCTCCGGCGGCCTCCAGCACGTCGCGGCGCGAGTGCGTGCACGGAAAAATCGTCCCCAGGGCATGCAGGCGCTCGAGCGCGCGGCGGTACGTGTCCAGGCGTTCGCTTTGTCGATACGGAGCGTGGGGCCCCCCGACGTCGGGCCCTTCGCTCCACTCGAGTCCGAGCCAGCGAAGATCCTCGATCGCGGCCGCGCTGAAGTCGGCGCGGCAGCGCTGTCGGTCGAGATCGTCGTCGCGCAGGGTGAGCACGCCGCCCGCGGCTCGTGCGCGCTCGGCAGCGACCCAGAAGGTGCGGGCGTGACCGAGGTGCAGGAGGCCTGTCGGCGAGGGGGCAATACGCCCCCGATAGGATAGCGCGCTCGAAATGGGCACGCGTCCATCCTAGGCGTGCTGCGCGCCGGGTGAACAGGCTGAAGTCCGTTTGAAGGAAACGGCAGGGGCCGGGCATTTGGGCATGACAAGTCCCACGTGTATTCATACGGTCGCCAGATGGACAAATCCGCGTTGCTGAAAGCGATCCTCGATGAGTTGGAGAAGGAGCTTCGCTTGCTGACTGACGCGGCCAACACGGCGCGCGAGGAGGCGACGGACGAGGAGAGCCGGGCGGAGGACCGCTACGACATGCGCAGTCAGAGTGCGGCCTATCTCGCCGCGGGACAGGCCAAGATGGCAGGCGAGACGGCGGATGCGCTCAAGGTTTACCAGGGACTCGGCCCCAAGAGCTTTGGCCTTCAGGATCCGATCGCAACCGGGGCCTTGGTGCAGCTTCAGGGGGGCGGACGGACGGGCCACTATTTCATGGGGCCGCTGCGCGGGGGCATGGAAGTGGCGGTGGGTAATACTACGGTAATCGTGCTGACCGCGAACTCGCCGCTGGGTCGTCAGTTGTTGGGCAGGCGCTTGGGAGACAGGATCTTGATACCAGGGACCGCCAAGCCTGTAGAACACGTAATTTCCGCGGTGGAGTGAGGCCGGGAGGTCTTGAGGTTGGGTGCCGGCGCCGGCATGCTCATGGGCAATCCCAATCACCCCATGCCGGCCATCAAAATCCAACTCGATTCAGCGGAGTATGCAGCGGTGCTCCGCTTCGCCCGGGAACTTCATGTGAAACCCGAAGATGTCGCGTACGCGGCGCTGAACCGGCTCATGCTGGGTTCGGAGGCCCGCGAGACGCGTGTCGACATCGTGGATACGAAGGCGTGGAGAGGAGACAATCTTCCGATGTGGAGCGACTCGGCGGGGGCGGTGCACGCCTACGAGTCGATGCCCGACGAAGAGTCGGCGCCCCGCAGGCGCGGGGTCTAAAGGGTGGAGGAAAAGTCGATCCGGGGTTTGAAAAATGACCTTGGATGGGTTTCAAGCGGGGGGTCCATGGACTTCCGTGCCTCTTCTGTCCGCTCGATCCTCGATCTGCCCCGTCGCGAACTGACGGAGCGGTTTGCTGAATGGGATCTGAGTCCGGTGCATGTGGCGCGACTCTGGAGTTACCTTTACTGGGAGTGTGTGGAATCGTGGGGCGAGATGGAGGAACTGCCGGCGAAGGTGCTGCGCAGGGTGGAGGCCGAATTTCATCTGCCCGTGCCTCCGGTGGCGCGCGAGGCGCATTCGGCCGACGGATTCACTCGGAAGTTTCTGCTGGAGCAGGGCGACGGGCGCCGGATCGAGGCGGTGCTCATGCGTTTCACCGGCCGGGCCACGGCGTGCGTGTCGAGCCAGGCGGGGTGTGCGATGGGATGCACATTCTGTGCGACCGGGCAGATGGGGTTTCAGCGCCATCTCGGGCCTGGTGAGATCGTGGCCCAGGCGCTGCACATCCAGCGCATCCTTCGGCGCGAGCCGGCTCCTCGGGGTGAACCCGTGCGGCTGCGGAACCTGGTGCTGATGGGAATGGGCGAACCGCTTCACAACTACGACTCGGTGATGACAGCGGTCGACATCCTCCGGGATCAGAGCGGCCTGGCCCTGGGGGCGGCGCGCATCACGCTGAGCACGGTCGGTGTAGTGCCCGGGATCCTACGCCTTGCGGAGGAGGCGCGGCCGGTGCATCTGGCGGTGTCGCTTCACGGCGCCACGCAGGCAGATCGGGCGGCGCTGGTTCCCGCCGCGAGGAAGTGGCCGCTGGACGAGCTCATGGACGCGTGCCGCGTCTACACCACGAAGCTCTCGCGCAAGATCTTTTTCGAATGGACGCTCATCGAGGGCGTGAACGATTCGGAGGACCACGCGCACGCGGTGGGCCGGCTGATCCGGGGAATGCCGGCGCAGGTGAACCTGATTCCGCTCAACCCGACGACGGGCTACGACGGCGCGCCGTCGCGCAGGGAGGCGGCGCGCCGTTTCCAGGACATCCTGGCCGAGGGCTACGGGCTGCCGAGCACGGTGAGGCAGCGCAGGGGCATCGACATCGCCGCGGGCTGCGGCCAGCTCGCGGCTCCTGAGGCGTGATGCGGAGTCTTGAAACACAGAGCAGACATGGAGGGCACAGAGGAAGACAATGACGGGATATCGCGTCTCCGATACCTGGCTCCTCCGAGGAAATCTCTTGGTTCGCCCCGCTCTGATTCCAGGCTCTGTGCCCTCTGCCCTGTGGTTAACCCTCGGTGTACGGTTCAGCCCGCGAACTCCGTCATCAGGTTCGCGTAGATTTGCGCGCAATCGGTGAGGTCGCGCAGCCTGGCGCGCTCGTCGATGGCGTGCTCGTTGCGGCCGCCCGGGCCATAGCCGAGGGTGGGGATGTCGAGGTGGTGCTTGAAAAAATGCATGTCGTTGAATCCGGTCGACACGCCAAAGGTCGAGGGGTGGCCGCGCACGGACTCGACGGCGCGGGCCATGGCCTTGAAGAAGGGGGAGGTGGGCTTTGAGAAGCAGGGATGGTTTTCCGAAATCTTCGAAATGGAGATTTGGCAGTCGGGGATCCGCTTCGCGGCGTTTTGCAGAAAGACTCTGAGCTCGCGCTCGACCTCGGCGACGCGCTCACGGGGGAGGACCCGGCGGTCGATGGAAAAGCGGGCGAGGGCGGGCACGGTGTTGATCTTGCCGCCGGGGCCCTGGGCAAATTCGCCGCCGACGTTGATCGTCGGGGTGCGGCGCGAGCCGTCGGGCGCGGTGAATACCCGTCGGGCGATGCGGCGCTTGTAATCCTCGAGGGCCAGCACGAGGGCCGACATTTTCTCGAGCGCATTGACGCCGAGATCCGGGCGCGAACCGTGCGAGGCGCGACCGTGGACGGTCACCTCGAGCCAGACGACGCCGTTGTGGCCGCACCCGATCGAATCCTCCTCGCCGCCTTCCATCACGACCGCGAAGTCGGGGGAGATCGGGGCATGCTGCACGAGCCAGCCTGATCCCAGAAGCGAGTCGGTCTCCTCGTCGGCCGTGAACGAGACCTCCAGGTTGAGCAGCGGAGGGGTTTGGGTGGCGCGAAGGGCCTCGAGTGCGAGGAGGAGCGAGGCGATGGAGCCCTTCATGTCGGCGGTGCCGCGCCCGTAGATCCAGCCAGCCTCGACGGTTCCCGAGAAAGGGGTGCCGTGCTTCCAGTCGCCGCCGACCGGGACGACGTCGAAATGAGCGTTGAAGTGCAGGGTGCGTCGGGCGCCCTTGACGCGCCGGGTGCCGAGCACGTTGGCGCGGGGGAAGGAGTCGGCCTGGGGGCCGAGGATGGCGCGTTGGAGGGACTTTGCGGGGACCAGGATCCGGGCGTCCAGGCCGGCTTCCTGCAGGCGTCGACGGAGCAGGGTGGTCATTGCCGCGTAGTCCCGGCCGGGGGGATTCACGGTCTGGATCGCGATTAATTCGCGGATTCGGGGTGCGAGGGATTGGGCGTGGGCCTTGATGTAGTCGTGGACGAGATTGGGCATGGGGGCACTATGCGGTGAGAGGGGCCGGGCGCAACCCGCAGGGAACGGCATGCCGGGCTTTGACACACGGGGGGAGCGCCGACACAGTGTCGCGGATGTCGACCTACGCCGAGCTTCGCAAGGATTACAGCCTCTCCGGGCTGCTGGAAAAGGACGCGGCGAAAGATCCCTTTCGCCAGTTTGAAAAGTGGTTCCAGGAAGCCGAGGGGGCGCGTGTGCCGGAACCGAATGCGATGGTGCTGAGCACGTGTTCGCGCGAAGGTCGGCCGTCGTCCCGCACGGTGCTGCTCAAGGGGCTCGACGGCCGCGGCTTCGTGTTTTTCTCGAACTACGAGAGTCGAAAGGCGCGGGACCTCTCCGAGACGGGCCGCGCCTCGCTGCTGTTTCCCTGGATCGGCCTCGAGCGGCAGGTGATCGTCGAGGGCACGGTATCCAAAATCACACGCGAGGAGAGCGACGCGTATTTTCACAGCCGTCCGCTCCCCAGCCAGCTTGCGGCGTGGGCGTCCCATCAGAGCACGATCATCAGCGGACGCCCGATCATCGAGGAGGCGATGAAGGCGGTTGAGTCGAGGTATGCCGGCCAGCAGGTGCCTGTCCCGCCTCAATGGGGTGGCTACCGCCTGTCGCCGGAGAGTGTGGAATTTTGGCAGGGGCGCCGCAGCCGCCTGCACGACCGCATTCGGTATCGCCGCGACAAGGATGGCTGGACGATGGAACGGCTTGCGCCCTGAGGCGGGCGCGCTCGGCCCATGAAGAAGAAACGCCCGCGCTCCCGCCCGCGTGCATCCGGGGTTCTCCGGGTGCCGGACGCGCTCCTGGCCTCGTCCCTGAGGGGATTGGGCGAAGGGGTGGTCGTCTTTTCCGCCGACAAGGATGGCGGGCTTCGGATCGACTATGCCAACGACCAGTTCTGCAAGATGGTGGGCCAGCCGGTGGGTGCTCTGGCGGGCCAGTCGCATCTCGTGTTTCACACCGATCCGCTTGCGCTCGCGCGCTTGAAGGAATGGATCCGGGCGGGGATGAAGCCCGGCCTCTTCACCGACGAGGGGGACCTGATCGGTCCGGGCGGGCGGTCCCTTTTTGCGGCGTGGTCGTTGTGCCGGGTGCGCACTCCAGGCGGCGGAAAAAGGACCGTGGTGGGCTGTTACCGCGACATCACCGAAAAGCGCCATTTCGAGGAGGCCTTGATCCACGCCCAACGCCTCGATGCGGTGGGGCGCATGGCGGGCGGCGTGGCGCACGACTTCAACAACCTGATCTCCGTGATCAACGGCTACTGCCAGATCCTGCTCGAACGTGCCGCGGGGCGGGACGATGTGGTGCAGCCGCTCAACGAGATCCTGCGCGCCGGCCAGAAGGCCGCCACGCTCACGCGCCAGCTGCTGGCGCTCGGACGCCGTCAGCATCTGAGCTCCCGGGTGATTGATCTGAACGCCCTGATTTCCGAGAACCGGGACATGCTCGCGCGTGTGCTGGGCGACGCCGGAACGCTTGAGTGGTCGCTTTCAAATGGCGCTCTCCTCGTCCGTGCGGATCCCGATCAGCTTCAGCAGGTGTTGCTCAATCTCACGCTCAATGCGCGCGATGCGCTGCGGGATAAGGGGCGGGTCATGATCGCGACGTCGGTGCGAGAGGTGACGGGCGCGGAGGAGTGCGGCCACGAGCACATCCCGGCGGGCCGGTATGCGCTACTGAGCGTGGCCGACAACGGGACGGGCATGGATGCCGAGACGCTCGCGCACCTGTTTGAGCCCTTCTTCACGACCAAGGAGCCCGGCAAGGGGAGCGGTCTGGGGCTTGCCTTGTCGTACGGCGTCGTTCGCCAGAGCGGCGGACGCATCGCAGTGCACAGCGCGCTGCTGGTCGGCTCGACTTTCGAGATCCTACTCCCGCTTGTGGAGGGGGCTCGCGCCGAGGCCGGTCAGATCGTCCTATCGGGCTCGACCTCCGCCCACGGAAACGAGCAGGTGCTGCTCATCGAGGGCGACGACGTCGTCGGCAAGATGGCGGCCGGCATGCTGGCGTCGGAGTCTTATCGCGTGTTTTTGGCGCGCGATTCCCGGGAGGCGGATCAGGTGCTGGCGGAGCAGAAGCTGAAGGTCGACGTGTTTGTGGCCGAGATTGGAGGGGACGCGGCGTGCCAGCGTCTGGTGCGGCGGCTGCGTAAAGCGCAGCCGGCGATGCGGGTTCTGTGCACACATGGGTGTGGTGAGCGCTGCCCGCTCGGTTCGGGAGCCGCCTGCGAGGCAACTCTTCCCAAGCCCTTTGCGATGAGCGAGCTTCTCCAGGCGGTGCGTGTCCTGATCGACCGTTGAAACTTGCATGAAGGCATGCACAGTGGCGCATCCATGAAACGCCGCCTTTATTTGATTCGGCACGCGGACGCTGCCGAGGGCCGGGACGATGCCGTCCGTCCTCTCAGTCACAAGGGCGAGGAGACGGCGCGCCGCGTGGCGTTTGCCCTGCGTGCCTCGGGGGAGTTTTCGGTGGATCGGCTCTGGCACAGCCCGCTGCTGCGCGCGCGTCAGACGGCCCGACTGATGGCGGACGGCCTCGGGCTGGATACCGGGGCGTTGGAGGCCACGCGCGGGATGTTGCCAAGCGACGATCCGCGCTGGATGGCGGCTGCGGTCGACAAGGGGCGTCGTGGCCTCGCGTTGGTGGGGCACGAGCCGTACCTGAGCCTGCTTGCGTGCCTGCTGGTGTTTGGCGAACCGATTCCGGGTGCGTTCAAGTTGAGAAAGGGTGCCGTGCTCTGTCTCGACCGGGTGGACTCGAAGGCGAAACAGGGGGCGATCCAGCGGTGGCGCGTGCGTTGGCTGCTCGATCCGGAGCTGCTGGCCGGTGGCACGATGCCGTGGAAACTGCCGGCGGGCAGGCGGTCCGACGATTGAGAAGACCATGCGACTGGACCTTCTTCCCGAGCGAACAGGCGGGGCGGCCGAGAACATGGCCGTCGATTTCCTGCTGCTGCAACGTTACCCGCATCCGGAGAACGCGCGTTTTCGCCACTACGGCTGGCATCGCCCCTCCTTCACCTTCGGCTATTCGCAAAAGATCGCGTGGGTTCGCGGGCAGCTGGCCGGCAGCGAGCCCTACGAACTGTGCCGGCGTCCCACCGGAGGGGGCGTCGTCGACCATCGCGACGACTGGACCTATGCGTTCGTGATTCCCCGTGGGCACGCGCTCGAGGAGTCGCGCGCCGCGGAGAGCTATCGTGTCGTGCACGAGGCGATCGCCGCCTGCCTGCGCGACCAGGGGGCGGATGCGGTGCTGCGCCGTCCCGCCCCGGACGACATGCCGCACGGACCCGGGCTGTGCGGCGAACTGGCCGAGATCCACGACGTCGTGCGGTCGCGCGACGGCGTGAAGATCGCGGGCGCCGCGCAGAAGCGCAACAAGCACGGGCTCTTGTTTCAGGGGTACCTTTCGCGAGGTGCGGTGGGTGCCGCGGTGGACTGGGACCGGTTCGGCGAGGCCCTGCCCGCGGCGCTGGCGGCGGCGCTCGCGCTGGAGGCCGAGGCGGTGCCGTGGCCGGAGTTCAACGAGGGCGAAGTCGAGGGCCTGACCGAGCGGTACGGGTCGCCCGAGTGGCTCGAGTACCGCTGAACGCCAAGGCGGACCGGGTCCGGATGATCCGTTGAGGAAGCTTGCGGAGCCCCGTCTGGCGCGCTCCATTACGCCTCCCATGCACTTCGATTTCGACACGGTCCCCGACCGCCGCGACACCGACTCCCAGAAATGGCAGAAATACGCCGGCAGGGACGTCCTGCCCATGTGGGTCGCGGACATGGACTTCCGCTCGCCCCCGGCGATCGTCGAGGCCCTGAGGCGGCGCGTCGAGCACGGGATCTTTGGCTACGCTCGGCCGGTGAATTCGACGGTCGACGCCTTCGTACGCGCCTGTTCCGAGCGTTACAGTTGGACGATCGACCCGGCGTGGATCGTGTGGCTTCCGGGTCTGGTCGTAGGCTTGAACGTCACCGCCCAGGCGTTTGCGGAACCGGGGGAGGAAGTGCTTTGCCTGACGCCCGTGTATCCGCCGTTCATGACGGCCCCGAAGAACAGCGGGCGCGTGGCGAAGACGGTCCCGCTGGTCCTGGATCGCGCGTCGAGCCGCTGGGAGATCGACTGGGATGCGCTGGAGCGGGCGGTCACCCCGCGGACGCGCCTGTTTTTTCTGTGCAATCCGCACAACCCTATCGCCCGCGTGTTCCGGAGGGACGAACTCGAGCGCATTGGAGAATTCTGCTGCAGGCACGGGCTTGTGCTTTGTTCCGACGAGATCCACTGCGATCTGATCCTCGACGACCTTCCGCATGTCCCGACCTCGCTGCTGGGAGCGGAGGTGGCCCGGCGCACGGTCACGCTCATGGCGCCGAGCAAGACGTACAACGTGCCGGGACTGGGCACCTCGATCGCGATCATTCCCGATCCGGAGCTGCGGGCGCGCTTTGTACGGGCCACCGCGGGCATCGTGGCGGAGGTGACCTGCCTTGGCTTCGCTGCCTGCGAGTCGGCGTATTCGGAATGCGAGCCCTGGCGGCAGGCGCTGCTCGCGACCCTGCGCGCCAACCGCGAGCTCATCCGCACGCGCCTCTCAGCGGATCTTCCCGGCGTGGCACTCGAGGCGCCCGTGGAGGCCACCTACCTGGGCTGGCTCAATGTCGCCGGCCTGGGACTCGCCGACCCGATCGGACACTTCGAGCGCTTCGGGGTCGGGCTCAGCGAGGGCGCCTTCTTCGGCGCGAAGAAGGGCGACTACGTGAGGATCAATTTCGGCTGTCCTCGCGCGACTCTCTCCGAGGGGCTCCGCCGCATGGCCGCGGGAGTGGCCGCCGCACGCGCATGACGGACGGGGGCAAGGGATCCGAAGCCAGGCCGGGCGCCGCGCCGCCGCGCCCCGCCGTTGCGCCCCTGCGCATCGGCCCGCACCTGCTCGAGTCCAACCTCATGCTGTCGCCGCTGGCCGGATACACAAACCTGCCCATGCGCCTGACCGTGCGCGAGGTCGGGGGGCTGGGCTGGGGCGTTACCGACCTGGTCAACGCGCGCTCCCTGATCGAGCGTTCCGCGGCCGCCCTGCGCCTGACCGCGCGGCATCCGGACGACCGGCCGATGGCGGTGCAGCTGTTTGGCTCGGTGCCGGAGGAGATGCGCGACGCGGCAGTCATCTGCCAGGAGCTGGGGGCGGAGGCGGTCGACATCAACATGGGCTGCCCCGTGAGGAAGGTCGTGGAGATCGGCGGCGGATCGGCGATGATGACCGAGCTGTCCCGGACGGCGGCGCTGGTGAGAGGAATGATCGAAGCGGTCCGGATCCCGGTGACCGCGAAGATGCGCCTGGGCTGGGACGATGCGAACATCACGGCGCCGGACCTCGCCCGGGTGCTCGAGGACGTGGGTGTGGCGGCGGTGTGCGTTCACGGACGGACGCGGGCACAGGGGTTTTCGGGGCGGGTAAATCTCGACGGCATCCGCCTGGTGGTTGAGGCCGTGAAATCGATACCGATCATTGGCAACGGCGACGTCGTCACGCCCGAGGGGGCGCGGTGCATGATCGAGCAGACCGGCTGTGCGGGGGTGGCGATCGGTCGCGGAGCCTTCTATGACCCGTGGATATTCCGCCGCACCTGGAGCTACCTGAGCACGGGCATGCTGCCTGCGGAGCCGACCTTCTCGGAGCGCCTCGCCGTGCTGCGCCGGCATTTCGACCGATACGTCGAATTTTACGGGGAGGACCAGGGGTGCCGCTCGTTTCGCAAGGTGGCGCCGTGGTATGCCCGCCGCTTCGGGCCCTCGAAGCCGTTCAAGCAGGCGATCGTCAAGATCAACACCCGCGCGGACTTCGAGGCCTGTATTGACTCGTACCTGACATGGCGGCGGCAATTTTGCGATGAGCGGGGAGAGCTGCTTGAGCGCTACGCCCTGCAGCCGCTCCCGTCGACCTTCGGCGCCGAGGCGGAAGGCGGCGCGTCTGCGATCCCGGTGCCGAGGGGCCCGGTCGAGCGCTGGTGAGGGTCCTCGCCGAGGCGGAAATCGACGAAGTCGTTGCAGACGCCGGGATACCGCCGGTCCTGCAGGAAGATTTCAAGGATCCGGGCATGTTCCTGGTCGCTGGTCGGAAAGACCCGTGGTTCTTCACCGGGGAGAAAGAGAACGGTGTAGGCGCGGCGCCGGTCGGTCATGCGTCGTACGACGAGCATGGCCTGAAGGTCGGCGAAAAGGGGCCCGGCGCAACCCGGGCCGGCTGTGCAAATGAGTTCGCCCGGAAATCGGACGGCCTCCATCGTGCGCGCATGGTTACGCCTTCCCACTTTCTGCAACTGGCGCTCGGCACCGTGGTGGCGCTGCTGCCGATCATCAACCCGCTCGCGTCCGCGCCCGTGTTCATGGCGATCACCGAGGGCGACAGCGACGAGAAGCGCACGCGCCAGGCGCTGCGGGGCTGCCTGTTCATGGTCGGGATCCTGGTCGCGTTCCTGGTGGGCGGCAGTTTCATCATGCGGTTCTTCGGCCTCTCGATCCCGGGGCTTCGCATCGCGGGAGGCCTGCTTGTCTGCGGCATCGCCTTCTCAATGTATGCGCCACCCAAGGACGACGAGGGGGAGCGGCGCCTGCGCGAGGAGGCCCGTGCGAAACGCGACATCTCATTTACGCCGCTCGCGATGCCGATGCTCAGCGGCCCCGGTTCGATTGCGGTAACGATCGGCCTGACCTCGCTGGCGTCGCAGTGGATGGACTACTTCGCGATCATCGCAGGCATCCTGGTCGTCGCCGTGATCAGCTACATCGTATTGAGGATCTCGGGACGCGTCGTCGACGTGGTGGGGCACAACGCGATGAGCGCGTTTTCGAAGATCATGGGCTTCCTGCTTCTGTGCATCGGAGTCCAGTTCATCGTGAACGGGGTGACTGCCGTGCTCACCGACCACACCATGCTGCAGGCGATCCGGGCGGTCCTGCGGTCCTGAGCGGGCGCCTGCCCCGCTAGTAACCTCGCGTCACCTCGGCGCCGGTGTCGTCGCGAAACGTGATCGTCTTTTTCCTGGCGTCGATGCGGACGAAGACGATGCCGAGTTCGCGATTCGCCAGTTCGCCGACCTGGACTGTGCATCCATTGATCAGGGCGCGGGCGGGCGTGCCCTGGAATACGCCTGGTATCGACGCGTTGGTGACAAAGCGACGGAAGGCGGCGCTGGCCTGCGGCGGGCGTTCCTCGCGCACGGCTTCCGCAGGCGCG
Organism: bacterium; assembly: GCA_021782105.1. Taxonomy (GTDB): domain Bacteria; phylum Verrucomicrobiota; class Verrucomicrobiia; order Opitutales; family Opitutaceae; genus MWDT01. The sequence goes on from JAJXVO010000014.1 coordinate 12,973, forward strand.
GCGGACGGCGGGGGAGTCTTCGCGGGCGCTGGGACGACGGCGGCGGGCGCGGGAGCCGGGGTCTGCACGCGTGGCGACGGCGGGCGCGCTGCGGGCGCGGAAGCTGGGGTGGAACGCAGCATCTGCTGGGGCGTGGGCAGGGAAGGAGGTTCCTTGCCTTCGGCGAGCGCGTCGACGCGCGACTGCTCGGTCTGCTGCGTGTCCCTGATGAGTGTCTGCATCTGGTTGATCGACGAGAGGGTCGTCGTCGCGACGCTCGAAGCCTGTGCAATGCCGGAGGAGCCGGCGGCCTTGGCGGTGGCGGCGGGCTTGGGGGGCTTTGCCACGATCGGCGGCGGAGTGGGGAACAGGATCTTCCAAAGGATCACGCCACCGACGAGAACGGCCAGCACGAGCACGGTCCCGACGACTGCCAGGCCGATCTTGAAACCCTTGCGTTGCACGGGATCGACCTGCGCCGAAGGATCCGGGAGCTCGACGGAGCCGTCGGGGCCCTTGATATGCGGCAGCCTGGACGGACCTACCACCAGCGGGGGGTTGGCCGGACTCCGAGGGGCGGCGGGGATGGAGGGGGCAACGAGAAAAGGAGGGACGGTTTTGGCGATTCCCGCGGCGCCCTTGGAGACCTGCTCGAAACCGGCGGTCGGGGGAATGGTCGCCTCCGTGCCCCGGGGCTGATCTGTCGCAGGGGTGTCAGACGCAGGGGCGTCGGACGGCTCGGCCTGGCCTTCGGGCTCGGAGGTCAGCTTGGGTTTGAGTCGGATGCGTGGCGTTGGAGTGGCGGGGGAGGTCTGGGGAGGAACGCCTTCCAGCGGGGGCATTGGAGCGGGGGCGCGCGGGCGGAGCTTCAGGCGGAATGGAGCGTCGGCTTGGAAGCCTTCGGAGTCGCTTTCAGGGGTGGGCGCTGGCGGTACGGGCGATGCAGGTGCCTGCGGGGTGCCGGGAAGGACTCCGTCTTGCTGGGGGTGTGCCGGTGGGCGCAACGGGATGGGGTCGGGCACCTCGCTCATGCGCGGAGAAAAGCGGAATAATCCAGTTGGGAGAAACAAAAAGTGGGGAACGGAGGTCCGAAATTTCCCCTCGTAGGGGCGTGACTTCTCCTCTGATATCTGGTTTTCCAAGCAACCCACACCGCATGATCCGACGTATTGCCCTCCCCCTTTTGACCTTGATTCTTCTCCTCGGCGCCGCTGGCTGCCATGGCTTTATGCATCGGCATAAACACGAGACGATGAACGCTCCCTCCGCCGATGTGGCCCACGAATTTCGTCAGCGCTGGATAGCCAAGCGGGTGTCTGATCTGACGGCGGGCGGAATGTCCGCTCCGGCGGCGCAGACCCAGGCTGAGGACGAATACGCGAAGAAGTACACTTACCTGACCGGATCCAAATAAAGCGCCCAAGGCGGGTGGCGGGAACATCCCGATGGCCGACAATCCCGAGCAGGAGGCAAAGGCGCGCAAGGCTTTGGCGTTGCTAGCTGTAGTCATGCTGGTTGGCATCGTCCTGCCGTTCATCCTGTTTTACCTGTTCGGTCGCTGACCCCATGAAAAGAACCCTCTTCGTGATTCGCGCCGTCTTCGTGGCGTTATGCGCCGGGGGAGGCTGGCTGGTGTGTTACGCCATCACCGATTGGGATCCGTATCGCCTGAGGGCCACGGTGATCGGGTTGTTGTTGGGGGTGCTCGTCGTGCTTGTGGACGTGCTGCTCAAGGGATTTTCCCTGAGAGGGCTCTCGGCCATCACCTTCGGATTGGCGATGGGTGCGCTCATTTCGTTCCTGATCGGCAGTTCTCCGCTGTTTGCGTCGGGCGACCCGCAGACGGTGTATCTGGTGCGGCTGGCGCTATTCATCATCTGCGCCTACCTCTGTTCGGTCATCGCGCTGCGCGGCAAGGACGAGTTCAACCTGGTGATTCCCTACGTGCGGTTTGTGCCCCACGAGGTCGACGTACCGCTGGTGGTCGTGGACACGAGCGCGCTGATCGACGGCCGGATCGCGCGGATCTGCGAGAGCGGCTTTTTGACCTCCGCGCTGGTGATCCCGCAATTTGTACTGACCGAGCTGCACGCTGTGGCCGACTCCACGGAGCCGCACAAGCAGGCGCGCGGTCGGCGCGGACTCGAGGTGCTCAACGAGCTGCGCAAGATCAAGAACCTCGATATTCGGATCGTGGAAAGCGAGGTCTCCAAGCGCCAGGACGTGGACGCGAAGCTGGTTTTCATCGCCCAGCAGATGCAGGCGAAGCTGCTCACCACGGACTACAATCTTGCCAAGATGGCCGAATTTCACGGCGTTCCCTGGCTCAACCTGACCCAGCTCTCCAAGGCGCTTCGCCCCGAGCTCATGGTGGGCGAGCTCATCGACGTCGAGCTGGTCCGGGCTGGAAAAGAAGAGGGACAGGCCGTGGGGTTTCTCGCCGACGGGTCGATGGTGGTCGTCAATCAGGGACGCAACCACATCGGCGCGCGTGCCGAGGTCGAGGTCGTCAGCGTGCTACCGTCGGCCGGAGGGAAGATGGTGTTCGCCCGACTCAATCGCGTGATTGAGGTCTGAGCGGTGCGGGCGGTGATCGCCGAACTGGCTCGCTCGTGTCGACCGTGAGGTCGTAGATCGCGAATCCGAGCGGACGTGTATCGCCGTCGTGTGCGACCACCGGAGGTTGGTCGCTGGACACGACGAAGGTCGTGACGCCGGGCGGTATGGTGATTGGCGTGGTGCGGAAGGGCACGATATGGTCGATCCGCGCGCTGCGCCAGATCACGACGCCGTCGTGCTCGATGCTGATCACCCTGGACGACAGCGCGGAAAGTTCTCCAGAGAGGAAGAGGGAGACGGGGGAGTCGCCGCGATTGGTGAAGACGAATTGGCCCGAGTCCGCGCACCAGCGCCACACGTGATCGCGGTTCGCCTCGGGGGGGGTACCAGCCCGATCCCGTGTCCATGACGGTTGAATACACTGCGCCACGTTCCACCTGCCACTGGGCGAAGTAGATGGGCGCGTCCCGAAGTTCGCCCAGGCCGCCCAGGATGGTGAGGTTGCCCAGGATCAGGATGGGTAGCCACTTGCGTCCCTTGGGAACGAGGAGGTTGAAGGCGACGGTGACCGGCAGCAGCACGCGCAGGGCCGACCCGGGGAATCCCTCCCAGACTGCGGGCCCGAGCACCAGACCCAGCGCGGCGGAGGCGGCGCCCGCGCGCCACCAGGCGTTGCCAAACCGGGGCCGCAGGAAAAGGAAGAGAACTTGTACGGTTAGCGCCACCTGGCTGAGGATGCCGACAATGCGAAAATCGAGCAGGTACTGCTCACCGTTCGAGTCCGACAGCAGTTCATGCCAGCGCCTGAAGTAACCGAAGGCGGGCAGGGCAAAATTCCGCGACCCGGCCGCGCGCGGAGCGCCGGTCGCTAGGCGCACATAGACAATCCACAGAAGCAGCGGCAGCGTCGCCAGTGCAATGAGCCGCGCCGCTCGCAGCCAGGCACGTCGGTCGCGGAAGCGTTCCGGCGTGAGTGCAGCCGCGATGTTGAGGACATAGGTCTCCCGGCTGAGGATTGTCGCGGCAAAGGTCGCGATGGCGCCTCTGAGGCGTCCGGTTTCCAGCATTAGCAATCCGAGCGCGAGCAGGGCAAGTCCCGGCCCGTCGGTCAACGAGCACCTGAGACTGGTGCACAATCCGTGGGAAAACAGGATACCCGCCCAGCGGAAGACATTGCCTGGCGAGTCGGGCGGCAGCCAGCGCAGCAGCACCAAGCCGAGCAGAAGCCAGCCTGCAACGTTGCTCAGGGCGTAGGCCTGCACGACCCATGCCGGCCTGCCGAGGCCGGCCAGCCACGCGCAGGCCGGCATGAAGATGCGCCGTGCCCGATAGCCAAGGCTGTCCACGCTGGTGACGAGATCGGGACTGCGCAGGAGCGGATCGAGGGCGATCTGCACGTAAGCCTGGCCGTCGTAGCCGCAGCTGTCCTTGAAGACGTAAGGATGCTGTTCCCTCAGTGCGCGGGAGGGGGTTAATTGGTCGCCGATCGTGAGCATACTGGTGAAGCCCGTCTGTGGGGAATAGAACCGGGAGACGAACCACAGAAGTACGACGGTCAGCACCAACAGCGCAGGTGCCCAGGGATAACGCCGAAGCACGCCAGTGAACCCGCTGCGCGCCGGGACGGGCAACGCGGAGCGGTGGGAATGATCATCGATGGGAGCGTTCATACGGCGACTAGGCGCTTGAACCGGATAACCGGCTGGTATTCAGGCCGGACCTTGCCGAAGTTTTTCCTGGGGGCCAGCGCTAACTTTTCGTTTTACCGGCGCACTGAGCGCCCGGTCACCCGCCTCGGCGCCGATCCCGCTGCGAGGTCATGGCGGGGCGACGGCCGCGGTTGAAGGCGTCTCTCGACGCGAGCAGGCCGTCCACAACACAATCCGCGTATTCCCTGAAAATGCTCCGACAGGGATGCCCTGCGATGATGCGCACCCCGGGGTAGTCGCCCGCGAGCAGGCGGGCGAGGGTCTCGGGCTGATTCATGAAGTAGGGTTCGGTCACCACCACGGGACCATCGTGCTCGCGGTTGAAATCGAGGTTTCTCGCCACGACGTAGAGGTTGCCCTTCACGACGAGGCGTGTCGTCGCAGAGTTGCCGTAGAGCACGGGCGGATATCCGGTGGCTCGCTGGAAGCGGTCGGCGACCGCGACTGCGACTTCGGTCTCCAGCGGGGAGACGTGCTCGAACACCTTGGTCAGCAGGCGGAATCGCTGCTCGGAGTGGCGCAGTTCCTTGGGAAGGTACGCGCCATCGACAAAGAAGATGTTGCGGTTGACCGGCGTGAGTTGCCCTCGGGAACTCTCCGGCGTGGCGTCGTGCTGGAGCACGATGGTCAGGTCGGGTTTGAAATTCTCGCGAACGAGGGCGGCGCGGGCGCGGGTCTCAAGGGTCTTTGTCAGAAGCAGTCCTGCAGAGGCGCGCAGCGCGTCCGGGCTGCGGAAGACGCGGCCCGCGAATTCCGAGCGGAGTGCGCCGGGAAGCTGCTCGGGATGGTCGCGCAGGAGATGTTCGACGAAGGGCAGCAGGTGTTCGCGGGCGATCGGCAGGATGGGTTCGGCCCGATCGCGCACCAGAAACACATCGGCGCCGAGTGCGGTGAGCTTGTCCCGGAGAATGCGGCCGACGATGAGGTTGAGGTCGCCTTCCTTGATCCGCCCATAACCGGGGAACTCGGCCGAGCGGTCCTCGAGCGCCGCCCAGGCTCCGCCGATGTCCGCGGGCTCGATCGCGACGTGCAGCCCGGCGAGAGGGTGTCCGGGCACGCCGATCGGCTGGCGCCACGACGCCTGCAGCCGGCGGGTGGAGGTCCACCGGGCCCTTGCGAAACGCACGGTGACGAGCGGTGCTCCGCGAGGTCCCGGCTGCGGGTAGACGGTCACGGAGGAGTCGTCGATTTTTAGATACGTCCGGAGGCCCGACCAGGGATCGAAGACGCGGTTGAGGGAGTTCTCGAATTCGCGTCGGGTGATGGATCCGTTGAAGCGTGCGAGGGCGCGCCAATCGGCGGAGGAGGGGTCGCGGATCAGCGCGTAGATTTCGGACTCGGTCGCGCGGTCCGGTGCGGCCTGGGCCGTGGGGCGTGCGCAGGCGAGACAGGCGAGAAGGCCGAGCGTCCGCAGCGTGCGGCCTGGCACAAGGCGCCACGGGGATGCCGGGCGGCCGGTGAGCGCGGGGTTCGGAGCGGGGGGGCGCATGCGGGGAGCGACTGAGTGTGTTGGACCGGTCGTCAACCGCCCGGCGGAAGTGTTTCGAGCATGAAGAGCGGCGCAGGAAAAAAGGTCGAGGGTGGATACGGCGTGGCCGGACGGACAAATCGGAGTGTTCTGTCGGAACGGACGTTGGAGTCCGTATAGCCGGTTTCGTTCCAGAAACGGGCGCGATCGGAGCCTTAGCGTTCCCGCCGGTAGTCGGTCGGCGAAAGGCCTGTTTCCTTCCGGAAAACCTGGGCGAAATGACTCGGACTGGAATAGCCGACGTCGTTTGAAATCGTGATGACGCTCTTTTTCGTCTCGCGCAGGAGGCGCCGGGCGGCGTCCATACGAAGTTTGATGTGATACTGCGACGGCGGCACGCCCGTGGCGCGCTTGAACAGGCGGTTGAAGTGGAACTCGCTCATGCCGACCTGAGCGGCCAGACGGGGAAGGCTGAACTCCTCCGCCACGTGCGCCGCCATCCAGTCGGTGATCCGGCGCAGCTTGAAACCTGGCAGCGCAGGCGAGTCGCCCCGCGGGTCACCCGTCAAGGTCGCGTAGTTGCGGGCGAGATGGATTGCGATGGCTTGTGCCATCCCTCGCACAAACAGGCGGCTGGCGGAACGGCGGCCGGCCTCGTCGCGCAATTGCTGCAGCAGGGCGGTGAGCGCCGGGTCCTCCTGAGCCGACACGTCTCGCATCTGCGCGCGCGGCACGTTTTTCCCAAACACCTCCGCCAGCGCCTCGTTGAACAGCGTGAGACTGAGCAGCACGAGCACCACTTCGAAGGGCTCGGGTGTCAGCGTTCGGAAACGAAACTCATAGGGGGTGCCTCCGGTCGTGAGGAAGAGGGAGCCCTTCCTGAGTCGATGCTTGATCCACGACCCACCGAGTTCGCGCTCCTGTGCCTCGGCTTCGCCGGACGAGGTCCACGCGATGAATGGCTCCGTCACTGCGGGCATCATGAAAGGTTCGGCCACGGCAGGCAGTGCCATGACCGCGAGTCGCACACCGTCCCATGCCGGGCCACTGCTGGCGACAATCCGGGTTCCGGCGGCATAGTTCTCCAGCGCTTCGGCGGAGGTTGTCTGAGGGACTGGCATGCGTGTAAAACGCTGCCAACTTAGCCCGCGACCAGCGAGTGACAAGTGACGTTGGCGAATTGCCGATGCCGGGACTGCCGGCCATGCCTGATACGCTAGCTGGCGGCAGCGCGGGAGGTCCGCCCGACGGTCTTTAGGATTGCCCCTGGCACCTCGTCCTCACGCGTTGCGCGGGCCCATCCGGGGCGGGCCGATGTCCTTTCGTGCGTCCTCGTTCAGGCTCCGTAGTGTTCGTCGGAGACCTTTTCCATCCAGTCGACCGCCTTGCCGTTGAGATATTCCTGAATCGCAAGGTGGGTCATCGCCGTAGTGGGGGCGGCGCCGTGCCAGTGTTTTTCGCCTGGCTGGAACGAGACCACGTCGCCCGGGCGGATTTCCTCGATCTGTCCGCCCCAGCGCTGCACTCGGCCACAGCCTGCCGTTACAATGAGGATCTGGCCCAGGGGATGCGTGTGCCATGCGGTGCGGGCGCCGGGCTCGAAGGTGACGCTGTTGCCCGCGGCGCGGGCCGGGTCGGTCGCCGGAAATAGCGGGTCGATGCGCACGGTGCCGGTAAACCAATCTGCCGGTCCTTTGACGGAGGGCTGGGTTCCACTTCGTTTGATTTCCATGATGATTTCCTGGGTTTGGGTCGTGTGAATCTGCATCCGATGGACGCGTATGCCGCTTGCAGCTCGGGTTAGCGCCCAACGAGCTTCTGCAGGTGTTCCGGATAACGCGCTCCCTGCACCGTGATCTTCGCGGCCGCGCTGTCGATCTCGCGAAGATCGTCGAGCGACAACTCGACTGACGCGGCGTCGATGTTCTCGATCAAACGAGGGAGTTTCGTCGTGCCTGGAATTGGAGCGATCCACGGCTTCTGCGCCAGCAGCCAGGCGAGCGCGAGTTGGGCGGGTGTGGTCTTCTTTCGTTCCGCGATCTGGCGGAGGAGATCCACCAAGGCCTGATTCGCCTTCCGCGCCTCGGATGAGAAGCGAGGGACGATAGATCGGAAATCGGAGGCGGCAAATGGGGTGTTTTCGTCGATCTTGCCGGTGAGGAAACCCTTGCCGAGCGGGCTGAAGGGAACGAAGCCGATCCCGAGTTCCTCGAGCGTGGGCAACACTTCGGCTTCGGGCTCTCTCCACCACAGGGAGTACTCGCTCTGGAGCGCCGTCACGGCCTGTACCGCATGGGCGCGGCGAATCGTCTGCACGCCCGCTTCTGAGAGACCGAAATGCTTCACTTTACCGTCGCGAATGAGCTCCTTCACCGCCCCGGCGACGTCTTCGATGGGCACCTCTGGGTCGACGCGGTGCTGGTAAAACAAATCGATCGAGTCGACCTTCAGCCGCTTGAGCGAGGCTTCGGCCGCCTCTTTGATGTGCGCGGGACGACTGTCCAGGCCCGTCTGCTTGCCGTTCAAGTCGATTTTGAATCCGAATTTAGTGGCGATCACCACCTGTCCTCGAAAAGGGGCGAGCGCTTCGCCCACGAGTTCCTCGTTGGTGAAAGGACCGTAGATTTCGGCGGTGTCGAAAAAGGTGACGCCGCGTTCCACCGCTGCGCGGATGACGGATATCATCGCCTGTTTCTCGCCAGCCGGGCCAAAGCCAAAGCTCATGCCCATGCAGCCGAGACCGAGGGCTGAGACTTCGAGATGACTGTTTCCAAGGGTTCGTTTTTGCATGGGTGATGTCCTCTTTGAGTTGAATGTGGGTTTCACGGTACTCCGTGTTGGCGACTTCGTCGCAGGCGATCTTGCTCGGCCTGTTGTGGTCTTGCTCAAAAACGTGGCTGAGGCAGTTCGGGGGAAGGGAGGGATTGCCCAGCGAAGGGACAACACCAGCCCTGGGTGAGGGGGAGGAACTGGGCGGGCGATTTGCACAACCAGGATTTCGCCGAAAAGGTATTGTCTCCGATGCGTCCTCCGAAAGTTGACCCTATAAGCCCGACGCAGGGGCCCCTCGTCCGCAGCTATGCCCTGGCGTTGTTCATCGGCCTCGTGATCAGCGCGCTGCGATTGCAGGCGGGGCCTCCGTTCCAAACGGACGATCCCGAGCCGGTGGACCTTCATCACTGGGAATTTTACGTGTTCGCTCAGGGCGCCAGGACCTCGGACGCCAACTCGATTTCCGGTCCGGCGATCGAGTTCAACTATGGAATGGCGCCCAACATGCAGTTTCATCTGGTCGCTCCGCTCGCCAACATTTCCACGCCCGGCGCTGGGTGGAGTTCCGGCTACGGTGATACCGAAGTCGGGGTGAAATATCGTTTCCTCGAGGAAACGGATTCCCTCCCGCAGGTAGGCATCTTCCCCATGGCTGAAGTGGCGACGGGGGACAGCGCCCGGGGGCTGGGCAATGGGCGGACATGGTATCGACTGCCGCTCTGGGCGCAGAAGAGCTGGGGGCCCTGGACCACCTATGGCGGTGGCGGATGGGCGATCAATTCGGCGCCCGGCCAGCGCAATTACGGTTTCGGCGGCTGGCTGATCCAGCGGGATGTCGGCGAGAAACTGACCCTCGGGGCGGAGCTGTTTCGGCAGGGAGCCGACACCGTCGACGGACGCGGCACCTCGCTGGCCAACGTCGGCGGCGCCCTCAATTTCACAAAGGACTTCAGTCTGCTTTTTTCAATGGGACGTTCTGTATCCGGACCGCGGAGTACAGTCTGGTATCTCGGCCTATACTGGACGGGTGGCCCGAAGGACGCTGCCGCGAAATAGGGGCACGGCGAGGACGGGTGGACTAGGGGGCGGATGGGCTCGCTCCCTGGTAAATGGAGACTCGCGGACGAGGCCATGGATCGATAATTAGTCATTGGTTACTAAAGTTTTATAATGCCAATCTATGAAGATAAAGGCTATCGGTTTCCTGGCTGGCTTGGCGTTGTTTGTGGCCATCTTTTGCCTGCCCACTCCGTCCACCTTTGTGACTTCGGCCCAGCAGAGTATCGGCTAGCACAAGCTCAGTCTGACCGCGCCGTAGCTGGCGCACTCGATGCAGGCCGTGCTCGCGGTGCTCGGGTGCGGATAGCCACAAGTCTGCCGAGAAGCGGCGCAGGCGTCGCAGCTCCGCCTCGGGACTCTCACTGGAGACGCCCGGGCTCCGGCACCCGGCGTCTCCAGTCCCGCAGGCTGGTCGTGGTCACCCTGAAATGGGCGGCCACCTTCTTCTGGGACTTGCCGGTGCTCGCCGCTCGCCTGATATGCCGCAACTATGCCCGACAGGCTCCTGCGCAGTGAAGCCTATGTATCCGGTGTGCTTCTCCGTGGGGCTGCCATGCCTGGCGGAGCCAGGCGAAGTCCGTCCCGTGAAGGGACGACGGAGAGGTCGACAGAGCGAAGATCTGCTACACGGGGCAAACGCGGTTGGAGAGAGTGCCGGGCGACGTGCGGCGGAGCCGCGACTAAGCCCGGCAGGCTCCTGCGCAGAAAATTCAATGTATCCGGCGTGCTTCTCAGTGGGGCTGCCCAGCCTGGCGGAGCCAGGCGAAGTCCGTCCCGTGAAGGGACGACGGAGCCTGGTGGACCAGACCGGACTCAAACCGGCGACCTCCTCGTTGCGAACGAGGCGCTCTATCAGCTGAGCTACTGGCCCATTTGGAGAATGGGGGACGTTTGTGGGCGACTCGGGGCCGCGAGTAAACACCTATTTTCGCCCATTCGCTTCAACACTCGTTGGGGAGGTGATTTCACCTGTCCGTCAAACTTGGCCCCGAGATTGCTGTTGAAGGTGCGCACTCTCAGGAGGTATACGGAATACCGCTATTCGGAAATCATTACTCATCAGCTTAACCAAGGAGCTTGTTATGAAGAAGACGCCCAGCAAAGCCCCAAAGACCCCCACCAAGGCCAAGACCGCCCCAGTCGAAGCCAAACCCGTCGCGGCGAAGCTTTCCGCTCTCGCCAAGACCGTTGCACCGAAGGTCTCAAAGGCAAAACTGGCCGAGAAGCCTGTGAAGCAGGCTTCGGCTCCTGTCGTGCCTGTCGCCAAAGCCCCTGCGCCCGAAGCGATCCTGCCCACCCAAATTGTTGCACAGGTTGACATCGGGTTCGGCAACCAACTGTTCGTCCGCGGCGAGGGCGCCGGGCTGAGTTGGGAGAAGGGCCTGCCCATGGCCAATGTCGCGGCGGATCGGTGGCAGGTCACCCTCCAGGCCGCCACCGCACCCATCGTCTTCAAGTTCCTCATCAACGATGTCACTTGGAGCGTGGGAGACGACCACATGGCGGCCCCCGGCAGCACGGTGACGCTCGTGCCGCTCTTCTGAGGGCGACTTTCGGCCTTCACCAGCCCCACTGACGCTTCACGCGCAGGGGCTGGTAGAGGTTGGGGTCGAGTTCCTGGATGAACTGGCTCGGGGTCAGCAGCATGGCTGGCCCGCCCTTGGTGTTGACCTTGGGATAACACAGGTAGAGCTCATCCCGGGCCCGGGTCACGGCCACGTAGAAAAGGCGGCGCTCCTCCTCGATGTCGCCCGCCTCGATGGCGCGGCGCAGGGGGAACATGCCCTCGGCGAGTCCGATGAGGAATACCACCGAATACTCGAGGCCCTTGGCCTGGTGCACGGTCGTGAGTTTGAGGGCGTCCTCATTCGGATCGACGCTGCGATCGCTCGTTTCCGAGTTGAGCAGCATGATCTGCGCGAGCATCTCCTGCATTTCGCTGAACCGGGTCGCAAAGCCGATGAGCGACTTCAGGTCGTCCATGCGGGAGAGGTAATTCGCGTAGGCGCCCTTCAGGTAGTCGCCGTACCAGCCGTCGATCGCGCATTCCACGGCGGCCTGGGGGCTTTTCGTGTGCATGTCCTCGCCCACCTGCTTGAGCGAGAGGGCAAAGGCGTTCCACTCCTCCTTGGCGTCCTTGGGCACCTTGCTCTTCACGTCGTCGTCGCCGAGCGCGTCGAGGAAATCGCGCTGAAGGAGCCGCGCGTGGTCGAGCGCGGCGGCGTGGATCTTCTGGGCGTTCTTTTCGCCAACCTTGGGCAGCAGCATCGCGATGCGCTGCCAGGCCTGCTGGTCGGTCGGGTTGTAGACGAAGCGCAGCATCGCCACGAGGTCCCGCACGTGGGCCTGCTCGAAAAATTTCACGCCACTGGTGATCTGATACGGAATCTGCACCCGCGAGAGCTCCAGCTGGATGTCGAGCGCCTGGAAGTGGGCCCGGTAGAGGACTGCTATGTCCGAGAGCGAGCAGCCCTCGTCGACGAGGCCGCGGATGCGCTGCACGATGAAGTTCGCCTGTTCGCGGGTGTCCATAGCCTGGACGATGAAGGGCTTTTCGCTGTTGGCCCGCGCGGCCTTCAGATTCTTTTCGAAATGGCGCCCGCGCGGCTGGGCCTCGAGCACGCCGTTGGCCAGCGCGAGGATCTGCGGCGTCGAACGGTAATTTGTCTCGATGCGATGTATCTGCGTCCCCGGGTGCCGCTCCGGGAAGGTCATGATGTTCTCGAAATTCGCCCCGCGCCACGAATAGATGCACTGCGCGTCGTCGCCCACGACCATCACACGGTGGTGCGAGGAGATGAGGTCGACGATCCGCGACTGCAGGCAGTTGGTGTCCTGGTACTCGTCGACGAGCACGTGCCGGAAGCGGTGACTGAAGTAGTCGGCGATCTCCCGGGACTGCTCGAGCAGCGCGAGCCAGTTGGCGAGGAGATCGTCGTAATCCATGACGTTCTGCTCGCGCTTCCGGTCGGCGTAGGCCTTGGCGAAGGCGGGCAGGCGGTCGGCAATCTCCTCGTGCTGGGGAAAGTACTTCTTCACCGTCTCGAAGAGATCGAGCTGGGTGTTGCGCGAGAGGGAAATCATCTCGTGCAGGGGACCGGGCCTCGGGTGGGTCTTGTCCTTGAAGAAGCCCTTGTCGGCGGAGTCCACGACCTCGCGCATGACGCTGTCGGCCTCCTCGGCGTCGAGGATGGTGAACGTCTTCGAAATTCCGATACTGTCCCCGAACATCCGCAGCGTGCGGTGTCCGATACTGTGAAAGGTGCCGCCCCAGAAACGTCCGGGGACAATGCCCGTGAGCTCGTTCACGCGATGGAGCATCTCCTTGGCCGCCTTGTTGGTGAACGTGAGCAGGAGAATTTCGCCAGGTCGCACGCCCTGGGAGAGCAGGTAGGCGACGCGGTAGGTCAGCGTGCGGGTCTTGCCGGAGCCCGCGCCCGCGAGAACGAGCAGCGGACCGGGCTCGGCGGTGACAGCCGCGTACTGCTCGTCGTTGAGCTGGGCCCGAAAGTCGATTGCGGGGACACTCGCCTCGCCGGCGTCAGCATGTGGGGAAGGCGAATCCATGGGTCAGCGAGATGGGCGCAAAGAGCATCTCCGGGCGCAAGGGCAAAGCGCGCCCGTATGCGGCTCGGTGCGAGACGAATCCGTTCAGAGGCTGTGCAGGGCGCTCTTGCTGACGGCAAGCGCGGCTTCCTTCACTGCCTCGCTCATGGTCGGATGCGCGTGGATCGTGCGCGCGAGGTCCTCGGCGCTGCCGCCGTATTCCATGTGCGAAACGACCTCCGCGATCAGCTCGCCCGCGCCGTGACCCAGGATCTGGGCTCCGAGAATGCGGTCGGTCTTGGCATCGGCCACGATCTTCGCGAACCCCTCGGTGGCGTCGGCCGCGATGGCGCGCCCGTTGGCGGCGAAATTAAACTTCCCGGTGCGCACGGCGATGCCCTTGGCCTTCGCGGCGTCCTCGCCGAGTCCGACACCGGCCAGTTCGGGGTCGGTGTAGATGATTCCCGGGACGAGATCCCAGTTCACGTGGCCGGCCTTGCCTGCGATCCATTCGGCGACGGCCACGCCGTCCTCCTCGGCCTTGTGCGCGAGCATGGGGCCGGCGACGACGTCGCCGATGGCCCAGACGCCGGGCACGTTGGTGCGAAGATGGTTGTCGACGGCGATGCGCTTCTTGTCGTCGAGCGCGATGCCGACCTTCTCGAGGCCCAGGCCCTCGGTGCAGGGCTTGCGGCCGACGGCCACGAGAATCTTCTCGGCCTCTACCTCGACCGGTTTTCCATCGCGCTCGGCTGTGAGGACGGTCGTGGAGCCGGTCTTGCGCAGGCCCGTGACCTTCGCACCGGTCTCGATCTTGAGACCCTGCTTCTCGAGAATGCGGGTGTAGGGGCGCACGACGTCGTCGTCGTAATTGGCCGCGATTTTCGGCAGAAATTCCACAACGGTCACCTGGCTGCCCAGGCGCGACCACACGGATCCCAGCTCCAGGCCGATGGCGCCGCCGCCGACGACGGCGAGCGACTTGGGGACGGAGTCAAAGGCGATGGCGTCGTCGCTCGAGACGATCGTTTTGCCGTCGAACTTGAGAAAGGGCAGCTCCACGGGCACGGAGCCGGTGGCGATGACGATGGCGGAGGCGGAGAGAGTGGATTTCTGCCCGGCCTTGGACGGATCGCTGACCTCGACCGAGGTGGCGGAGACGAACGTGGCGGAGCCGGTGAACACCGCGATCTTGCGGGCCTTGGCGAGCTGGGCGACGCCGGAGGTGAGTTTTGCAACGACGGCGTCCTTGCGCTTGAGGAGCGCGGCGAGATCGACGCTGACCGGGCCGAGCTTGATGCCGTGCCCGGCCGCGTGGTCGCGGGCGAAGACAAGGGCCTCGGTGCTGTGGAGCAGGGCCTTGGAGGGGATGCAACCCACGTTCAGGCAGGTGCCGCCCAGCGCGGGGCGTTTATCCACGAGCGCCACCTTCAGCCCGAGCTGGGCCGCGCGAAAGGCGCAGACATAGCCGCCGGGGCCAGCGCCGATGACAATGAGGTCGTAGGTCGTCATAGTGATTGCGGAGGAGTGCCGCCTGCGTGGGCGGCGACCGCCGGCGCGCGAACGCGCCTGGTTCAGAGATTGAGCAGCAGCCTCGAGGGATCCTCGATGGCCTGCTTCACCTTGACCAGGAAGGTGACGGCCTCGCGGCCGTCGACCAGACGGTGGTCGTAGCTGAGAGCCAGATACATCATGGGGCGGATCACGATCTGCCCGTCGCGCACCACGGCGCGTTCCTGGATGGCGTGCATGCCGAGGATCGCGCACTGGGGCGGGTTGATGATCGGCGTCGAGAGCATGGAGCCGAAGATGCCTCCGTTGGTGATGGTGAAAACGCCGCCTTCAAGATCGGCGAGGGCGATGCGGCCCTCACGGGCCTTGGTGGCCGCGTCGGCGAGCGACTTTTCGACGCCGGCCATCGGGAGCTTGTCGCAGTCGCGGACGACCGGAACGAGCAGGCCCTTGTCGGTGGAGACGGCCACGCCAATGTCGTAGAAGTGGTTTTCGACGATGAAATCGCCGTCCATCATCGTGTTGACGGCGTGAACCTCCTGCAGCGCATGCACCACGGCCTTCACGAAGAAGCTCATGAAGCCGAGCTTGATGCCGTTGCGTTTCACGAACTCGTCCTGGTATTTCGCGCGCAGGGCCATGACGGCGGACATGTCGACCTCATTGAAGGTCGTGAGCATGGCGGCGTCGTGCTGGGCGGAGATTAGGCGCTGGGCGATCTTGGCGCGCAGCGGGGAGATGCGCCGGCGGTTCTGACGCGGCGTGGAATTGGGAGTGAAAGTGGAAACGGAAGGCGGTTGCGGGGCCGCAGCAGGCGCCTGGGGTGCGGCTGGCGGTTGCGGGGCCGGCTTGGTCGCGGGCGACTCCGCCGCGACGAGCATGTCGCCCTTGGTAACGCGGCCTGCCTTGCCGGAGCCTGAGACGTTGGCGGGATCGACACCGGTTTCTTCGGCGATGCGACGCACCGCAGGAGAAACGGCCGCGGTGGCAGCCGGGGCCGGAGCGGCGGCGGGAGCTGTGGCTGCGGCGCCCGTGGCGTCGGCGTCGATCGAGGCGACACTCTGGCCTATCTTCACATCGATCCCCTCCTCGACTTTGATCGAAATCCGACCCGCAGTCTCGGCCATCCCTTCAGACGTGATTTTGTCGGTTTCGAGCTCGTAGAGCACCTGATCTTTTTTCACGAGATCGCCGTTCTTGACGTGCCACTTGGCGAGCACACCTGAGCTGATAGATTCACCCATGGGAGGGATGACGACGTCGATGATGGCCATGGCGGGAAAAAGGGGTTGAGTGACGGACGATTGACACTGCATCTGGCGGCCCACGCAACCAAAACCGGGGCCGCCAACGCTGAAGGTGGGGGGATGGTTACAGAGAGTAGGCGTCCTGGAGGAGCGCCGAGAGTTCGAGGCGGTGGATGGAGA
>JAJXVO010000234.1 GCA_021782105.1 bacterium
GCCGAAACGCAACCCGCCGGCAAAGGCGGCGCGCCACCTAGTCCCGGCGCCCTGAAAAAACAACGATGCGCGCATCGCCGGGCTTACTGGCAATCCGCCCTGCGGCAAGGCTTCGTCCCGAGCGGGGATCGTTCTGCTCACCCCAACCCCGTCCCCCCAATGAAACTTCCCCTGGCTGTCTTATCGACTCTGCTTGCCTTAGCGCCCACCACCGTGACGGCGGCGAGCGCCGAACACTATCTCAAGTCGGCACCGTTCCCGATGCCCGAGATCGTCGCTCCGACGTTTCCTGAACGCACGTTTCGCATCACCGATTTCGGCGCGGTCTCCGACGGCCACACGCTCGCAACCCAGGCCTTCGCCAACGCCATCGCCGCGTGCGTGAAAGCCGGCGGCGGACACGTCGTCGTCCCCCCCGGCCTCTGGATCACCGGACCGATCGTGCTCGCGAGCAACGTCGACCTGCACGCCGAGCGCGGCGCGCTCATCCAATTCACACCCGATCACAGCCAGTACCCGCTCGTGGGCGCAGGCGGAAAGGCGGGCTTCGTGACCCAGTCTCCAATCTCCGGAGACAACCTCAGCAACGTGGCCATCACCGGCCAGGGCATCTTTGACGGTGCGGGCGAGACCTGGCGGCCCGTAAAACGCGTCAAGGTGACCGCTGCGCAGTGGAAATCCCTGCTCGCCAGCGGAGGCCCCACCAACAGCGACGATACGGTCTGGTGGCCCACCCGGGCCGCGGCCCAGGGCGAAGCCGCGCTCAAACTCCTGCGGAGCACCAACCGCAATCCGACGGTCGCAGACTACCTGGCGGTTCGCGACTTCCTCCGGCCAAAGCTGCTCGTGCTCTCCAACTGCCGAAACGTGCTGATCGAGGATGTCACCCTCCGCAATTCGCCCGCCTTCGTCTGCTATCCGGTCCGCTGCACCAATCTGATCATCCGCGGCGTGAACATCTTCAACGAATTCTGGGCCCAGAACGGCGACGGCATCGACCTGAGCGCCTGCACGAATGCCCTGCTCTACCGCTGCAACGTCAGCGCCGGCGACGACGGCATCTGCATGAAATCGAGCGGCAAGTCGAAGAGCCCCGACGGCGCGCTCAACCACGTCGTGATCGCCGAATGCACCGTCTACCACGCTCACGGCGGCTTCGTGATCGGCAGCAACACCGACGGCGGCATGCGCTACATCTGGGCCACCCACTGCACTTTCATCGGCACCGACATGGGCATCCGCGTGAAAAGCGCCCCGGGACGCGGCGGGCTCGTCCGCGATATCTTCGCGACGGACATCGTCATGAAGGACATCGTCGGCGCGGCCATCGGATTCCAAACGACCTACGAGGACATCAAGGCAGGCGCGGCCGCCAAGGGCGCACCCGGCGCCGCCGCGGGCAGGATTCCTGACTTCGGCCATTTCACCATCCGAAACATCCTCTGCGACGGCGCCCGCACCGCGATCGACATCGCCGGGCTGGCCCAGCAACCGGTGCACGACATCCTGATCGAAAACGCACGCATCGTCGCCCGCCGCGGCATGCACGCGGTGAACGCCGCCAACCTCACGCTGCGCAAGGTCGAGCTGGTGACACCCGAATCACCGGCGATCACGACCGACTCCTGCACGGGTATCGTCGTCGAGAACTGACCACGTTCCCCCGGGCCGCTCCCGACGTAGCGGGCTTGTCTCATTCCGGACTCACCCAAAGCCGCAGAGGGAATCGCCACGAAGAACACGAAGTTTCTGGGGCTGCGGCTTTGCGTTGCGTGCGCTTATCAGCGCTCCCTGCCTGAGCCGGCGCCCCCGGCGCCTTTTGGTGTCTCGGCTTCTGGGTTCAATCGAGCGGGCGGAGCCTCACCTGGGTCGCGGTGAATGTGCGGCCCAGCATGCGTTCGCCACGCGCGGCAAACCACGAGGGATCGTCGGTCGTCACAATCTCCCGGCGCCCTCCCCGGCCAAGGCGGGCTTCCTGCTCGGGGTGACGCTCCAGCCAGTTGCCGAGGCGTTCGGCGACGATGCCGCCCTGCGTGAGGATCGCGACCTCCGGCGGCACCAGACGCCGGAGCGCAGGCAGGAGCAGCGGATAATGGGTGCAGCCGAGCAGGATCCGCGAAGGCATGCGTCCGGACCTCAGCACGGGGTCGAGCGATTTGCGGAGAAACCATTCCGCGCCAGGCCCGTCCAGCTCCCCTGCCTCCACGAGCGGAACCCACATCGGACAGGCCTGCTGCACCAGCTCGATGCCCGGGGCGAGCTTGTGCAGCTCGATGCCGTAGGAATCCGATCCGATCGTGCCATCCGTGCCCAGAACCGCCACGCGGCCCGTGACCGACGACGGCAACGTTTTGCCGGGAATCGCACCCGGAGGAAGGCCGGCGAGGGCCTCGACTGAGGGACGAACCACACCCAGCACGCGGCGGTCGGGACGTTTCGCCGGGAGGTGAAGTTGCTGGATGTTGCGCAGCGCGCGCGCCGAAGCCGTGTTGCACGCCAGCACCACAAGGGTGCAGCCCTGGTCGAACAGCCACTCGACCGACTCGAGCGTGTAGCGGTGGATGACCTCCGCACTGCGCGCACCGTAGGGCGCACGGGCGCTGTCCGCCAGAAACAGATAGTCGTACCGCGGCAGCGCCTCGATCAGGGAGGCAAGCACGGTCAATCCGCCAAAGCCGGAGTCAAATACGCCGATCATGCCGTCACCGCACCGCAGCGCGGGCCCCATGGCAAGCTGCCAAAGTCGAGCCAGGCGTTATGAAATGTGACTATGACGGCCAAGAGTCTGCTGAGGTACTTCCTTGGGGGCGGCGAACACGATTTCAATTCGTCACTGGAGCACCGAGACTTCAGCCTACTAGCAAAACCTCGGGGCGTTTTGCAGCAATCGAGAGGAGTTTCAAGGCTGGCCCAGAGGGAACACGGCGATTTTTTTCCCAGCTTCTAACTGTGTCCGACGTGACGTTCAGGTATGCTGCAAAAACCGGAGTGCTAACCTTCAATGAGCGCCGGATCTTGGCAATTTGGACTGCAGAGATGGGTTTTGTCGGCTTGGGAACCACGGCTGTCTTGAGCGTGAGCTTGCCCTTCGCGTGAGCCAAGGCCTCCCGCATGCTGCCGATCAATTCCGCTTCGTCGAAAGTGTGTTCTTTTTTCATGGATATTGGTCTTTGATTTGTTGAGCGAGGATGCGCATCGCCTTCTTCCCTGCGGCTGAGAGGTTGTCAGCATCGCCTTTTGTAAACACGTAGAGAAGATAGATCACATTGTTCCGTCGGAGGTAGAGGTAACAGATTCTGGCGCCACCGCTTTTGCCTTTGCCCGAGAGCGCGAGACGTGCCTTTCGCACGCCGCCACAGCCAGACATCGGCCCCCCCTTCGCGGGATTCTTCGCAATCTGTTGTTGAATTTCCGCATAGTCTTCATCGTCCACCAGCTCCGTGATACGTCGCGTGAAGCTGGTGGTTTCGATGAAAGTAAGCACAGGACAAAGGTGTTACTCTGTCACACTCTGTCAATTTCAATCGGGCGACACTTCATCGCGCGTTTTACGATGTACTTCGCGTCAAATGCTCACCCCGCAACCATCTATTCGCGAGTCGTCTCGCTGCGCCTGCGTCGAAATGCCAAGACCGGACGCCCAGCGACGTCCGGTCTCCCTGAAAACGATCCGATCCGGTGCCCGATCTACTTGCGGATAAACGTCGTCAGGCTGCGCGCCGCCAGCGGAACAGGCGCGGCCACGTCGATGCCCGTCTTCACCTCGCCGCCCCGCAACTCCGTCGTCGTCTCCGTCGTCCACGCCCCTGCCGGCAGCCCGGTCAGATCAAGGTCGCGCGCGGGGCCCAGGTTCAACACGTGCACGACGAGGCGGCCTCCCCCCGAGAACGCGCTCACGTAAACGTCCTTCCTGTCGCTCGAACTCGCCAGCACCCGCGCATCGGGAGGAGTGCGGTTCGCAAACTGACGCATCAGCCAGTAACGGGCGGTTTCCTGGATGCTCTTGTCGGGCCCCACGCGGACCAGGCCGTAGTCCTCGGTGAACTGCCAGAAGATCATCGCGGTCGGACGCGCGTCGCGCAGGAGCTGCTGAAACTGGCGGGCCTCCTGCAGGCCATAGGAGTAGCTGTCGAAGGTCCGGTTGCGATAGGCGCCCGGGTCCACGCCCGCCTCCGCAACCAGCAACGGAAGGTGCAGCCACTGGGCGACGTCGGCCCAGGCCCGGTATTGGGCCGCTGTTCCATCTCCCCAGCTGTGAAACGAGACCGCTCCGACGTAACGCATCGCCTCCGGGTCGGCCGCAGCCGCGAGCACGTAGTGATGCGTGTCGCGCGGGTTGGCCGTGTCGCCGAGCAGCATCTTCGTCTTCAGGCCCAGCGATTGCAGGTAAGCCCCGATGCGCCTGATCGCCTCGCGGTGCTGCTCCGGGGAAAACCCGATGCTCACGCCCAGATCGGGTTCGTTGAACGAGAATAGGGTCGGCTCCGCGCCGTAGTTTTTCTTCAGGTACAGAAGATAGCTTCCCAGGAGATCGAGAAACTCGGGCCAGCGGTCGGGGGCGATCTGACGTCCGAAGGTGTAGAACGGCTTCTGATTCGGATCGGTGTAGAAGCGCTCCGGCAGCCGCCACAGGCTCAGCACCCACGGAATGTGGTGCTGCTGCATGCGCTGCATCAGCTGGAAGTCGCGAATCAGCGCCGGTCCCGGATGTCCGCGCTCGCGGTCCCAGTCCTGCGCCTTGAATTCCAGGCGCGCCCAGGCGTTGCGAAGATGGCTGAAGAGAAAGTCCGCCGCCGGCGTCTCGGTCTGGAAACAATAGTTCCCGCCAAAGCCGTCGAAGGTGTAGCGCTGCACCGCAGGGTTGACCGACACGTGCGCCACGGACCCGTGGCCGTGTCCGGTAAATTCGAACGTCAGACCGAGCTTCAGGGCGTCGCCATGATTCCAGACCCCGCCGCCCATCCGGATGCGCACCCGATAGGCCCGGGTGTCTCCCTCCCAGATGTCCGTCACGCTGACGTCCCGCACCTGGTCGAGCGCCAGCGTGAGCGTCCGGTTCTTTTCGGGATCGGTGAATACGAGCTTGTCCGTCTTTTCATGGAAGAACTCCGGATTGGCCGGCTTGATCAGCGGAAGGACGGATCCCGCGGCTCCAAAGCTCCAGCCTTCAAATTCAGCGCGAGGGAGATTGACGTCGTACTCAACCGTTTTCACCAGCAGGGGCCCTTTGAACGCGGGAGCGTCGGGCGTGGCGGGCGCGCCGGAAATCGCCGTGGCCTCCACCGAAACCACCTTCGGACTCTCCGTCCACAAGGCGTCGAACTGCGCCTGGCTGCTGTTGGGGAACGTCGCCAGGCCCTTCCAATGAAGCTCGTCGCCCACGCGGAAGATGGGCGACCGCTGGTCGTGCGGCTGCAGCGTCGCCCGGACACCGCCGTCGAATGTCACGAAGAGTTCGCCCTGGATCGGCAATTGCATGCCGTCGGTGATGAGCGAGGTCAGAGCTCCCGCGCTGTTGAACGTTGCCCGCTCGGGCACGGGCACAGAAGCGGCCATTGCCGCCGCACCGGTCAGCATCGCGAAGGTGAGAATCGGGGTCAGAAGTTTCATGGGGAAATATCGACGATGGGTCGTCGCCACCACCCAACCAGCCTATTGAAGCCGGGGCACCGCCCCTCGGCATTCATTCGTTAGAGACCCGGGCCGGCACCGGCGTCCCCGCGTCGTACTCGGGCGTCGCTCCCGAGCGCGACGCCACCCATTCGCCGAGTCGGCAGGCGCCCGCCAAGGTCTGCGCGGGAGTCTCCTTCCGCGCGAGGAGTCCGCACAGCAGCCGCGCGAGGAACGCGTCCCCTGCCCCCACCGTGTCGGCCACTTTCACGGTCCGGCCTGGCTCCCACATCCAGACTCCGTCCTTCAACAAGCCGGCGCCGCGCGCGCCCGCGGTCACACATACCATCCCTGCCCCCGTCTCCGACCCCAGGGCCCGCGCATGCCGCTCCTCCGCCCCTGGCGTCTCACCCCCGTCCCCCACCAGCCGCGCCGCCTGCGCGGCGTTGAGCTTCAAGAGCCCGGCCTGACGCGCAAAACGCCCCACCAACGCAAGGTCGTCGAAGGGCACCCGCAGGTTCACGTCGAATACC
>JAJXVO010000015.1 GCA_021782105.1 bacterium
GCGCGTGGAGTTCTGGGCGTAGGCCGTGATGACCAGGTTATCGCCGACGCTCTGGGTGAGCGTCGCGCGATAAAGGTGCGTCGCGATCGTGCGGTTGTTGCCGGTGGCCCAGTTCCAGGTCCACGGAATATTGGGATGGAAGATCTGAAGCGGGATGTCCGTGCCGTTGCCCAGCGCATTGCCCTGGCTGTCCGTCTCGCCCTTCGAGAAATAGCCCAGCCCGTTCGGCTTCGAACGATAGCCGTCGTCGGCCAGGAGCTTGATTTCCGTGTTCTGCAGCGGATGCCAATTCATCACGATCTGGTTGAAGCGCACGCGTCCGCCGGAATGCCGACGGTCATCGTGCGTCTCCGCATACGCGCCGCTGTAACGGATGCCCATCACGCCGCTTCCGAGCTTGCCCGACATGTTCGCATCCAACGTGGCCCGGCGCTCGCCATAGCTGGAGAGCGTGAGTCCGACATCGGCGAAGTTCTGTTTGAAGTCGACGTCCTTGGTGATGACGTTCATCACGCCGCCGGGATAGGTGAGGCCGTAGAGCGGGGCCGCCGGGCCCTTGACCAGCTCGACGCGCGAGACCCCGATCATGTCGATCGGATCGTATTCACGAATGCCGTCGCGCAGGCCCCAGTTCTGGACGAAACCGCGGAAAAGAAAGCCGTTGTACGCCTGCTGAATCGGATTGTCGGAGCGAACATCGGCACCGCCGTTGACCAGCGCCGCATTGTACCGCTCCAAATCCACCTGGTTGGTGATGTGCAGGTCGTCCGCGAGAGCCTTGGTGAAGACCTGAATGTTCAGAGGAATATCCTTGATCGGCGTGTTCGAGCGTGTGCCCGCAATCGAATTGGAGGCGCGATAGCCCTGGTCCTGCTCCGACGAGACCGTGAAGGGCGACAGCTTGACGACGTCATCCTGGTTCGTGGACGGGGCTGGAGTGGCGCTCGGCTCAGCCGTTTGAGCAAAGGCCGCTGCCACTGTCATCAGAAAAGCCAGCAAGCAGGCGGTCCGGGGAAATGCGGACCGACCACTTATAACGCTGGCGGGTTTTGGATAGTTCATGGGACTTGTTTGTGTTTAGGAATGCCACGCCCGCATGCGCGGACGCGGACTTGGGGGGAAAAGGTCGGGACCTTCAGATACACAGTGAACCTGCGGAGGCTGTGGTTCGGATAGGGGGAAGCGACTGGTGGGCGCAGGAAGATCCGCAGGAATGGGCGGATAAAGGGACCCGAAGCCTCCGGACTCAAACGCTACGCCACTCAAACGGTTGCTTGCGGAAAATGCGGACGTTCCACGCAAGGCCCCAGGTAATCCGTTTTCCCCTCGTGACGGCCGCGATCCGTCCGCGATCTTTCGCAGCCCGCGTCTTTTTTATCGCGATACGACTTTCCCGCCGGACTATTCCCAGTGCGAACACCGCGCGCCGCGCGCGAAACACGGGGCCGCTCAACGTTCCAGCCTGACCCGATTTCCCTTGCCCGGCGCCGTCGGCCCGCCCTTCCAGAATCCCGGAATGTACGTGATCGTCTGCGCCTCGGGGACGCCGCGCTGGTAGGCGTCGGTCATGATCGCCAGCTGTTCCATCGCTCGTTGCCCCACCAGACGGTGGTTCTGCACGACGCCCGCCACATGCAGCAATCCTGGCGGCACGTCGAGCGACGCAAAGGCCACATCCTCAGGCAGCCTTATCCCGTCGGTCGCAAAGATGTCCAGCAGCTCGTTCCAATTCGAGATGATCGCGTCGACCCGCTGCGCCTTCATCCAATCGCCGATCCTGCGCGAGAGGGCCGGCACGTCGGCGAGACCGAATATCAGGGGGGGCACGCATTCCGACTCCGGCATCGACGCCTGCTCCAGCAGCACACCCATCCCGAAGGACTCGCCGAGCCGCGTCTGATCCTCGCGCGCAGTCGCAAGGCCGATTCGCCGGTACCCAAGCTTGCGCAGGCTTCGCATCGCCAGCCCCGCCACCTGAAGCTGGTCATTCGAAACCGCGTCGAGATTCGGCGTCAGATGCAGGCACTCGATCTTCACCGAACAGAACTGATTCCAGTCCAGCGCGAGCTCGCCGATGTCGATTTCGAAGGTCGAGAGAAGCACTCCGCTCACCCCCCGTGCGTTGAGAATGGAGTTGAGGCGCGCCGGGCTTAGGTGGTCACGACCCACCACGAAGATCTCGAGCGAGTGCCCGCGCATCTCCGCGACGGCTTTCGCCCCCGCATACACCAGCGGCTGGTAGTGGTTGCCGCCAAAAAATCGCGTCGCTCCGGCATGCACCACGAACGCGGAATTGAGCGAGCGCGCCTTTTGCGTCATCCGCGATCGGTGAAAATTGAACGCGTCGAGCATCGGATCGCGCTGATAGTCGAGCTCCTTGGCCACGGTCCGAATCGCCGCCCGCGTCGCCGGCGGTATGCTCGGATGATCCCGCAGCGCCAGGGAGACCGTCGTCACATGCACCCCCGCCCGGACCGCGATGTCCGCCAGGGTGTAGCGCTTCTGCGGACCCATGCCCTCGTCAGGTGCGGGGAAGGGCGCTGAGTCCGTCTTGCCAGGAGCTTTGGACATAAATCGAGGAGGGGAAATTCGGAAGACCGCGTTCGCCAGACTTCAATTGCGCCACGACAATCGATACCGCGCGCTCGCCCACCAGATCCAGGCGTGGTTGCACGCCCGCCATCCCGGGCCGAGATTTTCCGCATAGGCAAAGGCACGCGCAGCCCACTGTGCCGGGCACGTCCAGGCCGGCATGCTCCAGCATGTCCCACACGTATCCCCAATTGCACAACACCGCATCGATGGCGTTGCGCCGCACCCAGCGGCCCATCATCGCGCTCAGATCGGGCTCGGTCATCGTGTAGGGGAAAATCAACGGAGGCACGTGCTGTTCCGACGGCAGCAGCGCGGCTTCCATCAGGTACCCCGCAGTGTGGCGATGTCCGCAGGCATCCTCGTCGGCTCTGCCGACGGCGAGCCCGATGCGCCGGTACCCGAGCATCGTCAGGCGTCGAAAGGCCAGCCGCACCTCCCTGAGCTGGTCATTACAGACGACGGTCGCGTCCGGCTCCATGTGTCGCGACGCGATCTTCACCACCGCATAGTCGTCCCAGTTGAGCGCGATTTCCGAAAAACCTGGTTGGAAATAACCGATTACGACGCCGGTGATCCCATTTCCCGCCAAATGCCGGGTGAGGCTCCGCGAATCGTGATCGTCCTCACCCACCGCCAGCGCCTCCAGCTCGTAGCCGAGAAGCCGCGCATGGGCCCGCCCCCCGTTCAACACTGCCTCGAGATGGTTCGGTCGCGGACGGCCCGAACCCAGGCCGAAGTTTTCCAGGTATGCGATGCGCGGCTTCGCCGAGCTGACGTCTCCGTCGCGACGAAAACGGCTCAACGCGTCGTACACCGGATTGCGCTCGTAGCCCAGCGTCTGCGCCACAGCCTGGATTTGCCGCCGGGTCTGCTCTGGAATGCTCGGCAGGTCCCTCAACGCCTTCGACACCGTCGTGATGTGGTATCCCGATTGCCGGGCCACGTCGCGCATAGTGGGCTGACGGGCCGCAGTCGGCCCGTTGTCGGGTATCTGGTTCATCAAAGTGGGATTCGTAGCAGGGACTGCCCCGGGGATGGGGAACTGCATAGGCCTCGCGAGTCCGTCCTCACGAGGGTGGGGTTACTCTAACAGTTAGCGCGAATGTTGGCGCGCGCAAGTCGCGCACCCTCGCGGAGACTCGCCGCCGCACTGTCCCGAACCTGCCTCCCGACCGAAATCCGCGGCTCCAGCCCCCCGGTTCCGCCGCGGCGCCACGCGGCGCGAATCCTCGCCTTCCACCCAAAATCAACCGATAGAACGGGCCCCCGCCTTCCTTCGCTCCACGATTTGCGCAAGGTGCCTCATCCCCGCCCCCATGTCCGCCCCTTCCTCCCCCAAGGCGCCCCGGAAGCGCCACCCGCTCTTCTGGGTGCCCTCGCTCTACCTCGCGATGGGCATTCCCAACGCAACCGTCTCGATCGTCTCGGCGATCATGTATAAGAATCTTGGGTACTCGAACGAGACGATCGCCCTCTACACGAGCCAGATGTACCTGCCCTGGGTCCTGAAACCCATCTGGGCTCCCTTTCTCGAGCCGTACATGACGAAGCGCTCATGGGTGCTCTCCATGGAGTTCGTGATGGCCGCCGCCCTCGGCCTCGTGGCGTTCAGCCTTCCGCTCTCCGACTTTTTCCGCCTGTCCCTCGCCTTCTTCTGGATCACCGGTTTCGCCTCGGCCACACAGGACATCGCAGGCGATGCGGTCTTCATGACCACCCTGCCCCCGAAGGAGCAGGCCAAATACGCCGGTGTGCAGGGCATGTGCTGGAATGCCGGTTCCGTGCTCACCTCCGGCCTTCTGGTCACACTCACAGGCCGGCTCCACGATGGGCTCCACTACAACTGGATCATGTCCTGGATGCTGATCATCGGATTCATCGCCGTCTGCCTCGCTCTATGCGGCGTATGGCACCTGCGCGTGCTGCCTCCGGGCGAGCCCTCGCACCTCCACGGTCGCGGCTTCAAGACCGCCTTTCTCTCACTCGAGGAGACATGGGTGTCGTTCTTCCGGAAAGAGAAGATCTGGATGATGCTGCTCGTGATCTTCATGTATCGCTTTGGCGAGGGTTTCATCGAGCGGTTCGGCCAGCTCTTCCTCATGGATCCCCGCTCGGCCGGTGGCCTCGGGCTCAGCAACACCGCGATCGGCAATCTCTACGGCACGCTCGGCACCGCAGGTTTTATCGCCGGCGCCCTGCTGGGCGGCTTCTTCGCCGCGCGCATGACCCTGCGCCGCGCCTTCTTCTGGCTGGCCATCGGCCTCAACGTCCCCCACGTCACCTACTACTTTCTCAGCATCGCAATGCCCCACAACCTCGCTCTCATCGGTGCCGTCGTTACCCTTGAGAAGTTCGCCTTCGGCTTCGGCTCAGTCGGCCACATGCTCTACATGATGCAGCAGGTCGCCCCCGGGGACTTCAAGATGTCCCACTACGCCTTCGCGACCGGCGTGATGGCTGCGACGAAATGGGGCACAGGGTCGATCAGCGGTTTCGTCTACGACGCAGTCTCGAAGTCATACCCCCACTTCTTCCTGGTCGTCGTCATCGCCTCCATTCCGCCCATCATTCTCGCAAGATTCGCCCCATTCCCGCAGCCCGACGCAGCCTCGGAGCCAGCCCCTGTCGGCGGCCATTGACCGACCGTCGGAGGGTCACGCCTATTCGTAGCGCAGCGCCTCGATCGGATCCAGCGACGAGGCCTTCCAGGCCGGATAAAAGCCAAAGCCCACCCCGATGGCCGTGCACACGCCAAGCCCGACGCCCACCCAGTTCCAGGGGAAGACCACGCTCGTGTGCATCATCAGCGAAACCGCATTGCCCGCGACCACACCCAGCAAAATCCCCACCAAGCCACCCGCCAGCGAGATCGAGACCGACTCGATCAGAAACTGCATCAGGATGCTGTGCTTGCGCGCACCGATCGACTTCCGAACCCCGATCTCCTTCGTCCGCTCCGTGACGCTCACCAGCATGATGTTCATGATACCCACGCCGGCGGCCAGCAGCGCGATCCCGCTGATCACGAACGACCCCATCGAGAACATGTCCGCGATCTTCGCGAACGCGTTGAGCAGAGAGTCGTTCGAGTAGTATTCGAAATCATTTTCGTCCTCCGGACGCAGCCCGCGCGCGATGCGCATCGCCGTGATCGCGTGGTCCACCGTCTCGTTGTACATCATCTGGCTCGGCGCCTGCGTCGCGATGGCCACCGTCCGGCCCTCGCCGCCAAAGTCCGAGAAGAAGCGGGTGATCGGGACGATCACGATGTCGTCCTGACTCTGCCCGAACGACTGCCCCTTCTCCGCAAGCGTGCCCACCACCGTGTAGGTCCGCCCGTGGAGCTTGATCATTTTCCCCAGCGGGTTTTCCGCAGGGAACAGCGTCCGCTCGATGTCCTTTCCGATCAGGCAGACCGGACGCACGAGCTCGTCGTCCTCGGGCTGGAGGTTGCGCCCGATGTCGATGGTGTACTGGTTCGCAATGATGAAATTCTCATCGCTGCCGCCAAAAGTGATTCCCGGCGTCGTCTTGTGTCCGCCGTAGACCGCCTGCGCGCCCTGGGAAAACACCTTCAGGCAGATCACATTGGAGTACCCCTTCATCAGCTGCTTGTAGCGCTCGGCCTGCTGGAGAGTGATGTCGCGCCGCATCGCCAACCGCCGACGCGCGCTGTTGTCCTGAATGCCCGCGGGGTATTTCGCGAACTGGAACATGTCGGAGCCCAGGAAGCTCAGGCCGCTCTCGATCGACCCGCGCAATGCCGACACCGCAGTCATGACGCTGATCACGGAAAACACGCCGATCGCGATGCCCAGCATCGTGAGCCCCGAGCGCAGTTTGTTCACCGCGACCGAGGAGAAGGCAATGCGAAGGATTTCGATCAGGGGCATGGGGCGGGGTTCCGTGTCATTCGTAGCGCAACGCTACCACGGGATCGAGTTTGCTCGCCTGCCAGGCGGGCGCGAAGCCCGAGAACACACCCGTGGCGACGGAGATGAAGAGGCTGATGAAGACCAGCCCCGGGGAGAAGTGAACCGGGAAGCTCGGCATCTCCAGATGGATGCCCAGGAACATGGCGTAGGCGAGCAGCATGCCCATGGCCCCTCCGATCAGGCAGATCGACACCGCCTCGATCAGGAACTGCAGCAGGATGGTCCGCCGTCGGGCGCCCAGGGCCTTGCGCGTGCCGATCTCCTTGGTGCGCTCCTTCACGCTGACGAAGGTGATGTTCATGATGCCGATCGCACCGACGAACAGCGAGAGCCCCGTGATGAACAGGCCCGCGATCGCGATGCCGTTCTTGATCGGATCGAGCTGCGCCTTGAAGGCCTGCTGCCCGTTGATTTCAAAATTGTCGCGCTCGCCAGGAAGCTGACCGCGCACCCGGCGCATGTCTCCGCGCAGCTCTTCCTTCGCGTCCTCGATATGATTCTTGTCCGCGATCTTCACCCGAAGCTCCGCCCCCCGCCGCGTCGAGAACAGTTTTCTGAATGCCTCCAGCGGCATCAGGGTCTGGTTGTCGAAGCTGAACAGCCCCAGGAACGACCCCTGCTTGGCCAGCACCCCGATCACCGTGAACGGCTGGCCGTCGATGCGGATCTCGGCACCCAGCGCCGAACGCAGCGGGAAAAGGGCGTGCGCCACGTCGTATCCAAGCACGCAGACCTGGTGGCCCGCGGCCTCCTCCGTGTCCGTGAACATGCGCCCCGCCTCGTAGTCGGTCTGGCTGAGGCGCGCATAGTCCGCCGTCGTGCCCACGGTGAAGACGTTGCTCACCTGGCTGGAACCGTACTTGACCGACGACATACGCGCCACCACCGGGACGGCGAACTCGAGTTGGGAGTTGTCCGTGCCCTGGATGATGCGATTGAGCGGAGCCGCCTCATCGGCCCGGATGTTCGGACGGTTCGCGTAGTTCCACCAGTCCTCCACGCCGTGCCAGGGCCACTTCTGGACGTAGAGCACGTCGTTGCCGAGCATCGCCAGGCTGTTCTGAAAACCGATGTCGATGCCGCTGATCGCCGTACCCATGAGCGTGACCGCCACAATGCCGATGATCACGCCCAGCGCCGTCAGCGACGACCGCATCTTGTTCGCGCGAATCTGCGCGAAGGCGATGCGGAAAGACTCGGAGATTTCGTAGATGAGGCGCTTCATGGTCGGCGATCCCGGCACCCGCGGCGCGGGCCGCGGGCGGGGTACGAATCACGCATTCCGCTCGTCGCTTTCGATGAGCCCGTCGCGCAGGCGCACGATGCGGCGCGCATGGCGGGCAATGTCCTCTTCGTGGGTGACCACGATCAGCGTATTGCCCATTTGGTAAAGTTCCTCGAACAGACGCATGATCTCCTCGCCGGTTTTGGAGTCGAGGTTGCCCGTCGGCTCGTCGGCGAGGATGATCGAAGGCGTGTTCACGAGGGCGCGCGCGATCGCCACGCGCTGCCGCTGCCCGCCCGACAATTCATTGGGCTTGTGGTGCACACGATCGCCGAGACCCACGTTCGCCAGCGCCTGCCTCGCCCGCTCCCGCCGGTCGTGCGGAGGCACGCCCGCGTAGATCAGCGGCAGCTCGACATTGTGCAGCGCATTCGAGCGCGGAAGCAGGTTGAAGGTCTGGAAGACAAACCCGATCTCCTGGTTGCGGATCGTCGCCAACTCGTCGTCCGTCATCGACGACACGTCCTTCCCGTTGAACTGGTAGTGCCCGTCGCTGGGCGTATCCAGGCAGCCGAGCATGTTCATTAGCGTCGACTTCCCGGAGCCCGAAGGGCCCATGATCGCAAGGTATTCGTTGCGATGGATTTTCAGCGCGACGCCGCGCAGCGCGTGGATGATCTCCTCGCCCATGCGGTACAGTTTCGTCACACCGGCGATTTCGATCACCAGGGGACCGGGTGGCCGCGCCTCTCGGTGGGCCGTGGGAACTTGGGGGGCGATCATGGGTTCTCGGGCTGGAATGCCTCGGCGATGGTGGGCTAGGGTGTGCTGGTCGACTTCGGCTTCTCGACGATGATCTTCGAGCCGTTCTTCAGCAGGCGGCTGATCGCCGCATAAGTGCCGGAGACGACTTCCTCACCGGGCTTTATGCCCTTCTTGATCTCGATCACGTTGTTGTCGGCGATGCCCGTCTCGACGTCGCGCAAGACCACATGGTCGCCCTCGCGCACAAAGACCACCCGCTTGAGCGTCTCGACATCGCGCCGCGCGCTTCGGCGTTCATCGGCGACCGAAAGGTCGTTGCCCGAGCGTTCGCGCGCCTTCTTTTCGCGCTCCTTCTGGATCTCATCGCTGGTCTTGCCACCGCTGTCGCGCACCGTGACGGCCTGGATCGGCACCGCCACCGCATTCTTCACGGTCTGGGTCTGGATGTCCGCAGTCGCGCTCATCCCGGGACGCAGGCGCGCGCTCGAGGCATCCGTAATTTGGATCTTCACCAGAAAATTCGTGACTTCATCCGACGAGCTGGCCGCCTGCTCGGCGGCGTTGCTGCCGGTCCCCCCCGTTGTCAGAGCCGAGGCACTGATCTCATAGACCTTGCCTTCAAACTTCCGGTCGGGAAACGCATCGATCGAGATGATCGCACGATCTCCCACCTTCACATTGACGATGTCGTTCTCGTTGACCTGCACACGCACCTCCATGTTGGTGAGGTCGGCCACGCGCATGATCTCCGTGCCCGCGAACTGACCCGTGCCCAGCACGCGTTCGCCGACCTTGCTGCTGAGCGAGCTGATCGTGCCGTCCATCGGGGAGTAGATGACCGTCTTGTTCAGCTGGTCCTTGGCCTGATTGAGCAGGCCGTCCGCTCCGCGAATCTGAGCGAGGGAAGCCGCATAACCCGCCTTCGCGACATCGAGGTTGGTCTTCGCCGTCGTGAAATCCGCGTCGGATATCAGCTTTTTGATGTAAAGCTGGTCCGCCTGGTCGAAGTCGGCCTGGGCCTTTGCCAGTTGCGCCCTGCTCAGAAGGCTCGATGCCCGCGAGGACATCAGCGCGGCGTTCTGCTGGTCGACGACCGCCTTGTAGTAGTCCTGCTTGATACGCGCGAGCACGTCGCCGCGTTTCACGCGCTGCCCCTCCTCGACCGGGACCTCGGTGAGTTCACCGGGCACCTCGGACGAGATCTTCACCTCGACCTCGGGCTGCACCTTGCCCGTCGCAGTCACGACCTGAGTGATGGTCTGTACCACCGCCTTGTCCACCGTGACCGAGATGGGCTTCGGCCCTCTGTCGCGGAACTTGATGGCGACCACGAGCAGCGCGACGAAGACGAGTCCTCCTCCGATCAACAGCCACAGCTTGAGTTTGCCTTTGCGTTTGCGGGCAGCGCCCGAGGGTACGGCCTGGGGAACGGATGGGTTGGACATGGATGAAACGTTGGGAATTGGGGTCGTAAGGGCGCGAATACACGCCCCGGTGCTGGTTTAAGCCTACGAAGTTGAGAGAAGTCGCGGCCGCGTGCAAGTCACCTGAGAGCGATTGAGGGGGAGCCCGAAACAGGTCGAACTCCCCCTCAGCCACAACGATAACTATGAACGACTAGGTCCTGCACAAGGATCCGCCCACCGAACCTCGGCTGCGCGGAAGGACCGCGCGACTTCGGGACTGAGGACGGGGAGACGCCTGTGCACGCCCCTAAAACACCCGGCCCTGCGAAAAGTTACGCCGGTCGCAGCCTTTCTGAAAAGGCTGGCGACCTTGACTTCGTCACTTCGCCCGCTGGATCAATTCGACCTCGTAACCCTCGGGTGCATCGATGAAACCGATCATGGAGCCACTGCCCGTGCGCATGGGTCCATCGCTCAGGGCATAACCCTTTTTCACCAAACCGGCCGCAAAACCCTCCAGGTCGTCCACCTCGAAGGCGAGGTGCATCAGATCCGGTTGGACCTGGACCGCAGCCGCGCCCGCGGGCATCTGGCACAGCTCGATCTCGGCCTTCGTGCCCGGCATCGCGAGAAACACCAGTTGGGCCCCGCGCGGCGAAGTCGTGCGGCGGGCGCAGACCAAACCCAGCGCCTCCTGATAGAAGCGGACGCTTTTCTCGATGTCATTGACCCGCATCCGGACGTGCAGAAATTGCGAGAGACTCATGTGCCGAACCTAGTCCTCAGAAAGGTCGGCGCAAGACGCGATGCGCGTTTGCACGCACCGCGCGGCCTCCTCCCCCCGATCTCCCCTAGGCTGCCTTTTCGGACACCGTGTGCAGGCCCTTCATCACCCACTTCCGCCCCAGGAACAACCCGATCGGCGAAAGCATCGCGATGCAGCCATATACAAACCACATCGTGCCCGTGTGAAGCTCCGCCCGCGGAAGGTTGGCCGGACAATAGGTCGCCAGCATGTAGCCCGAATAGAAACCCGTCGTCGCTTTCGCCAGCAGCCAGGGCACGTTGGCAAGCCCCATGAACTGCGACACCCGCCCCGGAGGCGCGAGTTCCGAGGCGTATTCGAGAAAACGCGCCGACCACATCGCCTCCCCAATCGAAAACAGCACGAAATAAGTGATCAACCGCCCCAGGCTCGGCCCCGCACACAGAAGAAACGTGGGCACCGCGCTCACCAGCGAGCCGGCCATCATCATCTTGTAGACGTTGATCTTTCGGGTGAGCGCCGATGACAGCGGCACACCGATGAAGATGATCGCCGGATTGATCCAGTTCACCAACCACTCCATCCGATCCGCCACTCCCTTGTCGTAGGCCCGCAGAATGTACTCGGGAAAAGTCAGCCACTGATGCGCAAACAGGGTGCGCACCGGCAACAGCATGAAGATGAAAAACAGGAACCGCTTGTTGCTGAACGGACCCTCCGTGAAATACAGTTTTACTCGCGTGCGCAGAGGAGGACGCACCGCGCCCGCCGTCAGCTCCACCGTGTCGGGCCGGAGCTTCGCCGCCTCCGCTCGCTTCGTCATCAGGAGCATGAACAGCAGGAGCGACACCGCCGTCACCCCCGCACAAGCCCAGTTTACCGCCTGGATGCCCGACGCGGAAATCTCCGACAGCCAGCGCACGACCGCTCCCGGGGCTCCCGCGGAATGCCCATCCTTGATGTCCTGCACCGCCGGCCGGATCCAGGCCGACATCGCACCGACACCCACGATGCCAAGGTTCATGAATGCGTAGATCATCGCATACCCCATGGAGCTCGTCTTCTCGTCGGTGTACTGCTTCACGCCGGAGTAACACACGGGCTGCAATATCGCCGATCCAGTCGCGACCACGAGCAGCCCACCCACCACGGCAAAAATCACATACTCGCCGTGCAGAAACTCCGCATACGCGTACACCAGCCGCCCCAGCGTCCCAATCAACAGCGCCGCAATGATCGCGCGCCGCAGTCCGTAGCCCTCGGCTAGACTGCCCACTCCCAGCATCAGCAGCGTCACCGTCATCGTGAACAAACTCACCACAAGCCCCGCATGTTCGTCGCCCCATCTCAAATCCGTCGAGATGTACGACGACATCAAGGTGAGGATTCCAAAGTAGGCCATCGCCTCGGCGACGAAGGCGCCGGTCACTATCCATAGCGCCCGCGGAAGCCGGGCCATGTCGGTAAAGGTTGAAACAAAACGACCCAGACGGCCGCGCTGAACGTTATCCATGGAGAATGCTCTGTCGCCGCCGCCCCCGTCTGGCAAGTCCCAGCCTGGCCCGCGCCGCCTCGGATCTGCCTCCCCCACGGTGAATTAGCCCAGCTCCAAGCAATCAGAAATAACACTTATCCTACATGCACTTGCCTCCCCGGTGGGTGTCGGGGGAGAATTGCGCAAAACTTATCTCTTCCACCCTCTTCCAACTCCCGATGAAAAAAGAAAGCATTACCGTCGAGGTGCCGGCACAGACGCTCCACGTGGAGCATGCGCGCTGCCCCAGCGGTCACTCGTTGATGGATCCTCGCAAGATGATCAGCGGTTATCCCGCCCTCAAAGTCCTTCTCCGTTATGCCGGCCGTCGTGGCTACGTGCACCTCGATCCCGTGCTAGGCAGCTTCCAGAACCAATCCGAAATCGACATTCCCGACGGCGAAATCGTGGAGATGCTCTGCCCCACCTGCCAGGCCTCTCTTCAGACTGAGAGTGAGACTTGCGCAGTGTGTTACGCCCCGATGTTCGCCATCTCCCTTCCCAACGGCGGCACGCTCAAAGGTTGCCAGCGCAACGGCTGCCACCGCCACAAGCTCCTGCTCGTGGAGGCCGCCGCTCAACGCGAGACGCTGAAAGGCGGCGATCACATCCAGATGCTGATGTGAGCACGCAAACCGCGTAAACACCTCGTCGAGGCTGGGAGTCAGGCTCCCCGCCTCTTTTTTTTGCCACCCTCGCGAAGGGTTTCGGCAACAAAAAGCCGCCGGCCAGTTCGGCGGCGGCTTCGAAAATCTGCGGAGCGGCGCCCCGGACCTTACCAGCCCAGGGTATCGCGGCGCGCCACCTTTGAGATCTGCTGCTCGGACTCCCACACCGCCAGACCCGTGCGCACATCCGTCAGCGACAGCTGGAACGTGTACGTGATCTGCGTGTTGTCGCCCTGCCGGATCCGGTCCTCGAGCAGCTTGCCCGAAAGTGTGTAGTCGGGCATGCGCGTCACCTGCTTCTGCCCTGCCATGAACTGATTGTACTCGGCCGCCTGCTTGGCCAGCGGATCCTCGACCTTGCCGCCAAGACCCACGGTGGTGGTCGTCACCACCTTCCCGGTCTGGTTGAGCGCGACACGAATCTTCTTTGTCAGCTCGTCGGTGTCCACCTGCTGCTGCGTGTTGTTCACGATCCGGGAAATGCCCAGGATTGCGGGCTTCTCGGGCGCGTGGTCGAGCACGTTGGAGGTCAGGAGACTGTTGATCAGTTTGTCCGCCGCCTGGGCCCACTCCTGCGGGCTGATCTGGCTGGCGTTGATGACCTGGTTCGCGCTCGGGTCCACCTGGGTGACTTTCGTTTCGCAGCCACCGAGCATGAGGCCGAGTGGGGCGAGCGCCGAGAGAACGAGGAGGCTTGATGTGAGTTTCATGATGACGGAGGGTTCAAAAAGGGCTGGGTCTGGATTTAGTGAACTTCCTGGAATTTCACGACGAAATCGGCCGCCTGGGGACTGGTCGCCACCGAGGAAATGGTCGACGTTTCACGTCCCTGCAGGGTGATGGGTTTCCAGAGGTCGGTCGGCGAATCGATCTTCATGCCGTCCTTGTCGTACCACTCGATGCGATACCGGAAATTCATGGTGCGACTCTTCAGATTCTCCAACTGCACCTGGATCTTCAGAAGGTCGGAGCTGACGCGAACCTGGTTGACGTTGAGGATGCGCAGCGACGCGGCGAGCGTGGCATCGGTGATGACGCGCTTGTCGGATACATAATGGGGCGCAGCCTGCGGCACGGCACGCTCGACGGTGTTCACGTTTTGACATCCGGCGAGACCGAGGACCGCCAGGGCGGCGAGGAAGGTGGCTTTCATTTTAGGACAGATTGGGAGAGATAGACCGGAAGATCGGGTGCAATGCTCCGCACATAGAGCAGATTTACGCGTCCAGGGCGAAGTTTCACGACGTATTTGGCGTTCCCGGCATCCACCGTGACAATCCCGTCGGCGGGAGTCGGAAATCGGCAATATTGGAATTGTTTGGGCAGCGCGCTCCACGACCGGGTGTCCGCGATCGTCGTCGCGTAGCTGGTGATGCCCGTGATGAGTCCGCTGAGCAGTTCGGCGGCCTGCCCCTGGTTCTTGAACTGATTCTGGATCGCCGCGCTGGCCGCGGCCTTGATGCCCGTGGAGATCAAGGTTTTGACGAGGACCGACTTGAACGCGTCCCGATAGTCCTGCGCCACCACACCGTCCATGCTGCACAGCAGCTCGGTCCGATAGGATCTGCCGCCGGCGCCGACATCGACCGACGGTAGGAAGTGGTCGTGCACATGCAGCACCGGAAGCGCCGCACCGACATAGGCGACACGGTCCGAGAACAGGAAGGTTGGCACGTCGATACGCAGTTCGTCATAGGAGGGCGCGGAGCCCGTCTCGAAAAGGACGTACGTGGTGCCGTCGTCATTCGCTCCGGTGGCCAGATTTTCCGCGACCCGGAGGTCCTCACGCAGGTAAGTGTTGTGCGGATTCATGCCCGCGACGCGCTCCATCGATTTGCGGGCGCGTTCCATGTCGGACGGACCGTCGGGGCGCACCATGAAGTAGAGTCCGTCGAGGAACACCGAGAATGGGTTCACATAGGGGCCGTAGCCCTTCATCTGGGCGGCGAGGCCGGATTCGATCCCCGCGATCTGGGACTGCAGTCGGGGGTCCTGTTCGGCACGGCCGACATTGTAGCTCGAAGTCCGCCCGTCGGGGCCCACCTGTCCTTCGCGCGCCTTGCGCGCCTCCGCCTGAGTGGCCTCGATGCGTCGGCTGTTCTCGGCGACGAGGTAGCGCTGGCGCTGCTGGAGGCGGTTGAGCTCCACGCGCGCCCGGTCGAAGTCCCCAAGTTCGAGCCAGTTCAAGGTCATGTACGTATGGAGCATGATCTTGTCGTACCCATGTCCTTCATACGGAAGGTTCGCGAGATTGGTGATCAGGGCGGCTCCCTGGGAGCCCACGCGGAACTTCGCCAAGTCTTCGTAATGTCCGATGCGCGACTCGGCCTTGTCAAAGGCCGCCTGGCTGCTGGCGAGCCGCTCGGCTTCGACCGGTGGAATTGCTGGCATCTGCGCGGATGCCTCTCCGCCCATCGGCGCGGAGGCCGCCGCGGCGATCGGCTCCTGTCCGGCCGAAAGCGCGGACGTGCGCAGTGCGGCGCCCAGCTCGAGATCCCAGACCACGGCATCCTTTCCGCCGGCTGTGGCCTTTTTCGAGGCGGCGTCGACCGCTGCCTGCAGGTGACCCGATCTCCAGGCATCGGCAAATCCCGCCGACTGCTGGGTGTAGGTCTGGCAGCCCGCGAGCAGCAGTGCCAGCAACAGCACCACGCCCGCAGGCACCCGGTGGAGATGCCGAGAAGAGTGAAACGACGAAAGACGCATGGCCGGAACGGATGCTGGAAACCGCTGGGGCCTCACTTCGCCTGCTCGGTCGCAGGTCGCAGGATCGCGCCTTGGTCGATGCCCGTGTCCTCGAGGACGTCGGCTATCGAGAACTTCGGCGTGATGCGCCGGATGCGCACCTGCCCCACCCTCAGTTCCTCGCGACCCAGCGAAGCGCCGGTGTCGGGGTCGATCAACTCCTTGCCCTGCGCATACACGTTCCACACCTGACCGACGGCAATGTCCGTGCCGTCGCCGCGGTTGATCGTGACCTCCTTGTCCATCTTGGCGATCACGCGGGCGGGATAGATGACATCGACCACGCGGTTGGCGATCTTGTCGGCCATCTGGCTGGTGATGTCCTCGAGGAGACGATCGCTGAGCTCCCCGTTCTTGGTGTCATCAGCGGGGTTCTCCTCCTGATCGCGAATCTCAAGGGGGAGATTGGCGCTCTCGATCAGGCGTCCCGTGGACGCCTCATAGATCTTGCCCACCGCGGCGAGGCGGATGATGCGCCAGCTCGCAGTTTTTCCGATGGCAGCAAAGGTGCGGGTCTCCGAGTAGTCCTGGAAGTCATCGATGGAGGTCACCAGCAGATAATCCACGCCGCTGACCTTGAAGTTTCCGCCGGCGAAATCGCGCTCCTTCAGGATCGACGAGAGATCCGAACGGGCGATGACATCGAACTTCCGTGTGGCATGGACGCGGTCGATCAGCTGGCTGTCGAGCGCCTCGACGACGCGTTCGAGCGAGTTGCGGGTGCCGTTGGCGGCAGCCTTCGCGACGATGGCCGGCGAGGGCTTCACGTCGCTGATCCCGATCTTTTTCAATCCGGGAGCCGGTTGGGCGATGAGGGCCGACGAGACCAGGGCGAGCGCCGAGGTGAGGGCGAGGAGTCTGGAGAGCTTCATGGTGAAAAGGAAAAAACGCTTGGATGGAGCGGCATCAGAACAGGGATTTCTTGATGAGCGGGCCCTTGGTGTCGACCTTGAGGCCGCTTTGCTCGAGCATCTTGCCGAGGCCATCCAGGGCCCTGGCCTGGGCATCGGTGAGTTTGGCACCGTTCTTCAGGCCGTTGATGAAGGCCGTCGAGTGCTGCCAGCGCGCGTAGCCCTCGGGGCTGAGCTGCATCGCGGCCACCAGCGTCTGACCCTCGACCGCGTTGATCGTGCGCTCCCAGGGTTTGAAGCCGTCGCGCGTGAGCCGCAGATGGGCGAAGCCGGGATGGACCCGGATGGTTCCGGGTGCGGAGCCGACCGCGACGCCGTCGATCTCAACGGTCACTGAAAGGGGCGAAACCTTGAACTTTCCCTCGCCCATCACGATGGTATGATTTTCTCCGATACGCACGTCCGGGATGTAGAGGTCGGCGGCTTCTGGCCTGATCGTGATCGAGACCCAGGCGGCGCCTGACTGCGGCGGCGTGATGCGGTTCTGCGCGATGCGGGCCCTCAGACTGCCCGCGAGCTTGGAGGCGGCCTCGTCGAGCAGGGTGTTGACCGTGTCGCCGTTGCTCTCCGAGAGATTGGGCGTCTGCCTCGATTCGGCGGAGACCTTCACCTCGTCCGCAGTGATGCTTTCCCCGGTCTGGCCGTCGAGCACCTTGTAGGTGAGGCGGAGCGTGGTCTGCTTGACAGACTCCCGGACCCCATACGCGTTGATGTTGCGGACGTCGGTGCCGAGACTGCCGATGGAGGCGACGAGCAGATAGTCGGCACCCAGGTTCTGGGACAAGCGCAGGATGGAAGTCTGGTTGGTCAGCAACGTCTCAACGCTGTCGTCCGGGCGCGGCCGGGAGGCGACGGCCGGGTCGAAGGCGCGCATCGCGTCGACGACGGCCTCGCGGCTGAGGACCTTGAACCCCTCGTCGGTGACCTTCGCCGTCACGAGGTCCTCGAGGTAACGCATTTTGCCGTCGAG
Source organism: bacterium (assembly GCA_021782105.1). GTDB lineage: Bacteria > Verrucomicrobiota > Verrucomicrobiia > Opitutales > Opitutaceae > MWDT01. Next base: position 17,521 of record JAJXVO010000015.1, read on the forward strand.
GGCCGGACAATCGCGATTGGAGATGAAAATGGCCGCCTTGAAAACCCTCGCGGGCGTGAGGGTATCGGTCTCCGTGACCCGGGTGGTGGTCGTGCGCTCGGTGACGAGCTTGCCGTCCTTTTCATAGGAGCGGGTCTGCACTTCGGGAGGCTGCGAGGAGACCGCGTGCTCGACCTGGGCGGCGCTTTGGGCGCGGACTCCGATCGCGGCAAATAGACCGATCGTAAATAGCAGGTATTTTTTCATGACACAGAAAACCTGGGAATCACTTGGACGACGGCACCTCGCCGATGACCTGGCCGTTGGCGTCTACCTCGTAATCGACGGGAACCTGGATCGTGCGTCCGTCGGCCGTCTTCTCGGTCTTCCAGACGCGGATAATCCGGCGCTCGTTATTGAAGGGGGCCTTTGCACCCTGAACAAACCCCTCGCCCGCGCCGACGGCGGCGCCTGCGACGTTGCCGGCCACGGCACCCACAGCCGTACCCACGGCCTGCCCGATCGCGGGGCCGGGTTGGCGCGAGTTGGTGAGGCGGCTATCCGAGCGCGGCGACGCGCAGCCGGCGGCAAGGGAGGCTGTCGCCGCTAAGGCGACGAGAAGCGTTTTCATGGTCTTGATGGGTTGGCGGTGGTCTAACGAGAATGCTGGAGTCCGGCCGATCTTAAAGAGGGATGCGGACGGAACAAGGTCAGTTTCGGATACAATGAACCGGCGCGAGAGACACGTGCACCCCGGCAGTAACCCGAAACCTGTCGTTCAAGCCGAGTCGAAGCATGGACTAAGCGCCGCGAGCGGACTCGGATATCCAAAGCGTCCGGATGGTTCCTGAAAGGGCTTACAACTATATGCTATTACTTTCATTAATAGATGCTTCCATCCTTTTTATCGGGCAGCACAAAATGCAGTTTGGCGGCAATACCCGCGGCTGATCGGGCCTGGGAGGAAACCTTTGACCCGATGCGGCGGCGATCCAAGGTACCAGCGCAATGACCCCTTCCGGACACGAGCTCAATGTGGCACGCGTGCAGATTCGGAATGGGCGTTTGCGCGAGGCGAAGCAGGCATTGCACGCCCTGCTTGCGAGGAGCCCGGGCGACGGGGAGGCGCTTTGGATGCTCGCGGAGCTGCACGTCGCACTCGGCGAGGCCGAGCAGGGAATCGCCCGTGCTCAGGAGGCGCAGGCGGCCCGCCCGGAGTCAGGGGACTCGATGTATCGGTTCGCAGTGGGCCTTCATCAGCAGGGAAGACCCGCCCCGGCGGCGGACTGGTATCGCCTGACCCTGCGCGCAAACCCGCGGCATCTCGAAGCGTGGTGCAATCTCGGAGCGGCGCTGCAGGCGTGCGGGAGACCGGCCGAGGCGGTCGAAGCCTACCGGCGAGCCCTCGAGCTCAAACCCGATTTTCCCGAAGTGTTGGGCAACCTGGGGAACGCCCTGCTCGCGCTCAGGGACTTTGGCGAGGCGTCCCGCGTGCTCAGCAGGGCCGTCTCCCTCCGATCGGCGCTTCCGAACCTATGGAACAGCCTGGGCATAAGTCTCAAGGGCCTGGGGCGCACCGACGAAGCCCGCGGAGCCTATGAGAAAGCGATTACACTCAACCCGGGTTATGCGGACGCCCATGCCAATCTCGGCACGCTCCACAAGGCGGCTGGCCGGCCCGATTTTGCGGAGACGGCCTACCGGCGAGCCCTCGAACTCGCACCGGGCAGGGCCGACGTGCTGAACAACCTTGGCGCCGTGCTCAGCGAACTGGGCCGGTACGACGAGGCGGAGCCCCTGTTGCGTCAGGCGCTCGAGCAGGAGCCGAATTTTGCGGATGCACTCTGCAACCTGGGCAACGCCCTGCTCGCCTCGGACGACGTCGAGGCGGCCGACCGCAGCCTGCGCCGATCGCTCGAGCTCAGGCCCGACAACGTGGAGGCGCTCTGCAACCTGGGAAACGTGCACCTCGCCCGCAACCGCCTCGACGATGCGCTCGCCTGCTACGAACACGCCGGGAGCGTCTCGCCAGGTCATGCGGAGGCGCTCTTCAACCAGTCGCTCGTGTATTTGGCTCGTGGAGACTTCGCCCGCGGCTGGCCGCTCTACGAGCACCGCCTCGGAGCCCGCGGGAAACGGCCCGCCAGGACTTTCCCGGGACTCGAACGCCTGCTGCCCGGCGCCCCGCTGGCCGGTCGGACCATCCTGGTGCATGCGGAGCAGGGGCTGGGTGACACGCTTCAGTTCGCGCGCCTGCTGCCCGCCCTCCGTTCGGCCGGAGCACGTGTGCGGGTGGAAGTGCAGGCGCCGCTGGTCGGCCTGATCTCCGCGAGCCGGCTCGCCGACTCCGTCCACGGCCCCCGGGACACGCCGGCAGACTGCAACGTTTACTGTCCGCTCCCGAGCCTGCCCTGGGTGCTGGGCTTCGATCCATTTCTGAAATCCGCGCCCATACCTTACCTGGCGATCCCCGCGGCTGCCCGCACGCAGTGGAGCCCGCGTTTTCAGGGAAGCCAGGGGCCCCGCGTGGGCATCGTCTGGTCCGGAAATCCAAAGCATCGCAACGACCGGCGTCGTTCGATCGCGTTGGAACGGCTGCTCAAGGCCTTTCGGGACTTCGGCGGCACGCTCGTGAGCCTGCAGAAGGAGCGGAGTGCGGCGGACCTCGCCATGCTCGGACAGATGCCGGGCCTGCTCGACCTCGGAGCGGAATCCAGGGATTTCTCGGACACGGCAGCGGTGGTCGGCGAACTCGATCTGGTCGTCACCGTCGACACCTCGGTGGCCCATCTGGCGGGTGCACTCGGCAAACCCACCTGGGTGCTGCTTCCCTTCGCCCCCGACTGGCGCTGGATGCTCGAACGCGAGGACAATCCCTGGTACCCGAGCCTGCGGCTGTTGCGTCAACCTGCCATCGGCGACTGGGACAGCGTGGTGCAGAGGATCGGAAACGAACTCAGGGAGATCGAAAGGTGATAACCTACTCCCCGTGGCTGGCGTAGCCAGGCGCAATCCGTTGTGGAGCAATGGCGAAGGGCTTGATGTGCGGAGCACGGGGCGATCACGGCGCGATACCGCGGGCCGCGCGAATGCCGGGCGTCGTATCGCCTTCGGCGCTCACTATGCCAGACAGGCTCCTGCGCTGGCCTTCCTCGTCGTCCGGCTCGAGAGCCGGTATCCTCCCTTGACGGATGCCCCGAGTCAGAAACCGCTCAGCGTTCCGTTCGCAGCGAAATAGGCCTCGACGAGGGCGTTGCCGGAGCCGCCATCGGCGCCCTTCACCTCGACGGTATAGGGGCCGGGCTTGAGCGAGAGCACCAGCGCGGAATCGTCGGACGAAGCCAGGGTGAACTCCCCGAGCAAAGCGGACACCTGGGAAACGAGCGCGCCCGAATCGGCGTTGGTCCGCCATCCCGTGTTGGTCGCGACCACCGCCCCCTTGCCGTCGAAAACCGTGATAGTCGGCTTGGCGAGCACATTGCCGATGCCAAACCCAGCCAGCGTCGGGCCGACCGCGCGCAGGAGCACCACCGAGTTGATCTCCACGTTCAGACCCGTCACCGAGACGGAGTCGCCCTGGCCAACGTAGCAGCGCGTCGAGAGCGCGGTGAAGCGCAGGCTCGGGTCTTGGGGCGAGTTCGGCCGGTACAGATAGACTTCCGTAAGCGCGTTGCCCGTGCCTCCATCCGAGCCTCGCACTTGCGCCGTGTAGGTGCCGGCCGGCAGTCTGACGGCGATCGCGGCATCCTGATCGGAATCATACGGAAAGGCACCGACGGCGTAGGCAACCTGCCCCACATCAAAGTTGGTATCGAAATTACCTGCCCCATCGGGTGCCGTTCCATTCAGGTAGGTCGGCGCCGTTTTCCAGCCCTGGTTTGAAAGGATGGCTTTGCCCGAAGAGTCAAAGAGCGTCAGCTCGGGCTTGGCCAGCAGCCCGCTCACGCCGAACTGCGCGAGCGAGGGCCCGGCGGTCCGGATCAAGACGATCGAAGGTTGCGCCAGCACAAACGCTGGCACAGCCACCGAATCCCCGGTGCCCACGAAACAGCGGCTCGAAAGCGAGCCGAAGGGGTTGGCCGAAGTTCCCTGGTAGAAGCTCGGTGTCACGGCCGTGCTCCACCAGGTGACGCCACCCATGGTGATCGCCACCTGGTAACTCCCCACGTCCGAGGCCTTCGGGGAAAAGAAGATCAGCTTCGCCGAGGTGGCCCCGGGGATCGCGACTCCGTCTTTGTACCACTGATACGTGGATCCGCTCGCGCCATAGAGGGAAACCGACGAGTTCGCGGCCCAACCGCCGGAGAAGACGTAAGCTGGCGCATAATGCCTGATTCCAAACTGCCGCCCCGCAGTGGCGTCGCGCAAAGTGAGGAGCAGTTTCCCACCGGCCGCGATTGAGAAGACATTCGCCAGGTTCGAATACACCTCGTACTTGGCTTCACCCCAAACCACTACGCTGCCGTCGGCCCGGAGCGCCAGCGAGTTGAGGCTGCCTGCGGCGATGGCCGTCACATTCGAGAGTCCGGCCGGCACCTGGCCCTCGCCAAAGCTGACGCCCCCGTAGGCATTGAAGTAGAAATATCCGCCCCAGGCCGCGACGGTTCCATCGGCCCGGAGAGCCAGCGACTGGTAGTCCCCCGCCGCCACGGCGACACACCCGGTGAGGCCCGCAGGCACCATCGTAGCCGTCGTCGAGTAGGGCCCCCAGGCCACAACCGTGCCGTCGGCCTTAACCGCGAGACCATGGGAGGGATTCGAGCTTGCCGCGACAATTCCCGAAGCCGAGTAGGCGGTTCCGCCGCCCGTCGCATCGAGGGTGCCGTCCGGCCACAGGCCCTCCAGGGAAACGATGTTCCCAAGGTCGCTAGTCTGGACGACGCCATTGGCCCAGCTGACGATCGTGCCATCGGATTTCATGACGCAGCTCGCGCCTCCGGGCGCCAGCGCGACGACATCGCTCAAGCCGGAGGGAACCGAGGACGCCCCGAGCGACGAAACCACGGTGCCGTCGCGCCGGAGCGCGAGGATCTGGCTGTCGCCGCAGGAGACCGCGATGGCATCGGTCACCGAGTCGCAAAACGCCGCCTTCGCGTCGTCACCAAGATCGCCGATTGGGATAATCTGCGTGGTCGTCGGTGCGACCGCCACGAATAGGTTGAGGTACTGGCTCGAACTGCCGTCACTCACCTGCACCGAGTACACGCCCGCATCGGCGTAACCGACGGAGTCCCTGGAGAGCATCGCCTTCGTCTCCCCGGCCAGCGGACGATTGTCCTTGTACCACTGATACGAAAGGGCCGCCTGGGCCTTTGGCGTCAAGCTGAGCGACAGCGGATCGCCCGGCTTGAGCACCTGCCTCGCCCCGCCCGCGCCGCTCACCGTCGCCAGGCTGGCAAGCGAGAGCGTCGCCACCCGCGAGTTCGTGCTCCCGAGCCAGTCTGAGACCACCACGTCGTAGCTACCGGCCGACGATGTTGATTCCGTTGTGGCGCCACTGATAAGACACTGGGGCGTTTCCGCCCGTAGCGGCGACCGAAAAAGTCGCCCACTCGCCGCGCCCGACCGAGAGGTCCGCGGGTTGCGTCGCCACGGTCGGCACGTTGTCGCCGCTCCCGTCGCGCAAAGCCAGCGAGGTATAGCCGGCCGCCGACACCGCGATGGCCTGGGTGAGAGAAGCGGGCACCGTCGCCTGGCCATAGCTGTCCCCAGCCCAAATGCCCGCCTGTCCCCAGGCTCGAACGGAACCGTCCGACATCAGCGCGAGCGAATGCACCTCGCCCGCCGCCACGCCCACAACCGAAGACAGGCCGATCGGGACATTGATCGGAGTGTAGGTGAGTCCCGCAGCAATCACATAGTAATTCCCGACATCCGCCAATGTGCCGTCGGACTTCAGCACGAGAGCGTGGTAGCCGGCGGATGACAGCGCGACCGCATCGTGAATCCCTGCGAGGTACGCGAGCTGCGCCGGCAGATCTCCCTGGAGGGAAACCACGGAGCCCTCAGTCGTGAGGATCAAGGGAGCGAGACTACCGACCCCCACAGCCTGGGCGTGGTGCGATGCATCCGGCAACCACGTCTGCATCAGGCCGTTGGCGCCCCATACGACGGCGAAACCGTCGGACTGCACGGCACCGGCGATCTCGGTTCCCGCGGTGATCGCCACGACGCCACTCAAATTCGCCGGCAGGTTCAGACAGGGGCTGGAGGGATTTCCCCAGGCAACGACCGTGCCGTCGGATTTCAGCGCGAGCGAAAAATCGGAGCCCGCCGCCACCGCCACGGCATCCTTGAGACCGGACGGAACGGTCTCGGTACGGCCCCAGGACGCGACCGATCCATCCGCTCGCACGGCAACCACATAGTTGTCCCCCGCCGATACCGCGACCAAGTCGGTCTGGTCTCCAGGGATTGCGTCGCTTCGTCCCCAGGCGACGAGCTCCGTGCGCGAAGGTGCGACGAGCACGAACATCGGAGCGCTTGTGACGGTTCCGCGACTGTCGGCGACGTCGACGGTGTATGCGCCGGCATCCGCGTAGCGCACATTCGATAGGGAGTAGGTGGCGTTCACGGCGCCGGCAATCGGCCGGTTGTTGTGACGCCACTGGTAACTCAGAGTCCCGATGCCATCGGCTGTCACACTCAAGGAAAGAGGCTGCCAGGGCGCAACCACCTGCCTTGCCACGCTCTGGCTGCGAATCGCCACCGACTGCGCGATCACCACGGCGCGAGCGGCGCCCGGCGCGAAACCAAGGGCGCAGGCAAACAGGAGGGCAAAGGCCGATACCCACCGACGCATCCAGGCGCTCCTATGCAGGGCGACAGGAAAGCAGCGGCCGGAAAATGGGATTGGCAAGGAACGAAGGGAGCCGACGCGGCAGGCCGTCAGTGAGAAGGGAACGCGTGGCATCATGTGAACTCGGGCTGGTCACCGAGTATGACCATCCAAGTGCCTCAACCCACCACTGTCGATCCGTCGATTCTCGGCAGGCTTCTGCGCTGTTCTTCGTTACTATCCGGCTCGCATTCATGCGGCGCAGCCAGGCGAAGTCCGGCATGCGGAGCGCCCCGCCATCACGGCGCCATGCCGCGGTCCGCGCGATAGCCGGGCGTCGTATCGCCTCCGGCGATGACTATGCCCGGCAGGCTCCTGCGCTGTTCCTCCTCATCTTCCGGCTCGCATTCATGCGGCGCAGCCAGGCGAAGTCCGTTGCGCAGCAACGACGAAGCCTGGTGCTCGGGAGGGGACTCGAACCCCTAAGGATTACTCCAACGGCTTCTAAGACCGTCGCGTCTGCCAATTTCGCCACCCGAGCCTCTACCAGACACCGTGAATTCCCTCCACCACGCCCCGGGCTGGCAAGCGCCTTTTGCACCCGCCCGCCCAGGCGCCTGGGTCAGGCAGGCGCCGCGCCCAGGCGCTCGCCCATCTTTGCGTAGGTCTCCATCTGGCGGGCACTCGCCTCGAGCAGGTCGCTGTCCACACGAAGTCTCCCCGCCTCGAACAGCGTGATCACGCACGAGCCGCCGAACTTGAAATACCCCTTCTCCTCGCCCTTCGGCGCCGGACGGCCCGCCACGTAGCTCTGGCGGATGCTGCCCACCATCGTCGCGCCGATCTCCACCATCATGACGCGCCCGAAGCGCGGACTCTCGACCGTCGTGAGCATCCGCTTATTGGATACCAGATAACGCACGTTGCGGCGCAGCGCGATCGGACTCACGGAATACAGGACGCCGTCGATCAGGCGCGCCTCCGCCGGGGTTCCCGCTACGGGAAAGTGAAACCGGTGATAGTCCACGGGCGCCAGTCGGGAGATCAGCATCGTGCCCCCGCGGTAGCGGAGCGTGAGCTCGCGCTGCGATTCGGGGACCTTGTCCTCGGCAAACAGGGACGAGAGCCGGAACTTCTCGCCCTTCACGTAAAACCCCGTCGCGGCGTCCAGATCCTGAAACACGAGATGGCGCCCGTCCGCGGGCAGCACCGCGACGTCGTCGCCGACGACGATGGGACGCGCATCCGGCTTGAGCGCCCGGTGGAAAAATTCGTTGAAGGTCCTGAAGTTGTACGGGGACTTGGCGAACTCGTCGACGTCCAGGTTGTGCTCGATGATGAAGGGCAGCACGCGCTGCGCGCTGTAGCGCCAGTTCATGCGCCAGCCGTAGTACCTCGACAACAGGGCGCGCTTGACCGCGAGGTTCAGCGCCAGCCGGCCCGGCCCGGTCTCGTACAGCCAGCGCATCCACCCCTCGCCAAGAACCTTCTCGGTCTCGACGACCTGAGTGGAACGAACGACGTAGCGGACCGGTTCGGAGGGCATGAGCCGAGTCTCCTAACCCCGGCATCGGGGATGTCGACGCCATTTCGTTCGCCGTGCGCAGGCCGGCGTCAGAGGACGCGCCGCCTCAGCTCCTCGACGAGGGCCCGGGGCTCCGCCGGCGACACCATGACGCACGCGCCGGACTTCCACCGAAGAACGACCGCCGTCGCAGGGTCCGACAGGTACGCGCGAAACGAGCCCCAGCGCCGGCTCCTGAACAATCCTGCCACCGCCCCGAGCCCTCCATTGCCAACGACCCGACACGCCCCCCGCATGACGTCCGACTCCACTGCCGCCGACGCGAGCCCCTCCAGCGAAAAGCGCCGCGAAAGAAATGCGCGCCTGACGACCAGCGACGAACCGGCCAGCTCATACGCGAGGATGCGTGCGCCGTGCCAGTAGACGGCCAGCGCAAGGGGAACCGCCACGAGGACGAACAGGCCGGGCACAAGCGGCACCTCCGCCGACCGCCAGGTCCCGGCGACCGCCAGCACCTCGAGCAGGGCCACGGCTCCGAACGTGACCAGAGTCGCACCCCGGACGCGCGCGCCGCGCCGGGCTGGAGGGACTTCGAGGTCGGGGGGACGAGCGGACATCGTGGTATCCTATTTCTAGTTACAAATGACCCTGCGTGCTAGGCGGACCTTACGCGGCCCGCGGCCCTGCGTCCAGTACGTGCAGCGGCCCTCCAGTCGCCCGTGCGGGGCCCGAGCCGGGCGCAGGACGAGCTTTTGCATCGTTTTTCCCCAGGAATGGGGCAATTTATCGGCCAAAAATCATGAAGCCTTACCTCGCCTTCACCTGCCTGCTCGCGTTCAGCCCCCTTGCCGGGGTTGCGATGCCCGAAGAGCCAGCGGTCAAATCCAAGACCAATCCCGCCTACTCCTGGGACCTGAGCCTCGTCTACAAGGACGAAGCCGCATTTCAGGCCGCCAAGTCGGCCCTGGCCGCCGAGATTCCCAAGATCCGGAGCTTCCAGGGGCATCTCGGCGACAGCGCGAAATCGCTCCAGGAGGCCATAGACACCGTCTATGGCCTGCGCAAGGAACTCGCCCGGCTGAGCTCCTACGCCAGCCAGAAACTCGACGAGAACCTGAAGGATCCGAGTTCGCTGGAGCGCAGCCAGGAAGTCGACCTGCTCGCCACGGACTTCGCTCAGGCCGCGAGCTTCATCGATCCAGAGCTGCTCGCTGCGGGACAGGCCAGGATCGAGGGCTACGTCGCCGCCGACCCCGGGCTCGCCCCCTACCGGTTCCCGATCGCGGAGATCTTCCGCAAGGCCCCGCACACGCTCGACACCCAGGCCGAGGGCGTCCTGTCCGCGGCCTCGCTGATCACCGGCACGCCCGAGTCGGTCTACAGCATCCTCACCTCCGCCGACATCCCCTGGCCCACGATCAAACTCTCCGATGGCTCGACCGTCACGATCGACCAGGCTGGTTATACGAAATACCGCGCCCTTCCCAACCGCGCCGATCGCGAGGCGGTCTTCCGTGCGTTCTTCGGCGCCTTCGCGCAGTACCAACGCACGCTCGGCGTCTCCCTCTACTCGCAGGTGAAGACCGACTGGTTCAGGGCGAGCGTCCGCAAGTACCCGAGCTCCCTCGCGGCCGCCCTCTCCGAAAACGACGTGCCGGAGTCCGTCTATCGCACCCTCATCGACCAGACCAACGCCAACCTGCCCACCCTCTACCGTTACTATCGCCTGCGGGGGCGGATGCTCGGCATCAAGGATCTGCGCTACTGGGATATCTACCCGCCGATCGTGAAGCTCGACAAGGACTTCCCCTATGAGACGGCCAAGAAGCTCGTGATCGACGCCACCCGCCCGCTCGGCGCCGGGTACACGCAGCTGATCACGTCGAGCCTCAACGGGCGCTACACGCACGTCTACCCCTCGCCGGGCAAACGCTCGGGCGCCTACATGAACGGAGCGATCTACGACGTGCATCCCTTCGTCCTCACCAACTACAACGACGACTACGAGTCCGTCTCCACCCTCGCCCACGAGTGGGGCCACGGCTGCCACTCGCTGCTCGCGAACACCCACCAGCCGTATCCCACGGCCGACTACAGCATATTCGTGGCCGAGATCGCGTCCACCTGCAACGAGGCGCTCCTGCTCGACCACATGCTCAAGGTCGCAAAATCCGACGACGAGCGGCTCTACTACCTGGGCAACGCCCTGGAAAACCTGCGCGGGACCTTTTTCCGCCAGGCGATGTTCGCCGAATTCGAGCTGAAGATCCACGAGGTCGTCGAGCACGGCGGCTCGCTGTCGGACGCCCGGCTTTCCCAGATCTACGGCGACCTGCTGCGCAAATACCAGGGCCAGGCGCAGGGAGTGATGAAGATCGACGACTTCGTGACGGACGAGTGGGCCTACATCCCGCACTTCTACTACAATTTCTACGTCTACCAGTACGCCACCTCCATCGCCGCCTCCCAGCTCTTCGCGGAGCGCATCATGAAGGGCGAACCCGGCGCCACCGAAACCTACCTCGCCATGCTCAAGGCCGGCGGTTCGGACCATCCCTACGATCTGGTCAGGCGCGCCGGCGTCGACCTCGCCACGCCGGCCCCCTACCAGGCCCTCGCGGCCCGGATGAACTCGATCATGGACCAGATCCAGGCGATCCTCGACAAACGCGACAACTAAGCTTCAACCCGGGCGCCGCTCGAGCGGCGCCCGGTCCCTTCTTCCCCCTCCCTTCCGCTCAATCCCCAACCACCATGGCAAAGACCCTCCTCGTCACCGGCTCCTCCGGCCTGATCGGCTCCGAAGTATGCTCGTATTTTACCCGCGAACTCGGCTATTCGGTGCACGGAGTCGACAATAACCAGAGGGCCGCCTTCTTCGGGCCCCAGGGCGACACACGCTGGAATCAGCGCCGGTTGCAGGACACACTGAAGGGGTTCACCCATCACGAGCTCGACATCCGCGACCGCGCCGGGGTGCTGGCGCTGCTCAAGCAGCTGCAGCCCTCCGCCATCGTCCACACGGCCGCCCAGCCAAGCCACGACCGGGCCGCCGCCATCCCTTTCGACGATTTCGACACCAACGCCGTGGGCACGCTCAACCTCCTCGAGGCCGCCCGCCAGGCATGCCC
>JAJXVO010000235.1 GCA_021782105.1 bacterium
GGCAGCCCCCAAGTCGGTTCATTCGCGCCTTCCTTCCCCAATCGCGGACAAAAACGCTCGCCGACTTCGGAAGCTCCGTAAAACTGCGCACGGCACCCATGCTCCAGGACAAACTCACGGAACTGATCGAAATGTACGCGCCGATCGACGATGCGCAGGAACGCATGGCGTTGATCGTGGATTCCGCCGGCAGGCGGACGCAGGCGGAACCCGCGAGCCTGAGATCGGAGGAGAATCGCGTCCGGGGCTGCGTCTCCGCGGCGTGGATCGAGGGACGGATCGACGAACAGGGGCGGTGCATGTTCGTGTGCGCGGCCGACTCCCCCTTGGTGGGAGGGCTGCTGACGACGCTGTGCGGATTTTTTTCCGGCGCGATGCCGGAGGAGGTTGCCTCGAGTGACCTCGATCCGCTCGAGGCGCTCGGACTGGTGCGACACCTTTCGCCGACGCGTCGCAACGGGCTGGCGAGCGCCCGGAAGCGAATTCGGGAGCTCGCCCTTGGGTTTGCTGCCGGCCCGCGCAGCGGACCGTCCTGAGGTGGCGGGCGCGCGGGCGCTCAATGCCGCGGCGGCACCGTCACCTGCGGGAGCTTCCAAATGTCGCGAGCGTATTCGCGGATCGTGCGGTCGCTGGAAAACTTGCCCATCCGCGCCGTATTCAGAATCGCCATCCGGGCCCACTGGTCCTTGTCGCGGTAGGCCGCATCCACGCGTGCCTGACAATCGCAGTAGGCGCGGAAGTCGGCCAGCACCATGTAGGGATCGCCTCCGTCGAGCAGACTGTGAACGATGGGCGCAAAGGCATTGCCCTCGCCTGGGGTGAAGTAAGGAGACCCGAGCCAGTCGATGACCGCGCGCAGTTCCTCGTCCCGATGATAGTAATCCCAGGGATTGTAGCCGCGGTGGTGCAGTTCCTGGACCTGTTCGACGGTGAGTCCGAAGATGAAGATGTTGTCGTCGCCGACCTCGTCGCGGATCTCGACATTGGCGCCGTCGAGGGTGCCGATAGTGAGGGATCCGTTGAGGGCGAGCTTCATGTTTCCGGTGCCGGAGGCTTCCTTGCCGGCGGTTGAGATCTGCTCGGACAGGTCGGCTGCGGGGATGATGCGTTCGGCGAGGGAGACCCGGTAATTGGGCAGGAAGGCGACCTTGATCTGACCGCGGATGCGCTCGTCGCGGTTGATGTGATCGCCGATGACGTTGATGGCCCGGATGATGTTTTTGGCCAGGTCGTAACCTGGCGCCGCCTTTGCCGCGAAGATGAAGACGCGCGGCACAATCTGGAAGGAGGGGTCGTGGAGCAGACGGCGATAGAGCGCGAGGATATGGAGCAGGTTGAGGTGCTGGCGCTTGTACTCGTGCAGTCGCTTGATCTGTACATCGAAGAGCGCGTCGGGGGAGGCGTCGACGTTGCCGCAGCAGCGGCGACGGATGTAGTCGGCGAGCAGGACCTTGTTCTCGCGCTTGATCGCCATGAACTCGTTTTGGACGGCTGGATCGTCGGCGGATTTTTCGAGTCCGCGGAGTTCGTCCAGGTTGCGGACCCAGGTGCTCGAGCCCAGGGTGCGGGTGATCAGGTCGGCCAGGCGGGTATTCGATTTGAGCAGCCAGCGGCGCGGCGTGATGCCGTTGGTCTTGTTCTGGAACTTGCCCGGATACAGCTCATTGAACTCGGGAAACAGCACGCGCTTGAGCAGGTCGCTGTGCAGAGCTGCGACGCCATTGACGGCATGCGAACCGACGACGGCGAGATTGGCCATGCGGACCATCTTTTCGGGGCCCTCCTCGATCAGCGAGCAGGCCCGCTTTTTCGCATTGTCGCCCGGCCAGAGATTCTCGCAGGTTTCCATCAGGCGCCGATTGATCTCAAAAATGATCTGCAAGTGCCTGGGCAGAACGCGGCCGAAAAGTCCGACGCTCCATTTTTCCAGGGCCTCGGGAAGCAAGGTGTGATTGGTGTAGCCGAAGGTGCGATTGACGATGTTCCAAGCGAGGTCCCATTCGAGATGCTCCTCGTCGATCAGGATGCGCTGGAGCTCCGTGATCGCAACGGCGGGATGGGTGTCGTTGAGCTGGACGGCAACCTTATCGGGGAAATTGTCCCAGTTGTTGGTCTTGTGTTTGCGATGACGGCGGATGATGTCGCGCAGCGAGCAGGAGACGAAGAAGTACTGCTGGACGAGGCGCAGCTCCTTGCCGTTTTCGGTCCTGTCGTTGGGGTAGAGAACCTTCGAGACAGTCTCTCCCCTCGCCTTCTCGGCCACCGCATCGACGTAACCTCCACGGTTGAAGGTCGCCAGGTCGAACTCCTTGGTCGCCTTGGAGCCCCACAGGCGGAGGAAATTAACGGTTTCAGTGCCATAACCGACGATGGGGATATCGTAGGGGATGCCGAGGATGGACGTGGTATTGACCCAGTGCGGGGTGACGTTGCCCAGATCGTCGAATTCCTCGACGACCTCACCATAAAGTTTCACCTCGAGGGTGTACTCCGGGCGGACAATTTCCCAGGGATCACCGTACATGATCCAATTGTCGGGTCGCTCGATCTGGTGCCCGTTGACGAACTCCTGCTTGAACAGACCGAACTCGTAATGGATTCCGTAGCCGATGGCTGGGTAGTCGTGAGTGGCGAGGGAATCGAGGAAACATGCGGCGAGTCGGCCGAGGCCGCCATTGCCGAGTCCCATATCCTCCTCGGAACCGCGAATGGCCTCGAAATCGAGTCCAAGCGAACGCACGGCGGCCACAGTGTCCTCGTAGAGCCCGGTATTATAAAGATTCGTACCGAGCAGGCGTCCGATGAGGTATTCGAGGGAGAAGTAATAGATGCGCCGGACATTGTTTTCGGTGTGCGTGGCCTGGGTCTCGATGAAGCGTTCGAGGATGTGGTCGCGCACGGCCATGGCCGTGGAGATCCACCAGTCACGAGGCGTGGCGCTGCCCGGATCCCGGGCGAGGGTCGAGCGCAGGTGCCTCAGAATCAGAGATCGCATGGCTTCGGTGCGACCGGCGTCGGACTTCGCAGCGGTGGACCGGGATGCCGGGGCCGGGTGGGACTCGACGGATTTCTTCGCTCTGGCAGGTGCTTTGCTAGGCATAGGTATGAGAGGACACTGTCCGCAGCGCTTTTAGGCACGCGACCGACTCCAAGTCTAGGGTAATCAAGAATTGTGCCAAGGGTCCATGATTTGTACAAACCGTATACCCCCGCGGCTCTATTTCTGAAAGCGGCGATTCAGTTCTCCGTGTGACAATTCAATGAAGACGGGGCGTCCGTTCGGTGAGGTGAGCGGGGATGCCGTGGCAAAAAGGCGGGCGAGCAGGTCTTTCATCTCATGCTCGGACGTCGTCGGAGGCAGGCGCAGGGCGCGGGTGGCGGCCAGTCGCGCAAATTCCTCGTGATCGAGGCGATTATCGCGTCCCGGGAAGCGTCCGTCGCGGAGGGCACCGAGAAGGTCGCGGAGAAAGGTCTCTGCATCGGTCGGTTCCATCCAGTCTGGGATGGCTTCGATGCGGAAAAAGTTTCGCCCGAACTCCACGATCTCGAAGCCATGGGCCTGGATGAACTCGAGCCGGTCGACGAGCATCGCGCTGGCGACGGGGTCGAGTTCGACGGGAACGGGCAGGAGGAGGCGCTGGGTCGGGGGCATAGCGCCGATGCCGAACTGGGCCCGGAGGCGTTCGAACCAGATGCGTTCAAGGGCGGCGCGGCGCTCGAGCAGGACGATGCCGGCGCGCGTCTCGAACACCGCGAAGTTTCCGTGGGCGAGCCCGAGAAAGGTCCAGGCATCGAACTGAGGGCGCGCCAGATCGACGGCGCGTGCGGAGGCGGCAGGTGCTGGCGGCGGGCTGGCCGGCACTGGAGCATTCGCGGCAGGAGCCGACACGGGAGTCGAGGCTGTCACGTGGGCAAAGCTTTTGGGAGACCCCGCGCTGGCCGGCACGAGCACGGGGACCTGAAACGGCGGCGGCTGGGGCGGGGCCGGCGGAACGGGCAACTTGAAGCCCTGCCCCAGTTCGCGGAGCCTCTGGAGCACGCTGCGGATCACGAAACCCCGCACCTGGCCTTCGGACCTGAAGCGAATCTCGCGCTTTGCGGGATGCACATTGACGTCAACCGCCGCCGGATCGAGGCGGAGGAACAGGAAGGCCAGGGGGTACCGGCCCTTCGGGATCGAGTCATGGTAGCTCTCGATGAGCGCGTAGTTGAGCGTGCGGCTGTCGACGGGCCGTCCGTTGACGAAGGTGATGAGTTCGTGGCGCGTGGCCCTGCCCACTCCGGGTTTGCCCACGAGACCGGTGAGTTCAAAACCTTCGCCGGAGGCGTCGATCGGGACGAGATCCGAGCCGAGCTGGCGTCCGAAGATTTCCGTTACACGGTCGGCCAGATCCTCGCAGCGGGGCGAGCGGAAGATGATGCGCCCGTCCTCGACGAGGGTGAATGCGACAGCCGGGCAGGCCAGGGCGTAGAGGCGGACGCATTGCACCAGGTGCGCAGCCTCGGTCTGGTCGCTCTTCAGGAACTTCCTGCGTGCGGGGACTGGATGAAAGAGCTGGGCGACCTCTATGCGGGTGCCTTGGGGACGTCCGCACTCGCGCACGTGAACGAGCCGGCCGCCGTTGACGAGGATTTCTGTGCCAAATTCCGCGGAGGCCTCGCGCGTCTGCAGGGTAAAGCGCGAGATGCTGGCGATGGAGGGGACCGCCTCGCCTCGAAAGCCGTAAGTCCCGAGCCTGTTGAGATCGTCGGCCTCGCTGAGCTTGCTGGTGGCGTGGCGTTCCAGAGAAAGCAGGGCATCGTCGCGCGACATGCCACCGCCGTTGTCCTCGACCCGGATGAGGGCGCGCCCGCCCTGGCGGAACTCGACCTCAATGCGCGTGGCGCCGGCGTCGAGTGAGTTTTCGACCAGTTCCTTGACGACGGCCGCGGGGCGCTCGATCACCTCGCCGGCGGCGATCTGGTTGGCGACGCGATCGGGAAGGATTCGGATCTTCGGCATGCGGAGACCGGCGATCCTTCCGCTGTGCCGAGATTCGGACAACCCAAAAGCTTAGGGTGGAAACCGTGTGGAAAGGTCGGCATTTTCGGCCTTGTTGACGGCGGGGCTGCCTGCAGGATGTCCGCGATGACGCAGCATTCAACGCCCCTTGAAGTGCCTCACAATACGGCGCGATGGGCCTGGGTGTCGGTGGTGGTCGTTGCCATCGGAATCGCCATAACCCTGGGAGGCTCCCTCCTGCTCAAACGGGAGATCAACCTGACCACGCGGACGGGGCTTGCTCGGGTGAGCGACCGCATCGGACTGGTGGTCGACAATTACCTCGGCGCGCAGGTCAACGTGCTCAGAAGCGGGCGGGCACTTTTCGATGCGAGCGACAAGATCACCGCGGCGGACTGGAGTGTCTTTGCGCGATCGATCCTCCACGATTCGTCGTTCAGCTCGGGAATCGTGAGTTATTTTGCCCCGGGTCCCGATGGGAAACCGGAACTGGTCTATGCCTGCGATGCGGCGGGCACTCCTGCTTCGGGACCAATGCTTGAACAGGCGAAACACGCCCTCGCCCGAGCAATCGCGGCGCAAACTAGGCCGACATCGGAACCTCAATTGATCGAATCGATCGGCAATCCAGCGGCACCCCGAACCATCACCATGGCGACGGCGCTGGCCGTCTACCCGCACACCGCCGATGGGCCCACACGGAAGGCCACTGAGCCGCAGGGCTGGGTCATGCTCGTCGACCGCGGGCACCAGCTGGACACGCTCATAAGACGTCAACTCGATCCGGGCATCGGGTACCGACTCGAATTGCACGTGAAGGAGGGCCATTGGCTCCTCAATGCCGGAGGTGCCGGGAATATGACGTTCCACGGTCCCTCCCTGCCCCGGACGATCGACATGCTGGGTCGGCGGGCCGGACTCGTCGTTGGCACCCTACCCCGGTCCTCGGTGGCGGACGCCGCCGCCCCGACCATCGAATTCCTCATGGTCAGCGGCGTGCTCATGTCGCTTCTGGCAGGCGCGCTGACGTGGGTGCTTGCCACGAGTCGCAGCCGTGCCGAAGCGGCAGCCCGCAAGATGACTGGGGAACTTCAGCAGGTGCT
>JAJXVO010000236.1 GCA_021782105.1 bacterium
CCAGTCCGGTCTTCAATACCTTCCACGAGGAGCATGAGATGCTCCGGTACGTCCGCAGGCTGGAGGCCAAGGACCTTTCGCTGTGCCACTCGATGATCTCGCTGGGCTCGTGCACGATGAAGCTCAACGCCACCTCCGAGATGCTGCCGGTGAGCTGGCCCGAGTGGTCCGCGCTGCATCCGTTTGCGCCGGCGTCGCAAAATTCCGGATACCGAAGGCTCATCGACGACCTCGAGCGCTGGCTTGCCGAGATCACGGGATTTGCGGCGGTGTCGCTCCAGCCCAACGCGGGCTCCCAGGGCGAATACTCGGGGCTTCTCGCGATCCGCGCCTACCACGCGAGCCGCGGCGAGGGCGGGCGCAACGTATGCCTCATCCCGACCAGCGCCCACGGCACCAACCCCGCCAGCGCCGCGATGTGCGGCTACAGGGTCGTCGCCGTCGCCTGCGACCCCCAGGGCAACATCGACGTGGGTGATCTTCGCGCCAAGGCCGACGCCCACGCCGCGCAGCTCGCGGCGCTCATGGTCACCTACCCGTCCACCCACGGCGTCTTCGAGGAGTCGATCAAGGAGATCTGCGCCGTCGTCCACGCGAAGGGCGGCCAGGTCTACATGGACGGCGCCAACATGAACGCCCAAGTGGGCCTGACCTCGCCGGGTCACATCGGCGCCGACGTCTGTCACCTCAATCTGCACAAGACCTTCGCGATCCCCCACGGCGGAGGCGGCCCCGGCGTCGGCCCCATCGGCGTGGCCTCCCATCTTGTTGCCTTTCTTCCGGGCCATGTGGTCGTGCCTCCGGGTCCGGCGTCCGCCCGCCAGGGCGATCCGTCGACTGAGGACGCGGGCGGTGGCGCGGTGAGTTCGGCCCCCTGGGGCTCGGCGTCGATCCTCGTCATCCCCTGGCTCTACATCCGCATGATGGGGCCGGAGGGACTCGCCGATGCCACGCGCATGGCGATCCTCAATGCCAACTACGTCGCCCGCCGCCTCGATCCGTATTTCCCGGTCCTCTACAAGGGTGCCGGAGGTCTGGTTGCGCACGAGTGCATCCTCGAATTCCGCTCCTGGAAGCGGCATGGCATCGAGGTGGAGGACGTCGCCAAGCGGCTGATGGATTACGGGTATCACGCCCCCACGATGTCGTTTCCGGTGCCCGGAACGCTCATGGTCGAGCCCACCGAGAGCGAATCGAAGCGCGAACTGGACCGGTTTTGCGGCGCGTTGATCTCCATCCATCGCGAGATGGCCGCCGTGGCCGAGGGCCGGGCCGACAAGGCGGACAATGTGCTCAAACACGCGCCGCACACCGCGGCCGTGGTGTGTGCCGACACCTGGGGCAGGCCGTATTCGAGGGAGGAGGCGGCGTTCCCCGACCGGCACACCCGCCTCTCGAAGTTCTGGCCCAGCGTGGGTCGTGTCGACAACGTCTACGGCGATCGGAACCTCATTTGTTCCTGCGTGGGCATGGACGCCTACGCCGGGTAACCCCGGAATTCCCCGGGCCGCCGAGCCCTGTCCCGTTGTGGGCGCCCCCCCCTCGAATTCGGGGGGGCGTGGGTTCCGCTTGTAGGCTTGTGCCTGCCGTCCCGCCCGGACTCAAATGCACGTTTCCCTTCCCGCCGACATGGACCTCAACACCTACCTTGACCTGCGAAAGCGGGAATTTTACCTGACTGCGGACGCGCTCCGGAGCGTCGCGGCGGACTTTGTCCGGGCCATGGAGTCGGGTCTCGCTGGGCGCCCCTCGTCCCTGAGAATGCTGCCGTCCTTTCTGGGATCACCCAGCGGCCGTGAACACGACTCGGTCATCGCGATCGATTTTGGCGGCACCAACATCCGTGTGCTCGAGGTGGAGCTGGACGGGAATGGAGGCGTGGTGACCAAGCGCATTCTGCGCGCCCCGCTGGTGGATCCGGCGGGCGCCTACGACCACCTCGGTGCGGGGTCGAACGCGGAGGGGCTCTTCGGCTTCATTGCCGACCGCGTGGCCGAGATCGCGCGGCCCGGCGTATCCTACGACCTTGGACACACCTTCTCCTTTCCCTGCCGGCAGACCGGCGTCAACGAGGCGCGGCTCATTTTCTGGACCAAGGAGATCCGCACCGCAGGCGTCGAGGGAGAGGATGTGGGCCAGCTTCTGGACCGCGCGCTGGCAAGCCGGGGGCTGTCGCAGGTGCGAAGCCGGGCGATCCTCAACGACACTGTCGGCACGCTTCTGGCAGCGGCCTTCACCAGGCCCCATGTCGCCATCGGCTCGATTTGCGGCACCGGCCACAACACCTGCTACCTCGAGCCCGTGCACCCGCTCACCGGGCGCCCGATGATCGTCAACATGGAGTCGGGCAATTTCGACGCGGCTCCGCAGACCCGGTTTGACCGCGAACTCGACGAGGCGAGCGAGCGTCCCGGCACGCAGCGCCTTGAGAAGATGGGTTCGGGCCGGTACATCGGGGAAATCGTCCGGCGTGTGCTCATCGACATGGCGGCCGAGGGGCTGCTTCCGGTGTCGGCCGGACTGTCCCGTCGCGATGTCCTCTCGGGGCCCGAGGTCGGCGCCATCCTGGCCGACGGGGCGGGGCTCGAGGCGACGGCTGCGACGCTCGCCTCCTGTTTTGGCTGGGTGTCCCTGGGTGACGAGCGTCTTGCGGCGGTGCGCACGGTGGTCGGGCTCCTGGTGGAACGCTCGGCGAGGCTCACAGCAGCCACCTTCTGCGGCACATTGCTTCACATCGATCCCCCGCTTTCGGGTGAACACGTCATCGCGGTCGACGGTTCGCTTTACGAGAAGATGCCGTATTATGCCGGCTGGATACAGCAGGCCATCGACGAGACGCTTCCGGCCGCGAGGGGCCGGGTGGGGACGATGCTCGCCAAGGACGGCTCGGGCATCGGCGCGGCGATCGCGGCCGCGACGGCCGCAGCCTCGGAGGTCTGAACCCTCCGCAGGGGCGCTGAAAAATTCCTTAGCTCCGGAGTTGTAAGCCGGATTCTGTGCCGCCTCCCGAAGGAGGTGCGGCCGCCATTTCTCTCGGGCTGCGTTTCGGAAGCCCGCCCCGACGTGACGACGTGCCGAAGCGCGCCGGCGCGGCGGGATGCGGCATACCCGCGGCTGTAGGACGGGCAGTCCAGCCGCCTATTTTGCCTTGCACCGGAAGGGGTTTTTCGTGCCGCCGACGTCGCCGTCGGCGCGGTGGGCTCTTACCCCACCTTTTCACTATCACCCCGGGTGACGGCCGAAACCGCGCGCCCGGGGCTACCTGTTTTCTGTGACACTTTCCGTCACCGCGGCTTGACCCGCGGTGCCCGCGCTTGGGGTGAACCTCGCGCGGCATCCTGCCCTGTGGTGTCCGGACTTTCCTCTCCAGGACCTTGTTTGCCGGGCCGGAGTTACCCGGCCCTTGGGATCATCAAAGAACCCGGAGCGACGGCCCGCTCCGGAGCTAAGGAAGGCGAGTGCTAAGGCCGGGGTCGGGCGAGCGCAAGCAGCGAACCGGAGATGGCCGCTGTGCGTGTTCAATCTCCCTGCTGCCAAGTCGTGTCGGCCGGAGGAAGCTGCAGGGCGAGCTTCTGGAGCGCGCCGTCGTAGAGGAGCCGTCGTTGCGCGGGAGACAGGCCGGGCTCGAAAAGTGCGGTCTGGTATTCGGCGTACTGCTGCCAGGTCTGCTCGTCGCGGACCTGATCCTCGCATAGGCGGTACTCGGCGCCGCTCGACAGGCCGGTCGGTGCTCCGGGGAACGAGGTGAAGCGCCGCGCGATGTCGGCCTGCAGCTGGGCGCTGCGAGCCTCGTTGTCGGCGATGCGCGGGGTCCACACCCGGTTGAACGCCTCCAGGTCGGCACGCATGGTGGTGATCCGCTCCTCGGACTGCCCGAGACGCGGGGTCAGGGCGACGGTGAGCGCCGCCTGCGGCGGCTCGGAGCCAGGAGGTAGCATTCTCAGCGTGGCGGGGGCCGCCAGCGCGCGCAGTTTTTCGAATTCGGCATACACGCGGTCGCGCAGTTGTGCGCACTCATCGAGAAACTCGCTCAGCCGGACCGCCAGGTCGCCGGGAATGTCCACGCGGTGCTCGGGCGCAAATAGTCCGGGTGTGGCGGCCACGCGGTCGCGGATCTGGTCGGCGAGCGCCTCAAGGGCGATCAGGCGAGGGGTGAGACGCACGACCACGGCCAGATCTGCCTGGCGGCGACCCTCGGCCGAAAGGGCGTCGCTGTCGGTCAGCGAGGCCACCAATTCCGCGCGGATCGCACGTTTCTCGGAGTCGTAGGCGGCGAACTCGGTGGCAAGATCGTCGGGCAGGTTCCCGGGCAGGATCACGCGCGAGGTGCTGGGGGAGAAGAAGACCAGCCTGGATTGCGGCTCTCCCTGGGGGGCGGACGAGGGCGGGGCGGCGAGGGCGGACATTTGCAGGTCCATCGCGGTTTCCCTGAGCAGCCAGCGGAACGCGGTGGGGAATCCGTCCCCGTAGGAGGCTGCCGCTCGGACGACCTGGAACTGGAGTCGCTTCAGGGCGTCGGGCGCGAGGTTGGCGGTCTGCGGATCGAGGCGCCAGGGGCGCTGCCCGTACCAGGGATTTGTGTCGCCCTGGTTGACCAGGAGGCGGCGGATCTGCCCGGACCTGTCGTCGAGTTCGCTCAGCGAGGCGGACTGCTCGCGGGCAAATTCCGACAGGGCCCGCCTGCGGGCGTCGGGGCCGAGCGAGGCGACCGACGCGAGCTTCTGGCGCAGCGCACGGAGTGCGGCGAGTTTCGCGGCGCGGTAGGTGTTGAGCAGCGCGAGGGTGGAGCCGGGAAGGTCGCCGGCGGCGAGCCGGGTGGCGAGCGGGCCGTAGAATGGCTCGTCGATCCACGGCGCGAGGCCCGCGGGGGCGGCGCCCGCGCTCATGTCGAGCGTGGGCGGAAGCTGAGTCCCCAGCGGGGGCGGATTGGGCGCGAAATACAGGGGGATCGCCCCGGGCTGTGGCGGCTGGGGCTCGGGTTCCGAATAGCTCTCCTGCGCAGGCGCCGACGTCTCGTCGGAATAGTTTGGATACGGGGAATAGGCGTAGGAGTACCAGGAGTAATAGCTGCCGTACCAGACATAGTATCCCCCCCAGAACGGATCGTAGAAACCGTAGGGGTCCCAGTACGCCCAGGTGCTGCGCCCGGGGTGATACCGGAAACGCCGGTCGTCGCGATCGTGGAAGCGGGTCCAGTCGCGCCAGTGGTCGCGGGCGTCGTTGTCCCAGGGGCGCCGATCGCGGTCGGGCGGCCTGATGTTTCCGCCGTGGGCTGGTTCACGCCTCCAGTCCCTGTTCGCATCGGGCGGGCGACGGTCGCGTGTTGGCGGGTATTGGCGGTCGGGCGGCCTGATGTTTCCGCCGTGGGCTGGTTCACGCCTCCAGTCCCGGTTATCTCCGGGCGGGCGATGGTCCCGCGACGAAGGCGGTCGGCCGTCGGGCGGCCTGATGTTGCCGCCGCGGCTGGGGTCATGCCTCCAGTCCCTGTCCCCATCGGGCCCGCGATGGTCCTGCGGCGGCGGGTTTCGGCCCTGGGGTGGCGGGGTGGTCTGACGCGGGTTGTAGTCGCGGGGCTCGTGCTGGCGGAAGTCCTGAGGCGGGGAGGGGCGGGGAAAATTCGGACGCTGGAGCGTCGGTGTGCGGCCCTGGTTGACATTGGGCTGGGGCGACTGCGGGCGGTCGACGTGGCGCACATCATCGAGCCTTGAGGCAGGCGGAAGGTGGGGGGCGCTGGGGGCCTGGCCCCGCCATACGGGCGCGGGGGCGCGTGTGGGAGGAGGGGTGGGTTGGGCACGCGGCGGGGGCGGGGGTGGCGGCGGTTGGGCTTGCTGTGGCCTTGGAGAATCCTGCCGGGACGAATCGGAATCCCGGCCGTCGCCCAGGCCCGTCGTTGCGGCGAACAGGACGACAATCAGGGGCAGGACATGGCCCATCCCGATGAGAGGCGGACGCCTCAGGGTACGAGCGGAAAGCATAACCTTTGAGACGCTGCGGGGCTGGGATTGTGCATGAAAGGGAGGGAGCATAATTCAAGCTTTTGTCCTGTGGCCGCCGTGTGATTCAGGGGGGCGCGACCACGGAGATC
>JAJXVO010000237.1 GCA_021782105.1 bacterium
CAAGGGCAGCTCGGCTCGACCCTTCACCGTGGTGATGGACATGCAGGCGGCCGCCGAGCGCAAATACCGTGAGAAACTCGACGAGGTCGAGGCGAAGCTGGCCGGCATCCAACAGCACCTCAAAGAGCTGCTGGGCAAACGCGGACAAACGCAGACGCTGATCGCGACGCCGGAGATGCAGAAAACCATCGATGCCTTCCAAAAGCAGGAGGGCGACGCACGCATTCAGCGCCGCCAGATCCGTCTGGCGCTGCGCGAGGGCATCAACTCGCTCAAATACACCCTGCTCTTTGCGAATCTGTTCGCCTCTCCCCTCCTCGTGGTCGCATTCGGCATCTGGTTCTACCGCCACCGCCGCGCCTGACCCCCCCAAGCTCGCCGCCCATGAAACTGAAGACTCTCTCGATCGTCGTCGTAATCCTGTTCCTGGCCTCGGCCGCCGTGTTCATCGCAAACCGCCCTGCGAAACTGGCCGGAGTCGATCCCCGTATCGGCCATGCCCTCGTGGACCACTCCGTGCTCGCGAAAGCCACCAAAATCACCCTTGAGGACGCCGGCAAGTCGGTCGTCATCGCCCGGAATCCCGCCGGGGATTGGATCATCGACAACTACTACGGATTCCCCGCCGATTTCTCGAAACTGACCCAGTTTGCCGACCAGTTGAGCAAGGCGAAGATCGACCGCTTCGTGACCACCGATCCGGCGAGGATAGCCCGCTACGATTTCGGACACGACTCGATCAGCCTCGCCGACGCATCCGGCAAAACCCTCTGGTCGCTCGACCTGGGCAAGACGCTCGACAGCGGCGGCCGCCTCGTCCGCTATCACGGGGAGAAAAAGGTATTTCTCAGCAGGCTCCAGCTCTGGATGGACTCCTCTGCAAAGAACTGGGCCGACTCCACCCTCGTGTCGCTCAAGCTGGACGACATCGCAGGCATCGGAATCGAGTTTCCCGGAAGTTCCACCCTTGAGCTGACACGCACGAAAAAGGGCGCCCCCTTTGAAATCCAGGGGCCCGCTCAGGCGGGTCGCACCCTCGATCCACAAAAAGTCGACGCACTCCTGACCTCGATCACCACGCTCCGTTTTTCGGATACGGACGCCCTCAACGCACCCGCCGTCGCACAGGCTGCCAAAAACAGCCGCTGGGTCGACCTTCGCACCTTCAGCGGCGCCCACTGGCGCCTGACCTTCAGCCGAAAGGTGCCCGAGCCCAAGCCGG
Source organism: bacterium (assembly GCA_021782105.1). Taxonomy (GTDB): domain Bacteria; phylum Verrucomicrobiota; class Verrucomicrobiia; order Opitutales; family Opitutaceae; genus MWDT01. The sequence goes on from JAJXVO010000237.1 coordinate 1,223, forward strand.
CCCCGAAGGCCAAGAACGGCAAAGCGACGCCCCCCGCCTCGACCACCCCGGCTACTTCCCTGCCGGTGTTCCTGAATGTGAAGTGCTCGGACCCCAAGGCCGCCGTCAATCAGATGATGACCCAACGCGCGTTCCAAATTTACGACTACGCCTACCGCGCGCTGCCGAAGACTGCCGATGCTCTGATGGTCGCACCGAAGCCCGCTCCCGCTCATCCCGCCGCCCCCATCCCCCCGGCTGTCGCAAAACCGGAATCGAAGCCGGCCAAATCCTGAGCCAAGGCTCGGCCCCTCTCACCTCCGACCAGCCCACGGATCCCACCGTGGGCTGTTTTGGCCCTTGACTCATATCGTCATATCGTAATCTCTTGATATGTTATTTCGAGTCGCCACCTTTCCCGCTCCGCCTTTGGTCCAAGGTCATGCCCGCAAATCCCTCCATCTCGTCGCTCTTTGAGTTGAAGCGTCCCCTGCGCTCACTCGAATTTTTTCCTCCGAAAGACGACGCGGGCCTCGCTGCGCTGCGGCAGACGGCGGCGGCCGTTTCGAAGATTTCCTGGGATTTCGTGTCGGTGACCTACGGTGCGGGAGGAAGCACCCGCGAGCGAACCGCGCAGGTGTCGCAGATTCTCAAGGACGAGTGCGGGATGACCGTGATGCCCCACCTGACCTGCGTGGGGCATTCCCGCGCCGAACTCGCGGCGGTGGCCGACACGCTGCACGCCGAAGGCTTCAGGAACATCATGGCGCTGCGAGGTGATCCGCCGAAAGGCGCGGTGGAGTTCGAAGTGGCGCGCGACGGGCTTCACCACGCGAACGAGTTGGTAACGCTGTTACGGGAGCGCCATGCCGATTTTTGCCTGGGCGTGGCGGGCTATCCCGAGAAGCATCCCGAAGCGCGGGATTTTCGGACGGACCTGGACAACCTGAAGCGCAAGGTGGACGCGGGAGCCGCGTTCATCACCACCCAGCTCTTCTTCGACAACCTCCGCTACCACCGATTCGTGGAGCACTGCCGTTCCGCGGGAATCCAAGTGCCCATCGTTCCGGGCATCATGCCGGTGCTTTCGCTCAAGCAGATCCAGCGCATCACCTCCCTGTGTGGCGCCGCGCTTCCCGCCACCCTGGCGCGAAGGCTGGAACTGGCCGAGGGCAACCCCGACGTCGTCGAGATCATTGGCATCGACTGGGCCCTGACGCAGATCCGCGATCTGCTCGCTCACGGCGCGCCGGGTTACCATCTCTACATTCTGAACCGCGCCAAGGGCGCGCTCGCACTGGCGGCCGGGCTCACCGACTAGATTGGGAGCCGGCAGGGCGTCAGCCGCCTGCAAAGACCGCCTTGAATCCGGCCTCGGTGAGCACCTTCGCGGCGGCCTCGCGCTGGTCGCCCTGGATTTCGATTTTCCCGTCCTTCACGCTGCCGCCGCAGCCGCAGGCGCGCTGGATACGTTTGGCGATTTCGTCCTTTTCGCGGGCGCTGATCCCCAGAAACCCTGAAACGACCGTCACGGTCTTGCCTCCCCGCCCCGCCGTCTGCCGGACGAGGTCCACGCGTCCGCGCGACCGGGTTGGCAAGGGGGTGGGCGCCGCAGGGGCAGCGGCCTGAATTGCCTTGGCAGGCGCCACTTGCGGCAATGTGGGCAACCCCGCGAAGGGGTTGGCCTTCAGGTCGCCGCCGCCATCGGTGGGGATTCGGGAACTGCTCATGAGCGCCCATCGTGCGGTTCCGCCTCCGATGCGCAAGACGCCGATGAACAGCAGCCTGCGCAGCTTCTCCGTGGCCCCGGCGCCTCTATTAGTAACTATTCTTGTTACGCTTACGACAGCCGGCCGCCCCGTATATCACCACAGAAGGTCTAGAGAAGGAGAGACAAAGCCCCATAGTCTGGTATTAATCTCTAAGCTCGAAAACCTCTTTTTCCTTCAGGCACGGGTGCGACCGAGAGCCTGTCTCGGCTGCCTGGCGCCTCGAAGGAATTTCCGTCCATGAATTCCTTTACGCTTCCCACTTATGCGAACGCCGGCGTGATCGAGGCCGCGTATCAAGCCTGGCTTGAGAATCCGGACTCCGTCGACCCGACTTGGCGCGCCTTTTTCCAGGGTTTTGCGCTCGGCTCCGGAGGACAGTTGCCGATTAACGCCGCGACCGTCGGCCAAAGCGCCGCCGAGGCGGGAGTCACCATTCTGGACAGCGCCAAGCAGGCTCAGGTGCTGCGGCTGATCAATGCCCATCGCGCCCACGGACATCTTCAGGCCCACCTCGATCCGCTCAGCGATCCCCCGCCCGAATTTCCGCGTCTTCAACCTGCCCATTACGGACTGAAGGAAGGCGACCTGCAGGAGACCTTCAACGTCGGCACCTACCGCGGCGGCGGTCAGATGCGCCTGAGCGACCTGCTCGCCTCTTTGCGCAAAACCTACACAGGTCACATCGGCGCCGAGTACACGCATGTCCAGGACACCGAGGCGCGCAGCTGGCTCCAACAGCAGATGGAGGCCTGCGAAAACCAACCGAAGTTCTCCCGCGATCAGAAGATGCGCATCATGCGCCGCCTCTACAAGGCGGAGCTGTTCGAGCGCTTCCTGCACACCAAATATGTCGGACAGAAGCGCTTTGGCCTGGAGGGCGGCGAGACCTTCATCGCTGCTCTCGACATGGTGATCGAGCACTGCCCCGAGGTCGGCGTGGAGGAGATCGTCATGGGCATGGCCCACCGCGGCCGCCTCAACGTGCTCACGAGCATCATGCGCAAGCCCTTCGAGCTGCTGTTTGAGCAGTTCTCGGAGAACTATCTGCCCGACATGGTCGGCGGCGACGGCGACGTGAAGTACCATCTCGGTTACGAGGCCGTGCTCGACACAACCGGCGGGCACAAGATCGAGGTCCGTCTCACGGCGAACCCCTCCCACCTCGAAGCCGTGGACCCCGTTGTCGAGGGCAAGGTCCGCGCGCGCCAGCGCATTCGCAGCGACGCCGAACGCCGCAAGGTGCTACCCTTCCTCGTCCATGGCGACGCCGCCTTCGCAGGTCAGGGCATCGTGGCCGAAACGCTCAACTTTTCCCAACTGCCCGGCTACCGCACCGGCGGCACGCTGCATTTTGTCATCAACAACCAGATCGGCTTCACCACGCTCCCGAGCGATTCCCGCTCCACCCGCTACTGCACGGACGTGGCCAAGATGATCGAGGCGCCGATCCTACACGTGAACGGCGACGACCCCGAGGCCGTCTGCATGGCCGCGCGGCTCGCGCTGGAGTTCCGCGTCCGCTTCCGCCGCGACATCGTCATCGACATGTATTGTTACCGTAAGTACGGCCACAACGAAAGCGACGAGCCGGCCTTCACGCAGCCCACGCTGTACAGGAAGATTGCCGTGCAACCGCCTGTGACCACCCTCTACACGAAGCGGCTGATCGAGGAGGGCTCCATCACGGAGGACGAGGGCGTGGCCGTCCGAGCCGAATACAGCGCCGCACTCGACGCCCACCTCGCCAAGGCCAAGGACAACGAGGCGAAAAAAGCCTCGAAGCGCGCCGCGCTCCAGGCCGATCCCAAGGCCATTTTCCAGGGTTCGACCGGCTTTTTCCAGCCCGCCTATCACTTCCATCCGGTCGAAACCGGCGTGAAGCCCGAGGCGCTCGAAAAGGTCGTCCGCGGGCTGACGACCCTTCCCGAAGGTTTCAAGCCGAACCCGAAGATCAAGCGTTTCATCGACGGACGCTTTCAAGCCCTCAAGGAGGGCGGGCCCGTGGACTGGGCCTTCGGCGAGGCGCTCGCCTTCGGCACCCTCCTGCATGAAGGCACGCCCGTGCGCTTGAGCGGACAGGACTGCGAACGGGGCACCTTCAGCCAACGCCACGCGGTGCTTTACGACACCGATACCCGCGAGTCCTACACGCCCCTCAACCACATCGACGAGAAGCAGTCACGCTTCTGCGTCTATAACTCCGTCCTCTCCGAGGCTTCGGTGCTCGGCTTCGACTACGGCTACTCGATGGATTATCCCCAGATGCTGTGCATTTGGGAGGCCCAGTTTGGCGATTTCGCCAACGGTGCCCAGGTCATCATCGACCAGTTCATCTCGTGTTCCGAGTCGAAGTGGCAGCGCGCGAGCGGCATCGTGATGTTCCTGCCCCACGGCTACGAGGGTCAGGGCCCGGAACACTCGTCCGCCCGCGTCGAGCGTTACCTGCAGCTCTGCGCCGAGAACAACCTGCAGGTCGTGAATATCACGACCCCCGCCAACCTGTTCCACGTGCTTCGCCGCCAGATGCGGCGCGATTTCCGCAAACCGCTCATCGTGATGTCGCCCAAGTCGCTGCTGCGCCATCACGCCGCAGTGTCGAATCTGGCCGAATTCCAATCGGGCGCCTTCCAGGAGATCATCGACGATCCCACCAGGGGCGAGAAGGATCCGAAGGTGAACCGGCTGATCCTGTGCAGCGGAAAGGTCTACTACGATCTCGTGGATTACCGCACGCGCAACAAGATCGACGATGCCGCGATCGTGCGCGTCGAACAGCTGTATCCGCTCCATCGAGACAGGCTCTCGCAGATCGCCGACCAGTATGACGGAGCCCGTCTCGTCTGGTGCCAGGAGGAGCCGCAGAACATGGGCCCCTGGGGAAACATCAGCCCCCAACTCGAGGAGATCTTCGGCCACAAGGCGGTCTACGCCGGTCGCGATGCCGCGGCCTCGCCGGCCGTGGGCACGCTCTCCATCCACCGCCTCGAACTCTCGGCGCTCCTCCAGGACGCCTACTCTCTGTAACCATCCCCCCACCTTCAGCGTTGGCGGCCCCGGTTTTGGTTGCGTGGGCCGCCAGATGCAGTGTCAATCGAGAT
>JAJXVO010000238.1 GCA_021782105.1 bacterium
ATACATCTTCAAGAGCGTGCTCTTCACGTGCGCCGCCGCCGTGAGCCTCTTCGCCTTCGTGCTGATCGTGGGCAACGCGATGAAGGAGCTCATGGGCTACGTGCTCGCCGGCCAGATCGACCTGCTCATGCTCGGCCGGCTGCTCGCCCTGCTCGTGCCCTTCGTGGTCACCTTCGCACTGCCCATGGGGGTGCTCACGGGAGTGCTGCTCACGCTCGGACGTCTTTCCGCCGACAGCGAGATCACCGCGATGCGCGCCTCGGGCATCAGCCTCGCCCGCATCGCCCGTCCCGTGATCATCCTCGGCCTCCTGGGCGCAACCACCGCGCTCTATGTGAACCAGATCGCCATGCCCTGGGCCCGCGCCACCTACCGACGGGACCTCGCCGCCGCCGTACGCGCCAACCCGCTGAGCATGATCGTGCCGCGCACCTTTATTCGGCAATTCCCCGGGTTCGTCGTCTACGTCGGCGACAAAAAGGGTTCCGTGCTCCACGACCTGTGGTTCTGGCAGCTCGACAAACGGCAGCGGGCCGTCCGCGTCGTGAGGGCCGCCGAGGGGTCCGTTTCCTACGACGAGGCCGCCAATGCCCTCGTGCTGACCCTGCGCGGCGCCCATGTCGAACTGCGCGACGAGAAACACCCGGAGGACTTTCGCGCCCCCACCATCGTCGGCTCCTTCGCCGAAACCGAGGCGCTCCGCCTCTCCCTCGACCAAATGTTCAGCCAGAGCGCCGTGAGGACCAAGCTCGACTTCGTCGCTTACGACAAGCTGAAGGAAGAGCACAGGGCTCTGGAAATTGCCCCGCCGCACGAGTCACCCGAGGCGCGCCTTCATCGCGAACGCGCCATCACCCGCATCGAACTCGTCCTCAGCGAGCGCTTCAACGACGCCCTCGCCGTCCTGAGCTTCGCCCTGATCGGCGTGCCGCTCGGCATCAAGGTGTCCCGCCGGGAGACCTCCGCCAACATGGGCGTCGCGCTCGGCCTCGCGCTGGGCTACTATTTCCTCATCACCGCGATCGGCTGGCTAGAAAAGGCGCCCGAGTGGAAGCCCGCCCTGCTGCTCTTCCTGCCGAACCTCCTGGTGCTCGGCGCAGGCGGCTGGCTGTTCACGCGCGCCGGCCGCCGCTGAGGCGCCCCCTCTCGGCCGGGCACCACTCATAAAAATGGCCGGCCCCGCCAGGGAGCCGGCCCGGAAAAACCGCAGGCGCGGTATCGGTATCAGCGATCCGGCGACTCCGGATCCTGCTTCGCCATCACGACGTAGTAATCCTTGTACGTCTTGTCGTAATACTGGGCGTAATAGTAGCCGGATACCGCAAGGTTGAGACCGTTGAGGATCGCGCCGAAATTCGGCACGTTCGCGTCCGTGAGCCGGTGGGCCACGAACTGGGCGGCCTTGCGGCGGACCTTGTTGAAGAAAATCGTGAACAGCGAGCCGTCGCACAGCGGAAGGATGATCATCGCGTCGCTCACCGCCGCCAGCGGCGGGGTGTCGATGAAGATCCGATCGTAGCGCTTCTTCAGATCCGAGAGCATCAGCTCGAAGTTCTTGCTGTTGAGAATCTGCGTCGGATTCTTCGCGCGCCCTCCGGTGGTCATCACATCGAAATTCGGATACACGTTGCGCACGATCACGTCGTCGGCCTTCGCTGTGCCCGTGACCACGTCGATCACGCCCTTGAGATTTTCCAGTCGGAAGGACTTGTGAATGTTGGGCTTTCGCAGATCGCAGTCGATGACGAGGACCTTCTCGCCGTGCGCGGCAAAGGTTAGCGCGATATTGGTCGTCATGAACGACTTACCCTCGCCCGGGATCGTGCTGGTAGTGAGGAAGATCTTGGCGTTCTTGCTCTCGTCCTTCAGCCGAAGACTGGAATGGAGCGTGAGAAAGGCCTCCGCCACCTGACGATCGGCGTTGTTGACTACGATCTGGGCCTTATCCGGCCCCTCCATCTTCTTGATTTCGGGAATGATTCCGATGAGGGGAAGGCCGATGACCGACTCGATGTCGTAGGAGCTCTTGACCCGGTCGTCGATGTACGCGACGAAAAAGGCAAAGGCCAGGCCAAGGCCCAGGCCGCCGACAAGGCCGAGGCCGAGATTGAGCGGGACGTTGGGGGAGATCGGCTTCGAGGCCACCAGACCGCGATCGACGATGCGCGCGTTTTGAGTCTCGATCGTGCTGGTCATCGAGGTCTCGCGCATGCGGCCGAGAATGTGCTGGAGGAGCTGGTCGTTGATATTGTAATCGCGCTCGAGGTTGGAGTATTCCACGCCGTAGCGGTCGAGTTCGAGAGACTCCGCCTCCTGGGTGGCCAGCGCGGCGCGCGCATGCTGATAGTCGCTCTCGGCCGTCTGGTAGTTGGCCTTCACCGCGGAGGCCGCATCGCTGATCGCGCGTTGGAGCTGCGCCTTGGTCTGCGCAAGCGAGTTGAGCGCTGCAATCATCACGGGATGCTTGTCGCGATAGCGTTCGCGCAGCTGGGAAATGGAAATCTCCTGCTCGGCCAGCTGCTGGTTGAGCTGGCTCACCAGCGAGGTCGACGTGGCCGTGGCGGACTGCTGTCCGGAAATGTAGGGGAGGTCGAGCAGGCTCTTGCCCGCATCCATGCGCTCCTTGACCTGCTGCCACCTCACCTGGGCCTCGGCCAGCTTGCTGGCCGACTGCGTGAGCAGCAGATTGAGCGCCTTGAGCTTCTCGGTGACGATGTCCTTGCGCTCATCGAGCGAGACGAGGTTGTTCTTCTCGCGGTAGGCCTGGAGCTTCAGGGCGATTTCATCGACCTTCTTGCGCTGCTCCTCCGCGCGCACCTTCAGATCCTCGACGGCCTTCATGGACTCATCGATGCGGACCCGGGCGTTATAGGCGATGTACTCGTCGGCAAAAAGATTCGCGACCTTGGCCGCGACCACGGGATCGGGATGGTCGTACTGGACGTCGATCATGAGGCTCAGGCGCTGCGGCACCACCTTGCGGTTGCGCTTGAGGATGGCGGTGATCGGCACCTTGCCCATCGCGCCCTCGCGCTCGTAGGGCGCCTTGAACATCGCCAGATCGTTTCCGGTGAGCCTGTCGGCAACCTTCTGGACGATGGCTTCGCTCTCGAGCACCTTCACCTGGGTGTTCAGGTCCTCGGCGGACCGGACCTCGTTGTCCATCACCGCCTGCGTCTGCATGATCACAGGGTCACGCCTGAACACCTGCACCGACGCAGTGGACTGGTAGATCTTCGTCTGGCTGAGCGTGACGATCAACGCCGTCGAAAAAACGACGAGGAAAACCGCGACGATGTACCAGGCGCGCTCGCGCAGGATCAGGACGTAATCCTGGAAAGTCCGCTGGCCTGCACCCCCTTCACCCGTTCCGTATCCGTAGCCATACGGGGCGTTGTATCCGGCGTATTCGCCGTAATTGGACGATTTGGGAGGTGTCTGCTGTTTCTCGGGTGATTCCATGACTTGGAGGGCGACTGCGCGGTCTCTGTGCTAGTGGTCTTCGAGGGGGGCGGCTTAGAGGATGCGTTCCGGGACGTAGATGGAATCATCCACTCGGAGATGCCAGAGGTCCTGGCTCTTCCCATCGATGATGTCGGTCGCGTCGATCTTGTAGGTCTCCAGGTGGCCGTCGGACATGCGCCGCGTGAGCATCACCTTCGATTTGTCGGCCAATCGCGTGAACCCTCCGGCCCGGGTGATCGCGCCGAGCAGGGTCATGCCCTTCTCCTGCGGAAACTCGACGGCACCGGGCTTCCCCACCTGTCCCTGAACGTCGACCGTGCGGAGCGCATACTCCTTCACGACGATCGTCACATTCGGATTCACCAGGTAACTCTTGCCGTAAAGGTCGCGGACCCTGCGTTCCAGCTGCCGGACGGAAAGCCCCTTGACGCTCAACGTGCCGATGAGGGGGAGTGTGATCGTGGACTCCTGCGACACGCGCACCTCGCGGGTGAGATCGTCCTCCTGAAAGACCTGAACCTTGATCAGGTCGGAGGGCTGAAGCGTGTAGTCCTCCTTCGAGGTTACCGACTGGACAACGTTCGATGAACTGCTGTCACGCGTGCCGGAGCCGCTATCGGCGGCATGGACAAACCCAACGATGGCGAAAAGTAGACACGCACTTAGAATGAATCTCATAACACGGATGGCAAAAAAAACGGAAGAAGATCGGTAACGATCTCCTTCCGTTTCTTAAAAATCAAGACGGACAGCTTTATTGCAGCTCCTTAGTAACGGATGTTGGCAGCAATTGAGAAGACGTTGTTGGTGAAGCTCGAATCGACCAGCTTGGAGCTGTAATCACGGTAGGTGTACCCGCCGGTGACGCTCACGATGGCATTCACGATGTAGGTCGCATTGACCGAACCTTCAAAATAATCGTCCGACCGGGCGGACAGGCCATAATAGTGAATCGACCGGTAGGAGAGGCTCGTGCCCACGGACCAGTTCGCAGAGATCAGACTCTGGACGCCGACGGTGCCGGTCAGATTGCGCTGGGTGTCACCCTGGCCGCTGACGCCGAAATCGTTGGTCACGCCGAACTGAACGGAGGTCTTTTCGTCAAGCGCGTAGGCCAGCGAGGACTGGATTCCGAAGGTATTCTGGCTCGGTCCCGTCGTGAAGTCGCGGACAGTGTAACCGACGGCTACCGTGCCGGACAGCTTCGGGGTGAATTCACCGCGCGCACCGACGTTGTAGAAGTAGTCCTTCGAGTCCGATCCCACGTTCAGCTTGGTGTCGCGGAAGGTGAGGCCCAAGCTGAGGTCAGTCTTGGGGGTGTACTCATAGTAGTAATTGAGGGGGACTTCCGTGATCTTGGAGTTGTCGAAACCCGCGCGCTTGTAATCGATCGAGTTGAAATTGACTCCCGCGCTCAGGCTGGACTTGTCCGTGGCGGCGACTTCTCCGTTGAGGAGCACATTGCCCACATCACGGCGCACCAAGTTGTTGGAGCGGACATCCACCGTGTTCTGAGCCAGTTGGGCCCAGGAGGCGGCGTAGTGCACCTTGGTCTTCTGGTCGTTGTAGGAACCATCCAAACCAACCGACGATAGGTCGGTATTCAGCTTGTGGTGATTGTTGTAGAAATTCCAGGCTTCCTGGTAATAGATGTGACCGGAATAGAGGGCGTTATGGCCGTAGACGAAATCGAACCCGGGGGTGACCGAGTAGATGACGTCGCTGGTCTTGTTGCTCGCGAGCAGGATGTTGTCATCCGCGCGAATCCCGGTCGTGCCGGTGAGGAACAATTCGGCACTATCTCCGACAGTCAAAAACGGAGCGGCCTTCAACGACACGCCAGTGGCGGCGATCGCGATTAGAATTCGAATGGCAGGCTTCATGGAGGTGATAGGTGTGTTTGTCTGATTCATAATTCCGACGACTATCTGTGAGTACTACCCGTCAATCGATCGGAAGTTCAAGGTTGGCTGAAGAATGGCAGACTAGATGCAATAGGCTTTTTCAAGCAAGGCTTATTTTGGAGCCGTCCATGATATCACAGGATCGACACACTCGCCCAAAGTATTACATTTTCGTATATTACGGAGGATTTTTAGCAGTGATGCGACTAGGGAAGTTGGGTTGCAACAAGCCCCGAGCGCCCGTCGATCGGAAGAAGGCGTTGATCGCAAATACCCACAGACGATGGATTCTTGAGCAAGTCGCGGGCCACCTTGTCGAGCTGGACGAATTCCACGCCGTGCGCCTTGAAGGCTGCGATGAGCTGGCGGAAGAGCTGCCTGCGCCCCATGCCCTCGATTTCGGCGTGGGCGGTGAGCACGTTGAGCCGGTCTTCGCGAAGCAACGACACGTAGGCGTCGACGATGCGATCGTCTGGATACTCGGGGCGGCCCATCAGCTCGTCCAGAGTCGGAAGGGTGCTCGGAATCTCGAGGGTGCTGAAAACGCGTCCGTCCACACGGGGAAAATAGGGGGAATCCCCCCGGCTGTCGCTGGAGTACAGC
>JAJXVO010000239.1 GCA_021782105.1 bacterium
AGTTCAGGTCCACCTAGTAAACGATGAAGCCAACACTTGTGAAGATCGAAAGGCGCGCGCGACCAATTGCGACACGTCTTGGTCCTCCTTGGTCAGGGGCCGGGTCTCGTTGTCAGGATCGAAAGGCGCGCGCGACCAATTGCGACCACTCATCGAACTCTCCCTCGGTCCACGGGATGCGTCTGCGGGTGAGGATCGAAAGGCGCGCGCGACCAATTGCGACACGGAGACGGAAAAGTGGCTGGCTTTGAAATCTCGCTCTGGTCAGGATCGAAAGGCGCGCGCGACCAATTGCGACGAGTCCACGTCCTCGATCGCGTAGCAGCTCCCGTTGGCGCGTGAGGATCGAAAGGCGCGCGCGACCAATTGCGACTTTCTACCGTTAACGTAAAATTGATCTGGTTTGATGGTGAGGATCGAAAGGCGCGCGCGACCAATTGCGACAGTTGCGTCACCTTGAACACGTAGTCGCTGTACTTGTGAAGATCGAAAGGCGCGCGCGACCAATTGCGACTTGTTATAGGCATCCATGACAGCCGGAGTAATCTCCGAAAAGTGTCGGGATCGAAAGGCGCGCGCGACCAATTGCGACACCGCTCCAAGCAGAACCCATGGCCAAATGTGATGTTGTCAGGATCGAAAGGCGCGCACGACCAATTGCGACTTACACCGGGATGACTGCCGGTAATTCTGATACCGTGGTGAAGATCGAAAGGCGCGCGCGACCAATTGCGACTTGAAACCGAACCGCGTCTGCATGAGCCCTGGGACGGGGTGAGGATCGAAAGGCGCGCGCGACCAATTGCGACTCGGTGAGGTCGAGCCCGCTGTTGTTCGCCTTGGAGAAGTGAAGATCGAAAGGCGCGCGCGACCAATTGCGACGACAGCTCGTCGAGCGTGTCGGTCTCCTTAGCCAGCGTGAGGATCGAAAGGCGCGCGCGACCAATTGCGACTCCGTTGCAGGGTCCGTAATACCAGAACGTTCCGTTCTTGGTCAGGATCGAAAGGCGCGCGCGACCAATTGCGACATTTGTGGAAGTGGGGTGAATGCATGTGCCTCGTTATTGTGAGGATCGAAAGGCGCGCGACCAATTGCGACTTGTACGACGGACGACCCTCGCCCTGACCGGTCCCGACGTGAGGATCGAAAGGCGCGCGCGACCAATTGCGACCATTTACACTCTCCTTCCGGAGGGTAGTTGCCGCCGTTGTCAGGATCGAAAGGCGCGCGCGACCAATTGCGACCTTGCTCATCCCTCACCTCCCGGCGCTTCCTTCCCCCGTGTGAGGATCGGAAGGCGCGCGCGACCAACAATTGGGGCCGTTCTTATTCCTTTGTTGGAAACGGGCCCGCGGGCGAACTGTGAAGGTTGAACGGCGGCCGTGTCTTGGCCGGGACTCGGGTCTTGACCGGCGTGCACCTGCGGCCTATCGTCCGTGGGGAACGTGTGCGGGGTCAGTGCTGGCGGCGGGGTGTTTCAGGATCAGCCGACGCGGGGTGATCGGGCGTGTGCGCGCGGGCCAGAGGCTAGAAGGGGGGACAATGGCGGTCACGATCGACGAAGTGGTGCAGCACATGGAGGCGCTGGGGCTAAAGTTCAAGAAGAAGGATGAGCAGCACCTGGTCTTCTTGGTGCGGATGGACAACTACCGGGACGCCGACGGCGACGACGGTTTGGGCCTGGTGATCAAGCTCAGCGAGGGAGGGGAGTACTTTCAGCTCTTTGCGCCGCAAGCGTTCAAGATCGCCGGGCCACACGTCGGTGCCTTTCTCGAGGCCTGCGCGATCGTTCAGTGGCGGACCAAGCTGATCCAGTTCGAGTACGACCCGTCCGACGGCGAAATCCGGCCGACCATCGAGTTTCCGATCCAGGACGGGTCGCTCACCCAGCGCCAACTGCAGCGGTGCATCCATGGGATGTGCGAGCTGGTTGACGCATACTTTGCACCGCTGAAGCGCGCGTTGGACGAAGGGGTGGTGTCTTTCCCCGACCAGGACCAGGCGATGGGCGCCATGCTGGGCGACACCCTGGAGCGAGCGATGGCGGGGCTCAGCCCCGAGGCGCGCGCCGCGCTGGTACGCCGGCTGATGGAGGGCACGCCGACGCCGGCCGGCCAGGTTTCGGGCGGCGAGGCTCCGGCTCCCGGAGAGGCGCCGACGGAGCTGTAACGCGAACAGCAGCAGCGGGGGTGGCCCATGGTTCAGACTGAGACCTTGTCGGAGGAGATCATCGGCTGGGCCAAGCGCGCGGCGCTGGCGGAGGGCGCGACCCAACTTACCGTCCTGCACCTGTTGTGCGGCGTCCGCGCGGTCTGTGAGGATCCGCAGAAGCTCGAGCGGATCAGGTCTTCGCTCGGCCTGCGCCCGAGCCAGACGCCGGTTTGGCCCGATGAGGTGCTCAAGCTGCACCAAAAGGCAAAGCAGCAACCTCCGACCTCCAACCGGATGCAGTTGGACCTTCCGGTTCAGCGCGCAGTGGCAGCGGCCACGGCCGAGGACCCTTCCCTGCCCGCCGCTCGGCTGGTGGCCCATTTGCTGCAGCAGCGCTCGGCTCCGGCCGTGGCGCAGTTCCTCGCCCTCAACAACCTGGTGGCGACACCGGCGGCGGTCTCGCCTGGTCTGGAAGGGATGGAACAGGCTCGGGCGCATGCGCAAGCGCTGGAGCAGCGCCTTGCCGCCGAAGTGCTGGGCCAGGACGCCGCCGTGAGCATGCTGGTGAGCGCCTACTGGGACGCGTGCCTGGGGCAGCAGCCGGACGGCCCCAAGGGGATCTTCACTTTTTTGGGGCCGCCGGGCGTCGGGAAGACCTTGCTCGCAGAGCGCTTTGCGGCCGCCCTACAGGATCTCGAGGGCGGTGCGGTGGGGTTCCGGCGCTTCGACATGGGCAGTTTCGCCGGTTATCAGAACTTCGAACAGCTGTTCGGAACCGAGAGTTACTACAAGAATGGGCAGCCAGGGACCCTGAGCGGTTTTGTTGCCGAGTACCCCCGCGCGGTCATTCTCTTCGACGAGTTGGAAAAGGCGCACGAGACCGTGTTGACGGCGCTTCTGGCAGTTCTCGACAAGGGTGAAGTGGACGACAAGAACCTGAAGAAGAAGGTCAGCTTCCGCGAGTGCTGGGTGATTTTCACAACTAACCTGGGACGAGAGCTCTTCGAGTCCGAAAACGTGAGCGGCATCCTCGGGCCTAGCGCAGCCACGCGAGCGTTCGTGTTCGACATCCTCGCTTCGGCGCGGCGGCGTGGAGATGTCGGCGACAAGGGCACGGTACCCGCATTGCCATCCGAGTTGGTGTCGCGCCTCGCAAAAGGTGGCGCGGTGCTCTTTCGCAAATTGCCGACGTCCGCCCAGGTGCGGCTCATTCGCCGGTCCCTGGATCGCGCCACGGCCGCGACCCGCGCGGCCTCGAAGCGGCCGACGCCGGAGATCCTGCCGGATGACCGCGCACTGCTGGTGTTCCTCCTGTCCCTGTTGCCGAACCTCGACGCCCGCCAGGTGGTGGCGCGGACGTCGAGTTGGGCCGTTCAGCTGCAGCGCGACGCCTATGAATCATGCCGAACGGGGCTGCTGGGGCGGGGGAGCGAGAAGTTTGACCTGCGTGTCGAGTGCGGTGACCAGGCGAAGCGCTACCTGGACGAGAAGTTTGCGGCCCTCAAGATCAGCGTGCTGGTCGTCGATGACGACGAGTATGTGGCGAAGGGCGTTGAACCGGTCGCGGCACGCTTCCAGGGGAAGGTGAGCCGGGCGGATAGCCTGGAGACGGCGGTTGAGAACGCGCACCGTGCCGAGGCGGATGTTGTCTTTCTCGACCTGTCGATCGGCGAGGGACCGAGCAGTGCGAAGGTCGAGACGGCGCTTGGGATTTTGAAGGCGCTCCGAGGGCAATTCCCGGAGCTGCCGGTGTGGCTGTTCAGCGAGAATCCGCAGAGCCGCGCGAATTTCGGCGCGGTGGTGCCGCGGATCCTCCGGGACGGAGGCGCGCGCGGGTACATCCCCTGCGAGTTCATGAAGGACAAAGGGCTGCTGGGGGAGGATTTTCTCGCCCGTGCCGAACATGTCGTCGAGGAGGTGGCCTTCGACAAGCTGGTGCGGCAGATGCAGCGCTCGCACCTGACCGTGGCGTTCGACACGGAATACGCCCTGGTGGACGGCGGCGCCTCCGGCACAGTCATTACGGCAACGCTGACGCGGCTGCAGGGAACGCTGGTCGTCAGCGCCGCTGACCAGCGCGGCGCGATCCGCTTTGCTGGGATTCCCAGAGAACGCCTGTCGTCGGTGGTCGGATTGAGTCGGGCCAAGCGCCGCCTGGAACAAGTCGTGAAGTGGCTGCGCGACCCGGCGGCGTTGTCTCGGTTTGGAATCGCCCCTCCACGTGGCTTCTTGCTCGCTGGGCCGCCCGGGACCGGCAAGACGCTCCTGGCGAGGGCGGTCGCCGGGGAGGCAGGGCTACCGTTCCTGGGGTTGTCGGCCGGTGAGCTGCAATCGAAATGGACAGGCGAGGCGGAGGAGCGCGTCCGCGATCTGTTCCAACTAGCGCGCGAGTACGCTCCTTCGATTATCTTTATCGATGAGATCGACGCCATCGGCCGTGCGCGGGGTGAGACCGGAGTGGGATATGGCTCGCTTCTCAACGAGCTGCTTGCCGCCATGGATGGCTTCAACGTCGGGTCGCGGCCGATCTTCGTCCTCGCCGCCACCAACCACCCCGAACTCCTCGATTCCGCGCTCGTGCGCCCCGGCCGCTTCGATGAGACGATCCCGATCGACCTCCCGAACGCGGCCGCGCGCGAGGAGTTCTTCCGCATCCGCCTGCGCTCCCTCGGCAACGTGGGGGATGTGGATCTGAAGCGTCTCGTGCCCCCGAGTGCGGGGCTGAGCCCGGCCGAGTTGGACCGCGTGGTGCGGGAGGCGGCCTACGCGGTCGCAGCCGAGGGGCACGACCGCGTGACCGAGGCCGACCTGCTGGTGTCGTTGCGCCACGTGCGGTTCGGCGCCGCGCAGGAGGGGATCAAGGTCAAGCCGGAGGAACGGAAGATCGTGGCCCACCACGAGGCCGGGCACGCGATCGCGCAGCTGCGGCTGTTCCCCGAGCTACCGGTGGACTACCTCACGATCGTGCCGACGGAGGGGGGCGCTCTCGGGCTCATGTCGCGGCTGGGCGACGAGGCGGGTCATCTCTCGACGCGCGAGGCGATCGAGAACCGTCTCACCGTGACCCTCGCGGGTCGCGAGGCCGAGCGGATCACCGCCGGCGTCGACGCGCAGGTGACCTCGGGCGCCGCGGACGATATCGCCCGGGCGAACGGCCTGGCCTGGCACGCGGTGGCCCACTGGGGCCTTGACGCGGAGATCGGCCCGCTTTCGATCACAGGTCTGCCGCGCGAAGCCAGCGGCGATCTCTCCGCCCGCGCTGTTGAGCGCGTCGGGGTCTGGCTCGCCGACGCCGCGAAGAGGGCGAACGAGTTGCTCCGGCAAAACAAGGAGTCGTTCGAGAAGCTGTCTGAACTCCTGCTCGAACGCGAATCCCTCGACAGCGAAGACATCAACCAACTGTTCAACGATGGTGGGAGCAAGCATTAGCCACTTCAACGCAGTAGATCGCAGACGTTGCGAGCAGAGCGTATGAGGAGGGCGTGCTCGCGGCGGCCGGGATCGAACTGGTGCGACGGCAAGACATCGAGCGGATCAATGGGAAGCACTTGAGAGAGTCGTCGTCCAGTCTGTCCGTGGGGCGTTCGGCTGCGTTGGGAACCCTGAGAGGATGGTCTGCCATGGGTGGAGTCGGCGCCGCCGTCTGGGCCGGGCCGGTCGCTCGAACGTAAGCCCTCGCCGTACCCCGTCTTGATCTGACTCGGTTGTCCGGCGATGCTCCGGGCATGGACGACGAACGGATCATCGAGCAGGGCCAGCACCTCTTCGAAGAGCTTGCCGGGCAGCGACAGCG
>JAJXVO010000240.1 GCA_021782105.1 bacterium
CTGCCGGGCTTAGTCGCCGCGCAACGGCACGATGCCCGGCTTTCGCTCCGCACCTCTCCCCTGCCTCCGTCGCTGCCTCACCAGCCCCTTGCTCGGTCTGTCTGTTATTCAGGTTCCCCGGAGATCGCAACGACGCGTGCCCGACGCGCCCTGACACCGGCCTTGGGCTGCCAGTCCAGCGGCCGGGGAAGCCTTCGCCCCCGAGAGCACCGACGGGCGGACCCCGGAACGTGTCCGCAAAAATAACGACACAATCAACGAGTTGCGGGGAATTGCGCTATGAGGCGATGGTTCCGCCGACCTTCGGGTCTGTCTAATGGCTAAGTAACCGTTCGCTTGCTTTTGGATCGTTCCCACTGAAAGTCGCCGTCCCCCTATGATTAGACTCAATCCCCCGGTCCCCTCTATCCGGGCGCTTCGAGCCGTGCTGGGCTTTGCCCTTGCCCTCGGCTCGGCCTTCGGCGCCACCACACAAATCTCCGTCGATGCGGGCCAGAACATCCGCACGCTCGGCGCTCGCGAATTCGGCATCAATACCGCCGTCTGGGATGGCTACCTCAAAACGCCGCAAACCATCACGGTGCTCCAGGACGTCGGTATGCATACGCTGCGTTATCCCGGCGGGTCGACGTCCGACACCTACCATTGGAAAACCAATTCGCTGGACGACGGCACAGTCTATAGCTGGGGATCCGACTTCGACTCCTTCATCCCGATCATCCAGGGCACCGACGCGCGCGTGTTCATCACGGTGAACTACGGCAGCGGCACCGCTCAGGAAGCGGCCGATTGGGTGACCTACGCCAACGTGACCAACAAGCTCGGCATCAAATACTGGGAGGTCGGCAATGAGTGCTACGGCACCTGGGAGCACGACACCCACACGGTGCAATGGGATCCCTATACCTACGCCACGGTATTCGCCGACTACTACAAGGCGATGAAGGCCGTCGACCCGACCGTCCGCATCGGCGCCGTCGCCGTCACCGGCGAGGACAGCTATGCGAACAACACCAATCATCCCGCGAAGAACCCACGCACAGGGGTCACGCACAACGGCTGGACTCCCGTGATGCTCACCACGCTGAAATCCCTCGGCGTCACGCCCGACTTCCTCATCTATCACCGCTATGAGCAGCAACCGGGAAGTGAATCCGACGCCTCGCTGCTCCAGTCGGCAGCGACCTGGCCCAACGACGCGGCGGACCTGCGCCAGCAGCTCAATGATTATCTCGGCTCCTCCACCGCGGCCGGCGTCGAACTCGTCGTCACCGAGAACAATTCCGTCTCCTACAACCCGGGCAAGCAGAGCACGAGCCTGGTGAACGCCCTGTTTTACGCCGACAGCTTCGGCAACATCACGCAGACGGAGTTCAACGGCTTCGTATGGTGGGATCTCCGGAACGGAAAATCCACAGGCAACAACATAGGTTCCACGCTGTACGGCTGGCGTCAATACGGCGACTACGGCATCACGAATCCCTCGAGCGGCGACTTCGCGAACTACCCGACCTACTACGCGATGAAGATCGTCTCCCGCTTCGCCTCCCCGGGCGACGAGGTGGTCCAGGCGGCGAGCGACAATACGCTGCTCTCCTGCTACGCCGTGCGGAAGACCGACGGCTCGGTCGCCCTGCTCGTGATCAACAAGAGCCCCACCGCCGCGCAGTCCGCCGATTTCTCGATCGCTCACTTCGCCCCGGGCACCCTGGCCACGACCTACTCGTATGGCATTCCCCAGGACAACGCGGCCCAATCGGGCTCGGGCAACACCGACCTGGCCGCCGCCACGATGACGATCCCCGGCACCTCCTTCTCGGCGACCTTCGATCCGTATTCGATCAACGTCATCGTGATTCCGCCCGCGGTGGCCCCGTCATACTCCGCGGTCCAGCTCTCCACCCTTTCCGCACGCGGCTACGTCGGCAGCTCCACGGACACCAACCCCTCGCTGACCATCGGTTTCTCGGTCTCCGGCAACAAGAGCCTGCTGCTGCGCGGCATCGGCCCCACCCTCGCCACCCTGCAGATTCCCGACGCCCTGGCCAATCCGACGATGGACGTTTACAGCATCCAAAACAGCACGGCAACGAAGGTGGCTACCAACGACAATTGGGGCGGCGATCCCGCGCTCAAGGCCCTGTTCACAAAGGTCGGCGAGTTCTCGCTGCCGGACAACTCCCTGGATGCCGCCCTGCAGTACTCCACGACGACGAACCTCGGCACCGCGGAAATCACCAGCGTCGACGGCACCCCCGGCGTCGCCCTGGGTGAGATCTACACCGCCGACCCCACCCAGCCCACCCGCCTGGTCGGATTGTCCGCGCGCAGCATTGTCGGCCCCGGACAGAACGTCCTGGTCGGCGGCTTCGTCATCACCGGCTCCACCCCCATCAAGGTCCTCATCCGCGGCATCGGCCCCACCCTCGCCAACCTGGGCATCACCAATCCCCTCGGCGATCCCGAGCTGACGCTCTACAAGATCAATCCCGACGGCTCCTCGGTGGTCATCTCCAAAAACGACGACTGGGGTGGCTCGAAGGCGCTTTCCGACGCCTTCACGGCGACGGGGGATTTCGCGCTGGATCCGTTTTCGAAGGATGCCGCGATCCTCATCACTCTGGCCCCCGGCATCTACACCGCACAGGTGTCGCCCGCGGGCGGCCTGACTCAGGTCCCCGGGGCGGGTTCGCCCTCCGGCGTGGCCCTCGTCGAAATCTATCAGGTGCCCTGAGCGGACGCGCTCGCGCCCGGATCAAGCGACGATTTCCGACCGGGAGTCGTCGCTTTTTTTCCTACACGGACGCGGCCGACGCAGGCGGTGCCGACGCGTCAGACCGGCTGCTCGAAAAATCGGGCGAGGCGCGAAGGACGGAACACCGCCGCCAGGTTGCCCTCCTCCAGGGACTCCGTCTGGTAGGCGATGCGCTCGATAAACCGGGGTGTGAGCGTCGTACCCGCCTTGAACAAGGGCACTTCGCTGAACTCCTTCGGTGGATACTGTTCGGCGAGGATGTCTGCCTCCCTCAATTCGGACGCAATGAGCCTCAGCTTCGCCTGTCCCTGCACGGCGACGGTGAGTCGGAGGTTCGCGGAATCCACCTTTACGTTGTAGCTCTGGCACTCGAGAGGGAGCGGGATGCTCTTGGGCTGGGTGAGACGAGCCCGGGACATCAGTGGGATCTGGATCTCGCCCGCGCGGATCGCAAGCGTTCGGGACACGCCCTTCGCAATCGTCCGGATCACCTCCGCGAAGTAGACCGCCGTCTCGGCGTCGTTCCGGGGATCGCGTCCCAACGATTTCTGGAAGAGCCTGTGCGCCTCCTCGTGGCGGGCGTCGAGGATGAGGTCGACCCAGAGGCCCGGCTCCACGGCGACGAGGCTGGCCCAGGCGCACAGATGCAGGTTCGGCTCGGCCGGCACGCCCTGGAACGGCGTCGCCGATTCGACGGCGAGGCGGAGCTCGATCAGGGAAGCCGTGAGCATGAAGCGGATCTCGTGCAGCGAAAATCCCGCCAGGTTGCCCTGGGCATGCCTGGGCACGATGTGTTGAGATTTTGGAGACGCGTCTGTCCCTGTGCCGCCGGCCGTCGTCTTCCGGCCCATCATTTCGCCGAGCAGGCTGTTGCGCTGGTTCAGCGCCTCGATGTCGTCGATCTGACGCTGCAGCTCGAGCTGGTACTCGATCAGGCGGCAGGCCACGCGAAGCCTTGCCTGGGTCTCCGCGACGTTAAAGGGCTTGGAGATGAAATCGTCGGCTCCCGCGTCGAGCGCCGACGCGATGTCGTTCGCGGAGTTCCGGCTGCTGAACATCAGGATGTAGGGCCGGGTGTGCAGGCGCGCCGAGCGAAGAGCGCGACATAGGGTCGGACCATCCTGCCCCGGAAGCATCCAGTCCAGGATGATGATCGGCGGGGCGTCGGGCCCCTGCACGGTCTCGAGGACTCGGGTTCCGTCCGATTGCACCTCGGGTTGGTAACCCGATTTCTCGAGAAACAGTTTCATCACCCGCTGGGCGGTCGGATCGTCGTCGACAAGGAGGACTCGCATGAGGCGCCGCGGTTATAGAGATCAGCCGTCCCCATGCACAACCCAAGAGTTGTCGGCGACACCGCTTCGTCGCCCAATATCACGAGGTCGCCGCCCTCCACCATCCCAACGCAGAGCCGCCGACGGGATCGTCTTCCGTCGGCGGCCTTAGCTTCAGTTAGTGTGCTGGCTGCAAACTATGTTAACCAGAGCACGCGCAAAGCATACCACGGCGCTAGGCAAAAATCCTTAGGGTTCTTTCCCAAATGGGCGGGAAGATTTCCTGAAATTATTGAGAATAGATATCACCAATCGAGCCTCCGGTTCATCGACACCAGGAAGGCGACAGGGATCAGGGGCGGGGCGCGGACGCTCCCGGCCAAACGTCAACGACACCGTTCGGGAGGTTCAGTCCTCGAGCTCAACGTTCCAATAGGCGACATCCAAGAAGTCCTTCCACTGCTCGCGGTGGCGGTTTTCGAGGAGCAGGGAGATGACCGGACGCCATTTGGGCCTCACTGGTTTGCGGACCAGGCGCATCGAAGCCTCGTGAGGAAGCCGGTTGGCCTTGCGCGTATTGCAGGGGATGCAGGAACACACGATGTTTTCCCACGTCGTCTTTCCGCCGCGGTCGCGCGGGATCACATGATCGAGGTTCAAATCCTCGCGTGAGAAGACGCCGCCGCAATACTGGCAAGTATCCTTGTCGCGCTCGAACACGTTGCTGCGGGTGAGCTTCAATTCCTTGCAGGGCAGACGATCGAAATAGGTCAACAGGATCACCCGGGGGAGCCTGATGGTTCGCGACGGCGTGTGCACGGCCTCACCCTCGCTGAGGGGCGGGTTGTGCACGGAAAAATCCATCCAATCCATGAGCGAGAACACCCGAAAATCATCGGACTGTGCATGCACAACATGGGCATGCCCGCGCGCTAGAAGCGCGAAGGCCCTTTTGGCGCCAATGATATTCACCGCCTGCCATAGGCGATTCAACACCAGTACCTGCTGATCGAGCGCAGCCTCCATACGGGTTCCCGACTTAGAGCCCTCCCCCACCCCTGTCAAGCGAGCGGGACCCCTGTCACACGAAGGTCGCTTCCGCAGTGGGCGCAGTGGCATCAGCCGCCGAGCAGCGGGTTGCTGCTGCCCGATCCAACCGGCTCGTTAGCCTCGACAAAATGAAGCCCCTGATGAAAGCGCCAGAGCCAGCAGGATCCGTCATGGGTATCGTGGATGAGGATATAGTCAGGGACCTCCTGCGAGGAGGCGCTGCAGATGCTGTGCTGGCATTTCGTCAATCGGTCGACCGCGAGCGGCAGCGCCAGCAGGAGGGGCAGCGCGTCGAGCGTGACGACCCAATTGCCGGTCACGCCGACGGGATGGTCGCCCTGGAAGAAGTAGCCGAAAAAACGGGGAGGCTCGAAGTGCCCGGTGGAACGGAGCCGGCGCAACTGCTCGTCGACGGCCGCGACGAGCCGAATGCGCCAGGCAAAATCCACCGGCAGGGTGAAACCGGACAAGGGGATGAGGACGTTGTCGGTGAGTGTGGCCATGACGAAGACAAACATTACAACGACCACTCGACCGCCGGTTTTAGTCGCATTTTCACAGGCCCCACGAAGGGAAAGCCCGAGCCCGTCCGAGGGGGCCGGGGCACGGTGCGACACCAGGGACCTGCTACCCGTTTTGCCGCTTGAGCTTGCGGCAGCCCCCAAGTCGGTTCATTCGCGCCTTCCTCCCCAATCGCGGACAAAAACGCTCGCCGACTTCGGAAGCTCCGTAAAACTGCGCACGGCACCCATGCTCCAGGACAAACTCACGGAACTGATCGAAATGTACGCGCCGATCGACGATGCGCAGGA
>JAJXVO010000241.1 GCA_021782105.1 bacterium
CCCGACCCGCAAGGGTGGCTGGAGGTCTGGAGGGTGTTTTGTGAACAACCCTGGCGCCAAGGCATGGGAGGCGGTGGTAGAATACGTCTTCCCTCCGGGATGTCCGGCAGGGCAACCAGGGCTCCGCTCAAGGGACAGGCCGAAAACAAACATCCTTTGTTAACAGGGATGAAGGGGATGAAAGGGATGGGATCCAAGACCCGGATACGGGGAAAGGATTCCCGGTCACGGTCCGACGGCTTTATCCCTTCCATCCCCTCCATCCCTGTTAAAATCAAAGAAGCGAGAATCGAGCAGCGAGCAGTGAGAAGGATTCCAGCAACGTACCTCGGCGACGGTTGCCGGCCGCGTCACGGGAGCGCTTATAAGCGCACGCAGACACAGACCGCAGCCCCAGGCTCCGCTCAAGGGACAGGCCGAAAAAACATCCTTTGTTAACAGGGATGGAGGGGATGGGGATCCGAAACACAGAGAAAGGATTCGAACTCCCGTAGGGGTCCGATGGCTTTATCCCTTTCATCCCGTTCATCCCTGTAAAATTCCTTCTTTCAGTTTTTTCCGCCCCCATCCCTGTTAAAACGGTTTGATCCTCTTCCCGACACTTTTTCGCTTCCCCACCTGCGGCTTTCGCGATGCGCTCGTGCCGCCATGTCCGACAGCCCACGGCGCTCGATCCGAGTCATCCATTACAATCCCTGGGCCGACCGCCTGGAGGAAGCCGCCGCCTACCTCGCCCGTCTGCCCAGCCTCGATCTTTCGTCCCGCATCGCCGAACCGGGCAACTTGAAGATGCGGACCATGGCACGTCTCGATGCCGACTGGCACGGCGAGAGCACACGCTGTTTTGCGGCACTCGCGCACCCGGATCTCGATTTCCTGCCTGCGCTCACGCTCGGACGTCAGGGGTTCGCCGATCTGATCGGCACCGCCATCCCTCCCGGCGAAGAGTGGTGGTTCATGACCAATGGCCAGCACCCCTCCGGTCTGGAACACCTCGCCGGCAAGGTCTACGGCGCACTGGCCGCGCGCGGTCTGAGGATTTTCTATTACGCCTTCGACGAGGCCAGCCGCACCATGCCCTGTTTTGGGCAGATCGCACCCTTCCTCTCCGTGCTGATCCACGACGAGGACCCGCTCGACGAGGCCAGCCGGGCCAAACTCCCCGCGCGCTGCCTGAGCCTGCACCGCAGCTGGGTCGCCAATCTCCTCCCCTTCTCGGCACCTTTCGCCGAAGAGCCCCAGGAGGCGCTCGTCTTCCTCGGCTCTGAAATGGGCCTGACCCCGCATCGCCAGCGTCAGGTGGCCTTTCTCCACGAGACCTTCAAGGACCGCTTCAAGGCGATCCACGACCACTCGCTGCCGGTCTCGGAACGCACAGCCCTGGGAGCACGCTTCAAGGCCAGCCTCTGTCCGGAGGGACGCAAGTTCACGACGCCCACGATGGCTCGCACCCACACCGACCGCCCCTTCTGGTCGGGTTGCCTGGGGCTCGCGCCCGTATCGGAAAACTCCCAACAGGGGGGCCGCCTCGACGACCTCGCCTCCCAGGGGCTGCTGTTCCAGTACGCACACGGCGACCTCCGCTCCCTGCGAGAGGCCTGCGAACGCGCCCTCGCCACCCCGCTCTCGGAACGCCGCCGCATCTACGAGCACTACAATCGGCACGAGACTGTCGGCTCCGTCGTCGTCGACGCCCTCCTCTCCCTCCGATAGCCTCGCGGACCGAACCCGCGTTCGAGGTTGAAAGCAACACGGTCTTGCGCTGACTATCCGCACCACCTCGATGTCCAGCTCCTTCGGAAAACTCTTCACGATCACCACCTGGGGCGAAAGCCATGGTCCCGCGATCGGCGTCGTCGTCGACGGCTGCCCGCCCAGGCTTCCGCTCTCCGCTGAGGAAATCCAGGTCGAGCTCGACCGCCGCCGCCCGGGTCAGAGCGATATCGTCACACCCCGCAAGGAGGACGACAAGGTGCAGATTCTCTCGGGGGTCTTCGAGGGTCACACCACGGGCACGCCGATCTCGATGCTCGTCCCCAACGCGGACCAGCGCCCGGGGGCCTATTCGGAGATGAAGGATGCGTTCCGGCCCTCGCACGCGGATTTCGCCTATCAGTCGAAGTACGGCATCCGCGATCATCGCGGGGGCGGTCGCAGTTCCGCGCGCGAGACCGTGGGCCGGGTCGCCGCGGGCGCCATCGCCAAGAAGATCCTCGCGCTCGGCACCCCGGCCAAGCCCGTGGTCATCCGCGCCTTCGTGACGCGCATCCACGACATCAGCGTGCCCGAGAGCTCGCTGGCGGAGCTTCCCACCTTGTCGGAGATCGAGGCGAACGCCGTGCGCTGCCCGCATGCGGAGACGGCCTCGCGCATGATCGAGCGCATCAAGCAGGTGCGTTCCGAGGGCGATTCGGTGGGCGGCGTCATCGAATGCCGCGTGCATGGCCTGCCTGCCGGGCTGGGCGAACCGGTTTTCGACCGCCTGCACGCCGACCTCGGCAAGGCGATGCTGTCGCTTCCGGCTGTGAAAGGCTTCGAACTCGGCAGCGGCTTTGCGGGCACCTTCCTGCGCGGCTCCGAACACAACGACCTTTTCGAGATGCGCGACGGCGTCGTGCACACCACCACCAACCGCAGCGGCGGCATCCAGGGCGGTATCAGCAACGGCGAGGACGTCGTCATCCGTGTCGCCTTCAAGCCCACCGCCACGATTCTCCGGCCGCAGAAGACCGTCGACATCCACGGTCAGGAGACGGAGCTGATGGGCAAGGGGCGCCACGACCCCTGCGTGCTTCCGCGCGCCGTCCCCATCGTCGAAGCCATGGCCGCCCTGGTCCTCGTCGATCATTGGATGCGTCAGCGCTCCCAGTGCGAGTTTCGGTTCTGATGCCGCCCCGCGAGGATGCTCCCGATCAAAGGCGGGGAAACTTCTTCCCCCGTCCCGCGTCGTACTGCGCCATGTATTCCTCGCCACGGTCGCCCGCCACGGCCGTCCTCCCCGCCCGGTCGACCCCGCTTCGCAATTTACAAGCGAGAGCCTTTGTTCTCTGATTCTCCGCTCCTGGTTCCCCTTCCCCCTTTTATCGCATGATTTTGCGCCCCTTCCGCATTTGGTTAGTCGTGGCCCTTCTGGGCGTCGCCGCCTCCGCTCAACCGCAGGCACCCACTCCAGCCCCGGTGCCGCAAGCCAACGCAAATCCCTCGGGCGCCGACATCATCCCCAATCTACGCCTGATCGACGGGGACATCGATTCGGTCCTGTCCATGCTTGAGATGCTCAGCGGACGCTCGATCATCCGCCCCTCCTCGCTCCCGACGACGACCTACACGATCGACATCAAGCGCCCGATCCCGCGCTCCGAGGCCATCCAGGTCATTGAGACCGTCCTCAGCCTCAACAACATCGGCGTCACCCCCATGGGCGACCACTACTTCAAAGTCGTCGCCCTTGCCGCGCTGAAGACCGAAGCGCCCCAGCTGATCTCGGGATCGACCCTGGGCCTGTTTCCCAGCGGGCGCGTGGCCGCAAAGCTGTTTCAGCCCAAATACCTGCGCATCGAGGATTTTCAACAACAGATCAACGGCCTGGTCTCCCCGGGTGTTGGCGGCGCCATCGTGCCCTTTCCCAAGGCCAACGCCCTGCTCGTGACCGACACCATCAGCAATCTGCAGCGCATCGAGACGCTGATGGACAAGCTCGACAAGCCCGCGCCCGAGCCGAAGTTCTACACGCTGAAGTACGCGAAGGCGAGTGACCTGGTCCAGAAGGTCCAGATGATCATGCAGAACCCCACGCTCCAGGGCCAGCTCGGCGCCACGCCCACGATCACGGCCGACGACCGCACCAACCAGGTCATCCTCGTCGCCGAGCCCCAGCAGCGGAAGTTTTTCGACGACCTCATCAGCCGGCTCGACATCAAGGCCGATCCAAACACCCGCACCGACGTCATCTACCTGAAACACGCCAACGCCAAGGACGTCGCGAGCCTGCTCACCCAGGTGATCAGCGGACAGAACAACGCCGCCCAGAAGCTCGGTGCCCAGGCTGAAATCGCCCGTCCGCAAGCTCCCGGAGTTCCCAATACGACACAGACTCCGCATTCAGCAACATCCTCGAGTTCGTTCAGCTCAATTGTCACGGTCATCGCGGATGATCGCACCAATTCGGTCGTGGTCAACGGCACCCAGGACGACATCCGACTAGTCAAAAATCTGGTCAACAAGGTCGACGTAATCCTCCCACAAGTACGGATCGAAGTAGTGATCGCGGAAGTGAAGTTGTCCGACAACAATCAGACCGGTATTGATGCGCTCGGGCTTGTCGTCGATTCAGACAGATTGGTCGGCTTCACTGGAAGTACCGCCGGTCTATCCGTGGGCGGCCTTAGCAAAGGAGTGGATACTAACGGCAATCCGACCTATTCTTCCGGCACCTACGCCGGCATCAATCGAACGGCGGGAGGTTACACACTGAGTGGCATACTAGGCATTTCCACCACACCGCGTTTTTCGGCCGCCAATATCCTTTCCGCTCCGACCATCGTCACGACTCACAACAAAAAGGCTGAGATCAAGGTCGTCGAACAGCGTCCGGTTATCAGCAGCTATCAGAACACGGCCATCGGCGCCACAGGTACCACCGGCACGGTCGGCACGGGCTATCTTTCGAATATTTCGTACAAGGACATCGGTATTACCTTGGATGTCACCCCCCTGATCGGCGACGACGGCTCAGTGCAAATGGACATCAAGCTGGACGTGAGCGATCCGCTGACCGATGTGACGATCGACGGCAACTCCCAGCCCGATATCGAAACGCGTTCCACCAACTCCTTTATAACGGTGAAAAGCGGGCAAATCGCAGTGCTCGGCGGTCTTCAGAAAACGGAATACAAGAAGGGAACAAACCGGTTGGGACCG
Source organism: bacterium (assembly GCA_021782105.1). Taxonomy (GTDB): domain Bacteria; phylum Verrucomicrobiota; class Verrucomicrobiia; order Opitutales; family Opitutaceae; genus MWDT01. Next base: position 4,921 of record JAJXVO010000241.1, read on the forward strand.
ATTCCCTTTATCGGAGATCTTCTTGGCACTCGTACGAAATACAAGGCTCGCACCGACCTTATATTCTTCATCCGGCCGACAATCCTCACAAACACTGCGAGCGACAACCGTGATGCGATGAATCAAATGAAAAAGCTTTCGATCAACAAAGATCTGCAGCTGACACTGCATCCCGACCAGAAGGAACAGCCGAAGGCTAAGCCAAAATTCCACCTGCCTTTTTTGCATTAACATTAGTGCCCTGTCCTTCAACCGGCGACATGACATCACGCACGTTAATCAATATCGGGGACTCATCCAATGGATTGAATTTGTCGGCTGAACAGCAGCAGGCCGTGCTCGAGGCCCCGCGAGGACAGCGCATCGCCGCGGTGGCCAAGGCCCTTTCGATCCCCGACGCCCAGGCGCTCGCGCTGGTCGCCGAATCCGCGGGCCTCGACGTCGCCACCAACCTCGAGACCGACCCCGTCACGCGCGGGCTTCTGCCCGCCCGCCTCGCGCACGATTACCAGATCATCCCGATCAAGGTCGCGGCGCCCGACATCGCCGGGACCGGGGACGAGGCCCCCCCGGAGGACAGGCTCTCCCCCTTCCACCTCGCCACCTCCTGGCCGCCCGACGACGCCGTCATCGACTGGGTGCGCACCTTCACGCCGCGCCGCCAGATCTGGCATCTCGCCGTGCCGGAGCGCGTGCACCAGATGATCGTCGACACCTTTGGCGTGGGCTCGGGCTCGCTCGAGGACAGCGACGAGGGCTACATCACACCCGATGCGCTTCCCCAGGAGGAGGAGATCGTCGATGAGGACGCCGCGGTCGTGCGCTTCGTCAGCGACGTTATCTCCCAGGCGATCGCGGACCACGCGACCGACATCCATTTCGAGCCCCAGGAAAACCAGCTTTGCATCCGCTACCGCGTCGACGGACTGCTGGTGCCCGTGCCC
>JAJXVO010000242.1 GCA_021782105.1 bacterium
GATCTCCGGTACGTCCGGGCGATCTGCTCGACCATGGTGTCCGGATAATAGCTGTAGCGGCTCTGCTGGTTGCCCAGCGCCCACAGCGGGGGCAGAGGCATGTGTCCGGTGAGGTCCGCGTAGCGGCCCAGGATCCCCTTCATCGAGGGACCCGAGAAAAAGTAGTAGTTGATGTCGCCACCCGAGGCCGTGTATCCGGCGTACTCCTGGCCGGTGTGCCCGAAGTCGAAGGCGCTGCGACAGGGGTTGTCGTAGAACAGGCCGTAGGCCCGCCCTCGCTCCCAGCCGATGTAAAAGGGGATGCTCTGGTAGAGCGGATCCGTGCCCTCCGAATAACCGGGGGTGTCGGAATTCCACAGGGTGAAGGCGCCGCGCCGACGATCGAGCCGGGCCGCCTTTTCCCCGAGGCCATAAAAATGCTCGTCGAGCCCGAGGCTCTTGTAGACAGCCACTTCGCCAGTGGCGGCGTCGCGAGCCATGGGACGCTCGTCGGCGTTGATGACCGCGTGGGTCGCGGCATCGCGAAATTCGATCAGAAAAGGTTTCCGGTGGATGACCACCTCGACTGCCGACGTCGTCAGGCGAAACGAGTCTGCTGTTTCAGCCAGGGTCCACGGACAGGCGGGCCAGCGATCCCGGGCGATTGCCCACGAGGCGTCAGGCTGCCCGGATTGCCCTGCAAAGACCGCGCGCACCCGGACCAGGTCCGGAGCCAGCACGCTGATCCATGCGTGCGATCCGTCGGCACAGGTAAGCTCCAACCCCGAGGGCGTGCGCTCCGCCTTGGCCACCGCGCCGATCTCCCGCAGCGTGGTGGCCTGCACCACGCAGGGGTACACCGCGAACGGGACGAACGCGCAGACCAAGCGGCGCAAGAGTTGGGCAAACTTCTGTGACATCACGTGCGAACATTGGAACGGGCGGGCAGTTGCACCACCCTGACGCGGCCGCCGGGAACCGTCGGCGGCCGCGTCCTTTTGGCCGGATGCCCCTTGCATCCGGCCCCCTAAGATGGGTCAGAACTGGTAGGAGAATCCGGCCGAGTAGGAGGCGCCGTATTTCTGATAGTTCATGACCTGACGCGGATCGCCGTTTTGGAAGGTCACGAGCGGTTCGTTGTTCAGGTTGTAGCCCTGGATGAAGAGGCCGAGCCCCTTCAGCGCCCCGTTGTGGAACGTGTAGCTGACCTGGGCGTCGACCACCTTCTCCGGCTGGGCGAGCGAGAAGCCGCCACCAGGTGTGGCGTCACCCGATGGATTCGGAGGTCCGAAGGTCGTAATGTATTCACGCGCCGAGGAACGATAACGCTCGCTGATGCGGAACGAGAAGCCGCTGTGCTCGTAGTAGAACGTCACGTTGCCCACCTGGCGGGACAGTCCGGCGATCGGAGCCGTGCCGTTGCCCGGCCCCCAGGGCTGGATCGTGCTGTCGGTGTAGGCACCGCCGAGGACGACGCCGAATCCGTGAATCGCTCCACCCGTGAGCAGCTCGCTGGGCAGCGAGATCGTGAGTTCGAGACCGCGGACATTGCCGCCCGAGCCGTTGACCGGAGAGGAGGTGATGCCCTCGTTGAGCAGCGGGGTCGGCCCGCCGCCCGTCGGGTAGCCGTTGAAGTTGCTCAGCGTGTTCTGATTGTAGATATAGGTCAGCAGGTTCTTGTCGAACGCGGCCAGCGAAACGTAACCCATGTTGTCCTTGAAGTAGTGTTCGAGCGAGAGGTCGATGGAGTCGGACAGCCAGGGCCGGATCGCGGGATTGCCAGCGCCGCCGCCCCAGGGGCTGTGGCTGAGATCACTGGAGGTGGCCAGCGTCGGATCGTAGCTGTAGTTGCGCGAGGCGCGCATGTCGTACATGCGGGGACGGGCTTCCTGGCGGGCGAGGCTGAAACGGACGAAGGTCCGCTCGGTCGGCTTGAACACCAGATTCAAGCTGGGATCGAAGTTCGTGTACTTCGCGCCGCCCGAGACCGCGACCGCCGTGGAGGTGCCGCTGAGTGCGGAAAGACCCGCGGAAGACTGGTCGGTGTAGTTCACCTGGAATCCGACGTTGCCCGTGAATGGCAGCGAGCCAATGTGCCCCTTCAGGCCAACCTGGGTGAAGAAGGTTGAAATCTTCTCCCAGATCTTGAAGTTGTCGCCGACGAAGCTTCCGAGGTTGGTGTTCGGGTAGAAACCGTACACGCCGTTGTTGTAGGCGGCATTCGGATCATAGGCATAGATGCCCTTGATGCCGAGGAAGCTCAGATCTGTCGTACCGATGATCGGGGGCAGGGCGGCCGTGGACTGGCCGCTGGCCGGATACAGGTAGCCCGTCGGATCCTGGCCCGCGCGCTTGTAGCGGTCGGTGTAGCTCAGGCCCAGCTCGACGTCCTTGAAGACGTTCAAGCCGAGGGTGTGCTTCGTCGACAGCTTGAACTGGCCGAGCTCGTCCTTGGATTGGAAATACTTCAAGTAGCCGACCATGCCGCCACCGGGAACATAGCTCGGGCCCCAGCCCTGCGGGTCGGTGATCTTGAACAGGCTCGTGTTCGTGTAATCGACGTTCGTTGTGATGTGGGGAATCGAGCCGGGAGTCTCAGTCAGGGAGACGGTGTCCGTGCCGGCAAACGGAGTCTGGCGCCAGCTCAGGCCCGAGTAGGTCTCAAGATTCTCGTCGTTGCGGGTGACCCGCGAATAGCCGGCATCAAAATTGACCGGCCAGGCCGAGGTCTGCGCGAGCTGGAGGTTCCAGTCGAGCGAGGACAGGTTGTCGGTGCGCACGAAGGTGTCGTTGCGGTTGACCGGCATGACGTTCGTAAGCGTCGCCTGGGTGACCAGGCCGTTGGTGACCGTGTAGCCCGGTTGCAGCTGGGCCGAGCTCCAGACCGCGAGCGGGATCTCCATGCCGCGAAGCAGCTGGTTCTCCTTGAAGTTGGTATGGTAGAAATCGACGGTGCTGTGGATGTTCTCGTTCGGCTTGAACTCGAGGGTCCCCATGAAGGCGTTGCGATCGAGGACGCTGGTGCGCACGTACGACTTCGTGCCGCCCAAAACGTAGTTGCCGGAGGAATCCGTGGGATATCCCCAGGCTTGGAACTGCTCACCCTCATACGGCGTGCTCGTGTGCGCGAAACCCAGCGAGATGCCTATCTTGCCGTTGTCGAACTGGTCGATGTATGAGGCGTGGTAGTGCTCGCCGTCCTTCTTCAGGCCCGGCGTGAGCCGCGGAAGTTGCGTCCAATCATAGTAGGCGCCGACGGATACCTTGCGCTGGCCCACCGCGAGAGGCTTGACCGTCTGAAGGTCGACGGTGCCCGCCAGTCCCTGGCCGATGATGTCGGCGGAGGCGGTCTTGTAGACGATCACACCGGAGAGCAGTTCGGCCGGATACTGGTCGAACTCCACGCCGCGGTTGTCGTTGGTAGTCACCTGTTGCAGGCCGTTGAGCGTGGCAGTGCTGAAATCGGGGCCGAGGCCGCGGATGTCAATCTGCTGGCTGCGACCGTTCGTGCGCTGCGTCGTGATGCCGGTCAACCGGGTCAGCGAATCAGCGATGCTGATGTCGGGCAGCTTGCCGATGTCTTCGGCCGCGATGACCTCGGTGATGGTCTGGATCTGCTGCTTGGTCTCTGCCGCGGCCGCGAGGCTGCCGGCAAAGCCGCCGGTCACCCGGTAGGTGTCCAGAACGACCGTGCCGTCGGGGTTCTCGGAATTGTCGGATTTCGCCGACGCCTTGGTCTTCTTGATCGGAGCCGAGGCATCCGCCTTGGCGTTAGCGGAGTCATCCGCGGGGGTTGTTTGCGCGAAGCTCAGCTGGCTTGCAGCCAGCGCAACCAGACTTATGGCCATGGGCCGGAGCCATCTCAGGCTCGTCTGGCGGTGGGGACTTTCGGTATGCATATTGGGTTGGCGTTTCACTTGCACATTGGGACTTGGAACCCTGCGGGCTGGTTGTGGCAGCCCGCCGAGCCGTCGTTCGTAGTTGGGAGAGGGGATAACATGCGGGATGCAGACGCACCCCGCGCTGGCAGTCACATTCAGCACCCTCAGCCCCCCCCGCCACCAGCAAGGCGCAAAGAAATCCGAGATGGGTTGGACGAAACTTGGATCGCGGCACGATTCACCTCGCCGCTTCACCAGCCCTCCAACCCCCTTCTCCAGGAATTCTCCTTGCAGCCTATGTATTTCACTCCGCCACCCTTTTGACCCCGGCCTTCATCGCCCTCATTCCTCAGCTATCATGGCATCCCTTTACCCCTCCCACTCAGGGTCGCCCACCACGCGGTTCGCCTCCCACACGCTGGGGCTCATCGCAGCCGCCGCACTCATCCTGGCCTCGTGCAAGGCTGCACCCAACCCGGACACTCTTCGTCCACACTGGTGGAAGCATGCGACCTTCTATGAAATCTTCGTGCGCTCGTTCGCCGACGCCTCCCACGGCCCCCTGGCCCGCGACGGAAAGGGCGACCTCCAGGGTCTCATCGACCACCTCGACTACCTCAACGACGGCAATCCCTCCTCCGGAAAATCCCTCGGCGTCACCGCGCTGTGGCTGATGCCCGTCCAACCGTCCCCCAGCTACCACGGCTACGACGTCACCGATTACCGCGCCGTTAATCCGGATTATGGTGACATCCCGCTAATGAAGCGCCTCGTCGCCGAGGCCCACCGCCGAGGCATCCGCGTGATCGTCGACTTCGTGCTCAACCACGCCTCCTCCCAGCACCCGCTCTTCAAGCAGGCCGTGGCCGACCCCTCCTCGCCCGCACGCGCCATGTTCCGCTTCGCCAGGGCCCCCGAACAGGCCGCCGGCCCCTGGGGGCAGACCGTCTGGCACCCGGCAGGCGGCTCGTTCTACTACGGCGTCTTCACCGCCGAAATGCCCGATTGGAATTTTCGCGACCCCGCCGTCACCGAGCACCACCGGCGCGCCGCGCGCTTCTGGCTGGACGACATCGGCGTGGACGGCCTGAGGCTGGACGCCGTGCGCTATTTCTACGAGGACGGTAACCAGCTTCAGGATACCCCTGAAACGCGGGCCTGGCTCCGCGCCTTCACCGACTACTGTCACCGGATCAAACCCGGCTCCTTCGTGGTCGGCGAATGCTACGCCGACTCCCCGACCATCGCCTCGTACCAGAACGCCGGGGCCTGCGACAGCCTGTTCGAGTTCGACCTCGCGCACGCGACGATCCAGGCCGTCAAGGACGGCGACCCCAAGGTCCTCGCCTCAGCCCTCTCCAAAGTCCGCCGTCTCGACCACGACTCCGCCCGCTGGAGCATCTTCCTCGCCAACCACGACCAGGAGCGGACCCTCACGCAGCTCGGAGGCGACCGGGCCAAGGCCCGGCTCGCGGCCGAACTGGAGTTTTCCCTCCCCGGCGTCCCCTTCGTCTACTACGGCGAAGAGATCGGCATGCAGGGTGCCAAGCCAGACCCCGACCTGCGCACGCCCATGCAGTGGACCTCGGCCGCGCCCAACGCCGGATTCACCGCCCCCGGCGTCAAGCCCTGGCACCCGGTGAATTCCGACGCGACCCGCGTCAACGTCGCCCGCGAGGAATCCAGCCCGTCGTCGCTCCTCTCGCTCTACAAGCGCCTCATCCGCATGAATGCGTCTTCGCCGGCCCTGCGGCGCGGCCGCCCGCTCCCGCTGTCTGGCGGCGCCCCCGGTGTCTACGCCGAATTCCGCGAGATCGACGGCGACGCCGCGCTGGTGGTCGCCAATCTCCGTTCCAAGCCCGTCGAGTGCCCCGCCCTCTCCCTCGCCTCGAGCGGCCTCTGCACGGGCGTGCACGCCACCGAGGTGCTGCAGGGCGTGCCGGTGACGACGCCCGCCGTCACGCCCGGGGGCGGATTCCGGGACTGGAGCCCCCTCGCCTCG
>JAJXVO010000243.1 GCA_021782105.1 bacterium
GTTCTCGCCGAAGTTCTGGGTGACCTTGAACTCGACGTTGCTCGAGGTGCTGTCGCGGTAGGTGTCCGGGCCGCTCCAGCGGAAGGTGCGGGGATCCTTGCCCGGGATGGACATGAAGTTGCCGTTGTAGCCGGCGCTGTCGTTGACGTAGCTCGACACGGCCGCACGCAGATCCTGCCAGCTGATGCCATTCTGGCGCTGCTTGCCATATTCCACATCGAGGAGCACCTCGGTGCTCTTGAAGGGACGCCACGTTATGACGGGCGAGATAAAGAAATGCTTCTCGGTGTTGAAGTCGGTGTACGAGTCGGTGCTCTGAAGGGCGGCGGTCAGGCGGTAGGCGACGTTGCCCGACTTCGTGACTGCGCCCGTGGTATCCAGGGTGCCGCGAAGGAAGTTTTCGCTGCCGTATACCGCCGAGATGGAGGTGCCGGGGTTTTTCGCGTCGGGCATCTTGACGAGGTAGTTGACGACACCGCCGAAGTTGCCCACGCCGTAAAGCAGCGAGGACGGCCCGCGGGCGATCTCGATGCGGTCGATGTTGACCGAGTCGGTGGAATTCTGGCGGCGGAATCCGTCCCGCAGGACCGACTCGGATTCAAAGCCGCGGATCTTCATATGCGTCTCATCCGGGCTGGCGGTGAGACCCTCGGGGTTGTTTACCTTTCCTGGGCTCGACGAGAAGCTTCCGGCCGGGGCGCCGTAATCGTTCTGGGTCTGGAGCAGGATGCCCGAGCTGTAGCGCAGACTCTCCCGCAGATCGTTCGCGCCGGTGTCGCGGATGAAATCGCTCGTGATGACCTCGATCGGCATCGGCAGGTCCTTGATTGCGGAGTTGAGCCGGGTGCCGGAGATCGAGTTGGTGGCGCGGTATCCTTTATCCTTGGACGTACTGACCGTGAACGGCGACAACTCAATCGTCTCGTCGGCGTCGGCCGGTTTTTTGTTGGAGTCGGTGGAAACGGCTTGTGCGAGGATGCGCGGAGCGCTCGCCAGTCCGGCGAGGGCTGAGACGCACAGCATCAGGTGCCTGAGTCTGGAGTGCATAGACAGGTTCTGGAGTTTGCAGGGTTGCTTGGAGTTGGAACAACGCCCCCCTGGGTGGGGAGCCATAACTTGCGGAGCGGGCCTGAAGGAGGGGTGCCCGTCCGCGCGACAAGGCACGCAGATTATCGGAAGCCTGCGGCGCCAACATCCCTCTTTCGGGGGAGTTGAGAAGGCTTGGAATGGCCTGCGTGTGCCGTAGCATCGCACTCCATCGCCCGGGCGGAGGCCCTGGCTAACCCCCCCCACCCCGTCTTGCATCCCGCCCGGTTCATCGCGCGCTGCGCATTGGCTGTCCTGCTCATGCTGGGGGCCTGCCTCGCAATCCCCGCCGCCGAGCAACCCGCCGCACCGCTGGCCACCGCCGCCCAGATCCTCTCCCTGCCGGCCCAATTTGCAGGCCAACGGCTCCCCGTCCGGATCACGGGGGTGGTCACCGCCGCAGAATCCGATTGGAACGGCCAGTTCTTCGTTCAGGACGCCACGGGAGGTGTCTTCGTCGAGAACTTCAAATCCCCCCACCCCATGCCCGGCGACTTGGTCGAGATCGACGGTGTCAGCGCGCCCGGGGCCTTCGCCCCCATAGTCACCGCGCCCACCTGGATAATTCTCGGGAAGGCCCCTCTTCCCAAGGCCAGGATCGTCCCCATCGAGGATCTCGAAGCAGGAATCGAGGACGGACAGCGCATCGAAGTCACCGGCGTCGTCCGGAGCGCCCGGATCGAGACACCCCGCCTCTTGCTCGACCTCGCCGTCGGAGGCTACCGCCTCCAGGCCTACGCCCGAATCCCTCCTATCCGGAATATTCAGACCCTCGTCGGCGCCCGCGTCCGGGTGCGGGGCACCGCAGCCACCCACTACAACGCGGCCCTGCGCCACCTCACCTCCGTCGGCGTCTACGCCCCCACCCCCGCCGACTTCGTCGTCGAGCAGACCGAATCGGTCAACCCTTTCTCCCTCCCCCCAATCCCCCTCAACAACGTCGCCCAGTACCGGCGCGACAGCAGCCCGGGCAAACGTATCCACGTCACGGGCACAGTCACCCTGCAGCACCTCGGCGAGGACCTCTATCTGCACGACGACACCGGCGGCCTGCGCATCCGCACCACCCAGCTCACGAAAGTCTCGCCCGGGGACAGCGTCGACGCGGTCGGCTTCCTCGAATTCGAGGGTTACCTGCCGGTGCTCAGCGATGCCGTGTTCGTGAAATCCGGACGCCCCCCTCAGGCCGTCATCCCCAAGGACGTCACCACGGAGGAGGTGCTCAACAGCCTCCACCACGCCGACCTCGTCACGCTGCGCGGAAAAATCGTGGACCGGGCAACACGTCCGTTCGTCCGGGAGGTGGGCGCCTATGCGGGCATTCGCTCCTCGTGGGTGATCCAGGGCGAGGGCCTGAGCTTCACAATCGAGTATGAGGGTCCCCGCGAGAACTCCACCCTCAGGGCCATCCCTGTCGGGAGCGTGATCAGGGCGAGCGGCGTGTGCCTCTCCGATATCGGCGCGGACGGGAAACTCCGGTCGGTCCGGCTGCTGCTGCCCGCCCCTTCGGATCTGCGCGTGCTCGCGCGCCCAAGCTGGCTGACTCCCCGTCGTCTTCTGATCGGCCTGGGCATCGCCTGCGCCGCCCTGGCCGCCGTGCTCGCCTGGTCGCTCACCGTGTCCAAGAAGAATGCGGCGCTCAGTTTCCTGATACGCGAGCGAGAGAAGGCCCAGCAGGCCCTTCAGGAGGCCCACGACACCCTTGAGCAGAAGGTCAAGGAGCGCACCGCCCAGCTCAAGGTGGAGATGACCGCGAGGAAATCGGCGGAGCTGCAATTCAAGGCCGTCCTCGCCGAACGCACGCGTTTGGCGCGCGATCTCCACGATTCGCTTGAGCAGACCCTCACGGGCATTTCGCTTCAGCTCAATACCGCCGCCAAGCTCTTCCAGCGCAGCCCCGCCGACTCAAGCCGCCACCTCGATCTCGCCCGCAATTGGATGCATCAGAGCCAGGTCGAGTTGCGCCGCTCCATCTGGGATCTCCGCTCCCGCGAGCTCGAGCAGTTCGATCTCGCCAGCGCGCTGCGCCGCAGCGCCGAACAGATGTTCGCGGGCACCCACACGTCGCTGACCATGGAGACTAAGGGCGAAAACAAGGATCTCCCCGAGATCGTGGAGGAAAACGCGCTGCGCATCGCGCAGGAGGCCATCACCAACATCGTCAAGCACGCCAATGCGACCCGCGTCGACATCGCACTGGAGTTCGGTGCAAACGCCCTGGGCCTGCGTATCCAGGATAACGGTACCGGCTTTGTGCCCGTCCGTGTGCCCACTCCCGGCGACAACCATTTCGGCCTGCTCGGCATGTCCGAACGCGCAAAACGCCTCGCAGGCCGCGTGTCAGTCGACAGCGCCCCGGGGCACGGCACGGTCGTCTTGGTTGAGATTCCCCTGGAGCCTCCCAGCCACGCTCCGGCCACGGTGACTGACGAAGGCGTGGAGATCTGATTCCTCTCGTGAAAAAAGAAAATCCCATCCGTATCCTGATCGCAGACGATCACTTCATCGTCCGCAGTGGCCTGGTCGCCATGATCGACTCGGAGCCCGACATGGAGGTCGTCGCCCAGGCGGCCGATGGGGCCCAGGCTGTAGACCTCTTTGAAAAGACCAAGCCCGACCTCGCCCTGCTCGACCTTCGCATGCCCGTGAAGAGCGGCAACGAGGCCATCGAACTCATCCGAAAACAATCGGGCGCCGCCCGCATCCTGGTCCTGACCGCCTTCAACGGTGACGAGGACATCCATCGCGCCCTCAATGCCGGGGCGCAGGGTTACGTCCTGAAGAGCTCCACCGCGGAGGGACTCATCCCCGCCATCCGCGCCGTCGCGGCCGGCGCGCGCTGGATCCCCCGCGACGTGGCCTCACGCCTGGCCATGCGCAACACCTTCGAGGAGCTCACACCCCGCGAGGAGCAGGTCCTCCGCGAACTCGCGACCGGAAAGGCAAACAAGGAAATCGCCGACTCCTTGGGCATTTCCGAGCACACGGTGAAAGACCATCTCAAAAACATCCTCGGCAAGCTGCACGTCGCGGACCGCACCGAGGCCGTCACTGCGGCGATCCAGCGCGGCATCATCCACCTTTAGGCCCACGGCCAGCCGGAGAGAATGGGCCTAACGTTTGCCGGGAGGGGCGCTCGCTCGCTGCCTGGCGCGGAGAGACGCTTCGCCCCCTCCACCAACTCGGTGCGGGGTATCCAATAAACAACTCACCGCGTCGGAAACGGACATTTGACAGCGATGCCTCCCGGTCCAGTCCTTGGCACCGGGCGTCAGATCCCATCACCGCCATGCAATACCAAGCTTTTGCCACGACCCTGTTCGCGCTCCTCGCTGCCTCGGCCACTGCCAGTGCCAAGCCCATGATCGATTATTTTCTGCCGATGCCGATCCATGGGCACTTGACCAAGGACGCGTGGGGCTCTCCCGGCGTTTTACCTCGAGATCCTCTCAACGGCCTGGAAGACCCGACCCTGAAACACTGGTATTATTGGGATGGCAAAATCATCAAGGGCCCAGACGGTCGCTATCGGATGTTTGCCAGTCGCTGGGACCAGGCCAAGGGCCACGACGGCTGGGGAAGTTCCTGCGCCGTGGAGGCCGTCAGCAACGACCCCACCGGCCCCTACGTCGACCAGGGACTTTGCTGGCCTGATAATGAGGGCGGCAAAGGACACAATGTGACTGCCCTAGTCCTACCCGACGGACGCTATGCTGTCGTCGTGAGCGAAACCCGGCCTGGCGACGTGTTTGTTTCCAACTCGGTGGACGGCCCGTGGAAGCAACTGGGCTCCATCACCGTGGCGGGACAGCCTCATTGGCGCGCCTCGAACGAGATGATCATCGTGCGACCCGATGGACGCTTTGAGATGATTGGACGGTCGGGTGTGATCATGATCAGCGCTGCGGGCATTCTCGGCCCCTATCACCCGCAGGGTCCGAGCATCTATGCGGGGGTCGCCGGACTTCCGAGGCGCAATCTTGAGGACCCGGTCATTTGGTACAGCGGCGGACTTTATCACGTCACGGTGAACTGCTGGAGCGAGCGCAAGGCGTACCTCCTGACCTCGGCCGACGGCATCACCGGCTGGACTAACCGGGGCTTAGCCTATGATCCAACCGCAGATTTTCTGCGCTATATGGACGGCACCGTGAACCATTGGTACAAGATCGAGCGGCCGAACGTGTATTTGGAAAACGGTCACGTTGCGTACTTCACGTTTGCGGTCATCGACGTCCCCAAGGCGCAGGATGTTGGCAACGGGCCCCATGGAAGCAAAGTCATCGTGGTTCCTTTTGATGGAGCCGCGCTGGATCGGGATCTTAAAAACGCTGCAGGCGTTGTACCAACACCCCGGCCCCACGGTTGAACGGCTTGCACCCCGCCAATCCCCGGGTCGTCCCCCTCGCCCAAGGGACAGGCGGATTTTCGGAGGAGGAAAGCCACCGCCCATTCACGATTCATAAGGGACAGGCGGATTTCAATGGGACCGCGGACAGTGCGGGTGATTTTCAGCATTTCTCTCTAAACCAGCGGTTCCTCCCCGGCCGCGATTCCTGTCCCCGCATAGGACTCGGGGCGGACCGCCCTGCATCCGCTCTGATTGGCGACCTATCCCGTTCGTTCAGACAATCGGCATTGATCGGCAGGTCCGCATCGTGGTCAGGTGCTCCCAGTCGGTCACCGGCATCATCGGCTTGGGCTCCAGACCCCTGACTCGGCCGTACCTCCTCTGATGCTCGCCCAGGTGGCGGGCCACAA
>JAJXVO010000016.1 GCA_021782105.1 bacterium
GAGCAGCGCCGTCGCGGCGCCCGCACTTATGCCGCCGTTGCTGCCGCCGGGGGCGGAGGTGGGCGTGAAGTTGGACACGTTATACACGATGTCCTTGTTCGGATTGAAGCGCGGGGCTCCGAGCGTCGCGGGCGAGTACCACGGAGCGCCGACCCAGCCGGTGCGCTGGATCTTGTAGGCGCTGATCGTGCCGGAGATGCGACCGTTGAGCAGGTCGAACTTCAGACCAGCCTCGCGGCTGCGGGCCAGACTCGCTCCGGCGGGGGCGCCGTTGTCGGGCTGAACCTGACCGGAGAAGTTGGGCTGCAGACCTTCGGAGGTGAGCGCGTACACGGACAGCCAGTTCGTCAGCTTCAGGCTGACGCCGAGCTGGTAGGTGTTCTTGCGCTGCGTGTCGGCGCTGTTGGCGGAGTAGGCGCCTGCGGCCCCCGGGCCACTGTAGGCGTTGTTCCAGTTGGACGCGCTGTTGGCGTCGTTGCGAACGCCGGTCAGGATGATCACACGGCCGTCGAGGAACTTGCCCTGATAGGACAGGTACCGCCCACGGTCGCGGTTGATCGTCTCGCCCTGGTTGTTCATGTACATCGGCTGGTCGGCCGAACCGTCACCCTGCGTGCCAAAGACGATCGGGTTGAGATCGTTCGGAGACTTGTAATTGAACGCGGTCGGAATCGTGCCCCAGGAGGTCGTACCGAGGGTGTTCTTCAAGACAGAGACGCCGGCGAGGAAGCCGCTGTCCCAACGGAGCCACTTGTGGTCCTTGAACAGGGAGAAGTTGTAGTTGATCTCCGCGCGGAACTGCTGGCGGTGGCTGTCCTGGTTGGACATCGTCCAGAAGTACTGGTTGATGACGCCGGGGATGAGACCGTCCTGGATGTTAAGACTATTGTCGCCGGCGGTCGGGCTTAGAGGGAACAGATTGATCGTCTGGCGCAGCGAGACGGGGCCCACGCCGGTCGTGAGACCGCCCTGCACGTCGCGGCCCTGCGTGTCGTACTTGGAATCATTGTAACCCACGAACAGGTTGGCGCCCTTGAACAGCTCCTGCGTGACCTTGAATTCGATGTTATCGGACTGCTGGTTCAGGAAGGTATCCGGACCCGAGAGGCGGAACAGGCGGGGATTCGCGCCGGGGGGCGTGTAGAAACCGCCGTGCTCGTTCTGGTCGTTGTTGATGCCGACGCCCGCGACCGAACGCACGCGCATGAAACCGAGACCGTGCTGGTATTGGCGTCCGTATTCGGTATCGAGCGTGACCACCGTCGTCTTGGTCGGCTTCCACTGGAGCTGCGGGGCGAGGAAGAAGTGGTTCTCTTTATAGTACTGTGTGAAGTCGCGCGTCGTCTGGAGCGCTGCGTCAAAACGGTAGTCGAGATGGGCGGACGACGAGATCGCACCGGTGCTGTCGAGCGTCGTGCGCTTCAGGCCGAAGGAGCCGATCGTCACATCCCAGGCCTGGGAGGCCTTGTCCTGGGGCTGCTTGACGAGATAATTGACGACGCCACCGAAGTTGCCCGTTCCGTAGAGAAGGGCCGCGGGGCCGCGCACCACTTCGACGCGTTCGATGTTCACCGCATCCGTCGAGTTCTGGCGGATGAAGCCGTCGCGCAGCGTGTTGTTGGTGACGAAGCCGCGGATCTTGAACTGGACGTCGTTCTGGTTGGCGGTGAGGCCCTGGGCGTTATTCACGCCGCCGGGGCCCTGGTAGGCGTTTGATCCGGTATTGCCGAGGTCGTTCTGAGTCTGAAGCAGGATGCCGGCGCTGTAGGCCAGCGTGCTGCGAAGGTCAGTGGCGCCAGTGTCGTCGATGAACTGGCGCGTCACCACTTCGATCGGCATGGGGATGTCGGCGATCGGGGTGTCTAGACGCGAGCCGGAGATGGAGTTTGTAGCGCGATAACCGCTGTCCTTCGACGTCGACACCGTGAAGGGGGAGAGTTCAATGGCTTGGTCGTCGGACGACGACGTCTTCGTCGTGTCGTCCGCTGCTTGAAGCGCCTGCTGGGTGAGCAGCGCCGAGGTGAACACGGCCGAGCCGATCGCAAAGAAACGTCGGAGACCGGTGTACCTGATCGAGGGGGCAGTTCTCATGAATGTAGTTTGGGTTAGAAACCGCGTCGGGGAAACCGAACCAGGGGGAGGAGTTTTGGAAACACCAACGGGGCGAATTCGCATCTTCTCGGTTCTTTTCATACACTCGTCAATGCAATTCTATGCAATTTTCATCGCAGCCCCCGCCCCTCCCCTGCCCCGGGGCCGGCACCGTGCAATTCCAACCGGAGGCATGAGATGACTGTCACACCCCTACGGATACCAGGCTCGCGCCCAGACACCAAATCAGACGTTGTTTCCTGTTAATTGCTTTGCATTGGCGACTTGTAATATCCATTTGTTTCGCGCCAACGCCGCCCGGCCCCGCCCTTCCTTTCCGTTTTATCACATTCGTGGCTCGTCCGTCGAATCCATCCCATAAGCCTGTCTGCTGCCGAGGCAGTCATCGCGATCACAAGCGAGGTGACCGACAATCGATTTTGAAAATTGATGCGACAATGCACTTTTCTGCATGATTTCGCGTATAATCAAAGCCCAACCGCCATGTCGCACGTGATTCAGTCATCAAAACAAGGATACGCCGTCGCCCGTCTCCAGACGGGCTTCGCCGAACTCGCGATGGTGCCCGGGCTCGGCGGCCGGGTCATCGGGATCCATCGCCTCGCCTCGGGCCGCGAGTGGTGCTGGCACAGGCCAGGCCCGCGCTGGCTGTGGTCCAGCAAGCCGTATGATTCTTTTGGAGACAGCCCGCAGGCCGGCATCGACGAGTGCCTGCCCTCGGTTGCGGCATGCCGGGTGCGCGGGCGGGACATACCGGACCACGGCGAACTCTGGTACCGCAGCTGGTCACTGGACTCATCGGCGCTGCGCGCGGGCGTGCTCGACTCCACGCTGGGCACCTCCCCGTCGCCCTTCCTGTTCCGTCGCGCGATCTCCGCTCCAGAGGAAAATGTCTTTCGATTCGCGTACACCCTCACCTCCCTCAGCACCGAGCCCGAACCGTATCTGTGGTGCCTGCATCCGCTGCTCACCATCGAGCCCGACGACCGGATCGAACTGCCGGCGTCCGTGCGCTCGCTTCGGCTCAACGGCGGCGTCGGTGCCCCGATGCGGCACGGCGAACGCTGGGACTACCCCGAACCCCTGCCTGGGCTGCGCCTGGACCGGCTCGAAGCGCCGGGCATGCCGGGCGGCTGCGTGAAGGCCTTCGCAGGACCCCTCAACGAAGGCTGGGCCGCGATCTCCAATGCACGCACAGGCGAACGGCTGGAGCTGCGCTGGGATCCCGTGTTTGCACCGCAGTTGGGATTCTGGCTGAACCGAGGCTTCCTCGGCTTCCACCACGTCGCCCTGGAGCCCTCCACCGGGGCTCCGGACTCGCTGGCCGATGCGATCGATTCCTGGAAGCAGGTGTCGGTCCTCGCCCCCGGAGAGATCGTCAGCTGGCACGTCGATTGGATTCTATCCTAGACCCCTCCCGCCCGGTCAAAAGCGGTTGCGGGCCCCCCTCCTTCGCGCCTAGGCTCGCGCACGTCATGCGCTCCACCCCAGCCCGCGTCCGGACGCTGTCCGGCTTCCTCGTGTCCTTGCTCCTGGCGGTCTCGCTCCAAGCAGCCGTCCACGCTCCGCTCCCACTCGGCTCGCCCCTGCCCGCCTTCTCACTGTCAGGCGTCAACGGCCACACCTACACCCCCGGCGACTTCAAGGCAGCCAGGCTGCTCGTCATTGTCTTCACCTGCAACCACTGCCCCACCGCCCAGGCCTACGAATCCCGGATCAAGCAGCTGGTCGCCGACTACGGCCCCCGAGGCGTGGCCTTTCTCGCGGTGAATCCTAACCACGCGGCCTCCGTCCGCCTCGACGAGATGGGGTTCACCGATCTGGACGACAGCTTCGTGGCCATGAAGGAGCGCGCGATCAACCACGCATTCAATTTCCCGTACGTCGATGACGGTCCCACCGAGTCGTTCTCGGAAAAACTCGGCCCCGCCGCGACCCCGCACGTCTTCATCTTCGATCAGGGGCGCACGCTTCGCTACGAGGGCCGTATCGACAATTCCGAGCGAAAACCATTCGTCACCCAGCACACGACCCGCGACGCCCTCGACGCGCTATTGGCCGGACGCGAGCCCGGGCTGACGCGCACGAAGGTATTCGGTTGCTCGATCAAATGGAAAGAGAAGGCCGGCGATACCCGGCGCTGGATGGAGAAGGTCTCCCTCGAGCCGGTGTCGGTCGGGTCCGCAACGGCCGACACGCTCAAAGCCCTCCGTACCAATGTCGGCTCCGGCAAGGTCCGCATGATCCATGTGTGGGCAACCTGGTGCGGCCCCTGCGTCTCTGAATTCGACGAGGTCGTCGAAACCAACCTGCGTTTCCGCAACCGCGATTTCGAGTTGATTACCGTCGCCGCCCAATTTCCCGACGAACGCCCGAAGGTGCTCCCCTTCCTGGAGAAACACCACGCCTCGATGAGAAATCTCATTTTCGGCATGAACGACAAATATGCCCTCATGGACGCGATCGATCCGGAATGGAACGGAGCGCTTCCGTACACGCTGGTCGTGGGTCCCAAGGGAGAGGTGCTTTACCGCTGCGCAGGCCCGATCGATTTTCTCGAACTTCGCAGGGCGCTCGTCCCCGCGCTCAACGCGGTAACCGCCTGGCCGGGAATGAACGGTTGACCCGCGGGGGGCCGGGCCCGCTCAACTGGCCATCATTCTCGCCGCGCAATGCGGACAGATCCCGTGACTTACCCTACGGGTCGACAGCAGGCGTTCGAGATTCGGAGACTGAACCCAGGTGCCCTCGCTGTCCTGTGCCCTCCGGCACCACGCGCACACCCGCACGAACGTACGCTCTCCCCGAGAAAAATCCAGACCGGCCAAGGATCCTTCTGACCCAACCCCGTCCAAACAAAACGGATACCCTCCTGCGTGCGGAGACTGTGCTGTTCGGAGTGCATTCATCGCGGAAAGGGACGGCCCGGAGACCGTACTCACTCTACAAGGACGACAGGGAGAATGTTCCGGTCGTGGGTAGATTTACCCCAATCCGGCCCGTCATCTCCTCCTCTCCGAGATTGAAAAGCGCCAGCCATGGGCTACATAGACCGGGCGTCGACGCGACGGGAGCGCATGAGAATCAAGGTCCAACACAACAATCGCGAGCTTGGCCCCTATAGCCCGGCCGAGCTGCGCTTGGCGACCGACGCCGGCAGGGTGTGCATGATGGACTGGTGCTGGAACCACGACGATTTCGACGGAGTGATGACCGTGTATCAGGTTCTCTGTGAAGGTCGCCTTTCGGCCCAGGGAGTGACCGTGCCCCTGCTTCCTGAGGAGCCGCGTCCGCGGCGCGGCGGGTCCCGGCAGGCCCCGATCAACGGCGGCGCCGATCCCCGGGCCCGCTCGCGCGAAGCAAACGAAGCGGACGAGGCCGCCAGGGCCGAGTTGGAGGACCGCCGGCGCCGCATCAACCTGGAGCTGCTCAACAGCCGCACGAAACTCGTCGAGGAACGCCGTCTGCTCTCGCTCGCCAAGGAGGCCTTCTTTCAGGATCGGTCGCGCCTGGAGGCCGATCTCGCCCACATGCGCGACGACCTCGCCCGGGCGCGCGAAGCGCTCGGCGAAGAGCGCAAGCGGCTCGCCGACCAATACAAGCGCCACTCCCGCAACGTCGCCGCCTTCGACACGCTCCGCCGCAAGACCCTGACCGACCTCGGAGAGGAGCGCCAGCGCCTCAAGGACGAATGGCACCGCGTGCTCGAGTCCGAACGGCGCCTCCAGCGCGAGCGCGAGGACTGGGCCGCCGCACGCCAGGCTGCCGCCACCGCCTCGCAGGAGGACCGCCGCCAGGCCGCAGAAGAGCAGAAACGCTTTTTGGAGACCGCCCGCCGGCTCAACGCCGAGAAGGCCGAGTTGGAGGAGCGCTGGCAGAGCACCAACGAAAAGGCCGAAGCGGACCGCAAACGATTCGACGAGGAGCAGCGCAGGCACGCCGAGGAGGAACGCAGGCTCCAGGCCGACCGGCAGGAATTCGAAGAGTACCGCAGGCGCGTCGCCGCCGAATTCGACCACGACCGCCGACGCATCGAGGACGAGCGCCGGCTGCTCGCCCATTCCCGTCGCGATTCGCACCCCACACTTCCCAAGCTGAAAGAGGAGCCCCGCGACGAGAAATACTTTGGCCGGATTCTCGGGCTGCAGGGCCGCGTCTCCTTTGAGGAGATAAAACGAGCCTACCGCTTCGCTGCCATCCGGTGCCACCCCGACAAGCTCCAGGACATGCACCCCGAACTCGTCGCCTTGGCGACCTCCATGTTCCGCGAACTCAACGAGGCCCTTGAGTTCTTCAAGGCGCGCTACGAGCGGAAGTAAGCCCTTCCCAGCTCAATCCTTCCTCGCCGCCGATTCGCTCCCAGCGTCCGCCAGGAGGCGTCCGAGCACGCGCGCCAGGTCATCGCCCGAGAACGGCTTCTGCAGCACCACACATAACGGCAGGCTCTTGAGCCGCGCCTGTGCCGATTCCGGCCCGTAACCGGTCATCACGACCACAGGCAGCGCGGGGCGGACCCGGCGCACCGCAGTCACAAGTTCCACGCCGTTCATGTGTGCCATGGTCAGGTCCGTGATCATCGCGTGGTATTTGCCGGCTTCGGCGCCGAACGACTCGAGGGCGAGAACCGGGTCCTGAAAGACGGTGGGCCGGTAGTTGATCTGCACCAGCCGCATGGCGACCATCGTGCCGATGCTCGGCTCGTCGTCGACAACCAGGATGTCCTGACCGGTGCCGTTCGGCGCCACTCCGATCTCGGCGACGGCGGGCCCAGGCCCCTGGCATTCGGGGAAATAAACATCGAACTCCGTTCCCTTCCCTTTTGCGCTGCGCACCGCCACGGCTCCTCCATGGCTGGTGACGATGCCCTGCACGATGGCCAGACCGAGCCCCGTACCCTCGCCCGGTTGCTTCGTCGTGAAGAATGGATCGAAAATCCGTGCCATGGTGTCGGCGTCCATGCCACGCCCGGTATCCGCGACCCTGAGACGCAGGCAGTTTCCTCGAGGCGGATCGTGAAGCTCGGCGGCAAGGGCCTCGTCCACAAGGACACGTTCCGTCGACACTTCGATCCTGCCATGCCGGCCGCCGATCGCGTGGACGGCGTTGGTCGTCAGGTTCACGACGACCTGGTGGATCTGGGTCGCGTTGGCGAGGATGAGCCCCGTCGAAAAGCTGGAACTGATCTCGACGGTCGCGGGGGTCGAGGCGCGCACCAGCTTGAGGGCATCGCCGACCACCGCACCGAGGTCGACGGGCTCGAGCTTGGCGAAGGATTTCCTGGAGAAGGTGAGTATCTGGGAAACGAGATCCTTCGCCCTCAGCCCGCCGGCGCGGATCTGGCCGAGCGCCTCCTTCAACTCCCGGGGTGTGCCGGGCGCATACGAGGCGAGTTCGGCGAAACCAAGAATGCCGGTGAGGATGTTGTTGAAATCGTGCGCGATGCCTCCTGCGAGGGTTCCCAGGCTTTCGAGTTTCTGCGCCTGAAACAACTGGACCTCGAGCCGACGGCGCCGCTCCTGGTCGTTCATCCATTCGCTGATATCCTCTTCGAGCAGCAACAGGCCGTGCCTGGTGCCGTCGACTCCCTGAATGGGGGAGATCGTCGTCCTCAGTTGCAGGCTCCGGCCGTCGGGAAGCGTTTGAGCGAGGTGCCCGTGCCACGACTCGTTTTTGGACAGGGCCTCCTCGACGCTCGCACGCAGGGACTCCGGCAGGCGCGCCCAGCGAAGGGCGCGGAGATCCTCGCCGACCGGCCGACCCGATCCATACCCGTGAATCGCTCGGTAACAGGGATTTGCATACGCAATCACACCGTCCGACGCGGCCAGCAGCACCCCCACGGGGCTTTGCTCGATCGCCTGAGATAGCCGCCGCACCTCCTCGACCTGTGCCGCCAGGCGTTCGTTCATGTCCGCCAATTCCGCCGTCCGTTTGGCCACCAGTCGGCCCAGGCGTTCCTTGTCACGGCGCGCCAAATACGAAGCCAGCCAGGCCGCCCCGGCCACCGTCCCGAACGCGAGAAGTCCGTAGACGACATAGGCGTAGACGCTCCGGTACCATGGCGGGCGGATCACGATCGCAAGGCGTGTCTCCACTCCTTCAATACCGCCCGCGCGGGGTCGGACGTGCAGGACGTAGGCGCCCTCCTTGAGGTGATTGAAGACCGCCGATCCCGAGCTCCCTTCAGCCATCCATCCCGGGTCACCTCCGGCGAGCCTGACCTCGAAGCCGACGGGCGCGGGCGAGCTGCCGACCGCCACAAACCGGACCACCAGGGAATTGTCCGAATAGTCCAGCACCGGAAGGCCCGAGGGACCCAGGCGAAGCGTGCGCCCACTGCCGGGCAGGTTCACTGAGGTGATCAACGCGCGCAGGGGCACGGTGGCCGGGGCCGGCATGCGGGGATCGTAGCGCGCAAGGCGGTGATCGGCATGCATCCAGACCACGCCATCCGGTTGGAACGTGAAAAAGTAGGGGAGAAATCCCGCCGGCATCCGCTCGCCCGAATCGCGCCAGCCCCCCACCGTGCGGTTCAGGATGTGGACGGCCCCGTCCGCCGCGATCCACAGTCGCCCCAGTCCGTCGATCCCCGGACGCCCCACGATGTCGTCGAAGCCGCCGTGTTCCCGGGCGAAGTCCGGATCCTCCACAAAGCGGGACCGATCGGCATCAAATCGGTAGATGCGGTCGGCGACGTTGAAGCGGACATGGCCGTCGACCACGAACACCTGCGCCCAGCCCCCGGGCAGACCGGACGAGGGACCGTACAGGGAGACCTGGGGCGAGCCGCGCAGGATCCGCACCTGCCCCAGTTTCGCATTGCCCATTTCCATCCAGATCGTCCCGTCGGGCGCCTGCGCGGTGTTATAGACGTTGTCGAGCCCCGGCACACGATGATCGGCGACTGCAACCAGGCCTCCAGCGCCCTCGGTGATCCAACCAACCTCTCCCTGGGCCGAAAACAGCCAGCGCCCGCCGACGGGATTCCGCGTCAGGACGCGCAGGTTCACGCTGTCCGGAGCAAAAAGGATCCATCGCCCTCCCTTCAGTTCATAGGCGCCGCGTTCGGTGCCCGTCACCAGATGGTTGCCCATCAGTGCCAGCGTGTAGGCAAATCGCCCGCGCGGCGAATCGGTCTTGAAACCCGTGAGCCGACCATAGGCGTCGTAGACTCCGCGTTCGATGTGCCCGTCGATCAGCAGCCAAAGTCTGCCGTCGAGCCGGTAAGGATGGGCGGTGGAGATCCCCGTCCCGATCAGCGGCTCGAAATTGGAGACGCGCGACGGAAAGGCCACGCGCACGATCCCCTCCGACAGCAGGCCCCAGACCACGCCCCCGGCCGTCGGCACGAGCTTGCGCACGTGCGAAAGGCGGCTGTCGGCCGACTGGTCAAGCACCTCCACCACCCTGCCCGAACGATCAAAAAACACGATGCCGAGCCCCTCCACCGCAGCGGCGAAAAATCCTCCGTTGGTCGCGCAAACATCGTTGATGCGCAGGTTCCCTCCCAGAAGCCCCGCCCTCGCCAGCGGCCTGAGCCCGCGGCCGTCAAACACCATCAACCCGCGCGCAT
This sequence comes from bacterium, assembly GCA_021782105.1. Taxonomy (GTDB): domain Bacteria; phylum Verrucomicrobiota; class Verrucomicrobiia; order Opitutales; family Opitutaceae; genus MWDT01. Next base: position 9,686 of record JAJXVO010000016.1, read on the forward strand.
AGGTGCCGACCAGCTCCGCATCCGGACCGAAGGGCTTGGCACACGTCACCGTGAGGCTCGGAGTGACATCCCCCCCAAGGGGAACCTGCTCCATGGCCCCGTCTCCTGTCAGCCGATACAGACGTCCGTTGGTCCGATCCGACAGGTAGGGCACTCCCTTCAGGACAAAAACCGAATCGATCGTGTCGGACCTTCCGACGATGCGGGCCGTCTGGCCCGGTTTCCAGGCGACCAGAATCCCGCTGCCTGTGTGCCAGAACCATTCGCCCCCCGACTGCACGAGCACCCTGGGCACGATGCTGTCGGCCCGCCTGACCGGTCGCCAGGTCGCCACGCGTTCTCCGTGCCACTCTCCCGAGTCTCCGAACACGACCCTGGCAAACCCTCCCTGCGTCCCGATGTAGATCGAGCCATCCGAGTCCACGCCCACCGCCGTGCCGATCAGGTCGAGGTCCTTTGCGGCCTCACGGGACACGTCCCACCGCACGCCGTCGCCCATTGCGATCTGCCGGCCCGCGAGCATGAGCAGGCGTCCGTCCGGCATGAGCCGCAGGTCCGTGGGTGGAGTGTCGAGGCCAAGTGAATACTGATCCCGGACCATGAACGTCGGCACGCCCGTCTCCAGCAGCCCCGGAGCCTCGTCTACGATGCGGTGCGCCTGGGCCATGCAGCGAGGCGACGCGGCGAACAGCCACACGGCAACCGCCACCCCCTCCAGGATACGACCGATCCGCACCACGCCGGACGGTCTGAGGGCTGGACCGGCATCCTTCCGGGAGTCCGCTCTCCGCCCACTTCGACGCCCCGCCACGCTCCATTTCCTGGATACCACGTCTCCGGCCGACCCGGCAGCCGTCTTGCATGCTTTCGCGTGAGGTGATGCCCGGGATGTCACGTGGAACAGCGGCAGAATCCCCATCTCCCCGAGCGGATGTCAAGGAAGCCCGTGCGCGATCATGCGGCGGCTGCGCGTAGCGTTCACGTTTTCCTCGCGCGCAACACTGCGGCGACCTAGTCTGCCGCGCGTCTCATTCCCGACGCACGCGCCGCCGCAACGATCCGCTCCCCTGTCGCACGCCGCCTCCCCTCCAATGCCCACGCCCTTTTCTCTCCGCCACCTCTCGATCACACGCCTCGTCGCCGCCGCACTGGGCCTGGGAGCCCTGGCCTTCCAGGCCTGTTCGCGCAACGACGGTGCGCCGGCCGGAGACCTCGTGCTCTCCGGAAACATCGAGGCAACCACCGTCGAGTTGGGCTTCAAGGTGCCCGGACGCGTGGTCGAGCGCCTCCTCTCCGATGGGCAGTCGGCCAAGCAGGGGCAGCTGGTGGCGAAGCTCGATGACTCCGAACAGAAGGCGCAGGTCGCCGTCGCCCAGGCGGAACTCGCGGCAGCCCAGGCCGCCCTGGCCGAATTGGAGGCCGGCTCACGACCCGAGGAAATCGCAGCCGCCCAGGCCACGCAGCGCAGCGCGGAAGTCAGCCAAGCCTTCGCACGCCTCGAGTTCGCCCGCCAGCGCGACCTCCGTGAGAAAAAGGTCATCTCGAACCGCGACTACGAGATCGCCCAGGCCCAGCTCAAGGTCGCCGACGCCCAGGAGATCGAGGCCGCCCAGCGCGCGAAGCTCGTCGAAGCCGGCCCGCGCATCGAGACCATCCACCAGGCCCAGGCCCGGGTCGCCCAGGCCCGCGCCGCGCTCGACCTCGCCCAGGTCCAGCTCGACAACACCCGCCTGTATTCCCCGCTCACCGGCCCCGTGCTCTCCCACAATATCGAACCCGGCGAATACGTCTCCCCAGGCACGCCCGTGCTCACCGTCGCCGACCTCGCCCACCCCTGGGTGCGCGTCTACATCGGCGAGACCGATCTGGGACGCATCCGGCTCGGTCAGAAGGTCGCCGTCCGCACCGATGCCATGCCGGAAAAATCCTTCGAGGGCATCGTGGGATTCATCTCCTCCGAGGCCGAGTTCACACCCAAGACTGTCCAGACCACCAAGGAGCGCGTCCGGCTTGTGTTCCGGGTGAAGGTGTATTTGCCCAACCCCGACGGCTTCCTCAAGCCGGGCATGCCCGCCGACGTCCTGATCCCACCCGCATCCTGAGCGGGCCGCCTGCAACCCCTCTCTCTCCCAGCCCGATCCCATGACGGTCATCCACGCCCAGGGACTCCGCCGCACCTTCGGCGATTGCGTGGCCGTCGACGGCTTCGACCTCGAGGTCGCCCAGGGCGAGATCTTCGGGCTCGTGGGCCCCGACGGCGCAGGCAAGTCCACGACCATGCGCCTGCTCACCGGGATCCTCCGGCCAAGCTCCGGCTCCGCGACGGTCGCCGATTGCGACGTCGTGCGTGACGCCGAGCGCCTCAAAAACCACATCGGCTACATGAGCCAGCGTTTCGGGCTGTACCCCGACCTCAGCGTCGCCGAGAACATCGCCTTCTACGCGGACATCTACGGAGTGCCCAGACGGGGACGTGCGGAACGCGTCGAACGCCTGCTCGCCTTCAGCAACCTCGCCCCGTTCCGCACCCGGCTGGCCGGAAATCTTTCGGGAGGGATGAAACAGAAGCTGGGGCTCGCCTGCGCGCTGATTCACACCCCGCGCGTGCTCTTCCTCGACGAACCCACCAACGGCGTCGACCCGGTCTCGAGGCGCGATTTCTGGAGGATCCTCTACCAACTCGTGCGCGAGGGCGTCACGCTCTTCGTATCCACGGCCTACCTCGACGAGGCCGAACGCTGCAACCGCCTCGCCCTGCTTCACCAGGGCCGTATCCTGGGCCTGGGTACGCCCGCGGAGGTCAAGGCCCTGATGCCGGGCTCCCTGCTCGAGATCCGCACTTCGTCCCCCCGGCGCAGCGCCGCCCTGCTGCGCGAACACCTCGCCGGCTCCACGGTGTCGCTGTTTGGAGATCGCATCCACATTTCGACGCAAGCCCCCGACGAGGTGGCCCGCCAGGCCGCCGGGCTCCTGGCCGCCGCCGGTTTCGAGCAGATCGCATCGGGCCCCATCGAGCCCTCGCTCGAGGACGTGTTCGTGGCGGTCCTCGCCCACAAGCAGGAGGCACCTCATGCGCAATGAGCCGCAGGCCCAGGCCGAGACGGTCGTCGAGGTCCGTGATCTCGTCAAACGGTTCGGCACCTTCACGGCCGTCGCCGGCGTGAGCTTCTCCGTGCGGCGCGGCGAAATCTTCGGCTTCCTGGGACCCAACGGCGCGGGAAAATCCACGACCATCCGCATGCTCTGCGGACTCCTTGCCCCCACCTCCGGCACGGGCCGCGTCGCCGGCTTCGACATCGTCACCGAGACCGAGAAGATCAAGACCCGCATCGGCTACATGAGCCAGCGCTTCTCCCTGTACGACGAACTCACCGTCGAGGAGAACATCGATTTTTACAGCGGGATTTACCGGATACCCAAAGACCGCAAAGCCGACCGCAAGACCTGGGTGCTGCACATGGCCGGCCTTGAGCAGCACCGCCATTCGCGCACCTCCGAGCTGTCCGGCGGCTGGAAACAACGCCTCGCCCTGGGTTGCGCCGTCCTCCACGAACCGCCCGTGCTCTTCCTCGACGAGCCCACCTCGGGGGTCGACCCCAATAGCCGCCGCCAGTTCTGGGATCTCATCTACAGCCTCTCCGAACAGGGCGTCACCGTCTTCGTCACGACCCACTATATGGAGGAGTCCGAATACTGCGACCGGCTCGGCATCGTCTATCGCGGCGAACTCATCGCCCTGGGCACACCCCGCGAACTCAAGGTCCGGCACATGCCCGACGCCGTGCTCGAGATCGACTGCGAACGCCCGGGCGATGCGATGACTCTCCTCGAAGGTCTGCCCGAAGTGAAGGAGACGGCCCTGTTCGGAAAGGGTCTGCATGCGGTCGCCAAGGACCCCCTCGCCGCGGAGGCCGCCATCCGCGCCGCGCTCGCCGCGGGCGGTTTCCCGCTGCAGCGCATCGAACGCATCACCCCCACCCTCGAGGACGCCTTCGTCTCCCTCATCGAGGAGCACGACCGCGCCGCCGCTCCCGGCCCCGGAGGCCAGCCATGAACCTGCGCAGGCTCTGGGCCGTCGCCCGCAAGGAATCCCTCCACATCCGCCGCGACCCGCGCAGTCTCATCCTCGCGGTGTGCATTCCGATGCTGATGCTGCTCATGTTCGGCTACGCGCTCACCCTCGACGTCGATCGCGTGCCCTTCGTCGTCTGGGACCAGAGCCAGTCTCCGCGCAGCCGCGAGTTTCTCGCCCATTTCAAGGCCACACGCTACTTCGATTTCAAGGGCGACGTGTCCGGCTACCCGCAGATCGACCGCGAGATCGACCGCCGCGACGCCTACGTGGCGCTCGTGATCCCGCCCCGCTTCGAGGCTCAGCTCGACGCACAGCGATCCTCCCCGGTCCAGGCCATCGTCGACGGATCCGACGCCAACACGGCTTCGCTCGTGCTGGCCTACGTGCAGGGGATCACCACCGCCTATAACCAACGGCTGTCGCTCGAGCAGATCCGCCGCTCCGTGGGCGTCGTGCCCCGCCCCGCCCTCGACCTGCGCACCCGCGTGTGGTTCAACGCCGATCTCGAAAGCAGGAACTACATCGTTCCAGGCATCATGGCCGTGATCATGGGCCTGATCGCCGCCCTGCTGACCTCCCTCGCCGTGGCCCGCGAGTGGGAACGCGGGACCATGGAGCAGCTCATCTCCACACCCGTGCTCCCGTCCGAGCTGATCATCGGGAAACTCATCCCCTACACCGCCATCGGCATGGCCAACATGGCCATCGCCGTGTTCATGGCCGTCTTCCTCTTCCACGTGCCATTGCGTGGAAGCGTGCTGCTGCTCTTCTCGGTCGGCGGCGTCTTCACCGTCGCAACCCTGGGCCAGGGCATCCTCATCAGCGCCCTCGCGCGCCAGCAACTCATGGCGAGCCAGCTCGCGATGATCTCCACTTTCCTGCCCGCCTTCCTGCTGTCGGGCTTCGCCTTCCCCATCGCCAACATGCCGCTGCCGGTGCGCCTCATCACCCACATCGTGCCCGCCCGCTATTTCGTCGCATTGGTCAAGGGCATCTTCCTGCGGGGCGTCGGCCTCGACACGTTGTGGCCCGACGCGCTCTTCCTGCTGATCTTCGCCGTCCTCGTGATCGCGGTTGCGATCGCCCGCACCCGAAAACGCATCGACTGAACCCTCCAACATGAATCATTGAACAGAAGGAAACGAAGAGGGCTCTGATGGGCGAAGTCAGGTGCCAAGGCTGTGTCTGGATGGATCGAGACTCTTCAATTCAAAAACCCAATTCTGCAATCCAGGCTCCGTCCGCTTCTCAGCTCTTCGTTTCCTTCCGTTCAATTTCCCTTCTCTCCCATGTGGGAACGCATCCTCACCGTCCTGCGCAAGGAATTCCGCTCCGTCTTACGCGATCCCCGGATGCGCCTGATCGTGTTCGGCCTGCCCATCATCCAGACGCTCATCTTCGGCTACGCAGTCACCCTCGACGTCCGCCACGTCCGCATGGCCGTCGTGGACCGCGACCAGACTCCTGCCAGCCGCGACCTGATCTCGCGCTTCACGGGTTCGTCCTGTTTTGACGCCGTGGCCTTCACCCAAAGTCCGCGCAAGGCCGCCCGACTCATCGACGCCGCAGACGTCTCCGCCGTGCTCCAGATCGACGCGGGATTCGAGCGCACGCTCGAGGGAGGACGCATCGCCACCGCCCAGCTCATCGTCGACGGCTCCGATTCCAACACGGCGCGTTTCATCGTGAATTACGCCGCCCAGATCTCCGCCAAGGCCAACAACGATTACCTCGTCGACCGCGTCCTGAGGTTGAACGGCCACATCGTCCCGGTCGGCAGCGTCGATCTCGAACCCCGCACATGGTTCAACGCCGACCTCGAAACCAGAAATTACTACGTGCCAGGCGTCATCGCCATGCTCGTCATGCTCGTCACCCTCATGCTCACGAGCATGGCCATCGTGCGCGAAAAGGAGGTGGGCACGATCGAGCAGATCATGGTGACGCCCATACGCCCGGTGGAGTTCATCCTCGGGAAATGCGCGCCGTTCGCCGTCATCGGCTTCATCGACGTCGCACTGGTCGCCGGGATCGGGCTGTTCTGGTTCGACATCCCTTTCCGCGGCAGCTTCCCGCTGCTCATGCTCGGCACGGCGCTGTTCCTGCTCGGCACGCTCGGCGTCGGGCTGTTCATCTCAACCGTCAGCCAGACCCAGCAACAGGCGATGATGACGACTTTCTTCTTCTTTTTTCCCGCAATGCTCTTCTCGGGCTTCATCTTCCCGATCGCGAACATGCCCGTCTTTTTTCAGGCGCTCAGCCTGGCCGATCCCCTGCGCTACATGCTCGTCATCGTCCGCGGAGTGTTTCTCAAGGGCGTCGGCACCGACATCATCTGGCCGCAGCTCGCCGCCCTGCTGGGCATCGGCGTCGCGGTGATGGGTTTCGCCGTCAGCCGCTTCCACAAAACCCTCGGCTGAGGCACGCGCCCCGACCGCGACAGGGGCATGTTTACTTTCCTCCCTTTTCCTTCGCAAAGTCGCGGATGCGCATCCGGAACACGCCCACATCCTTGTCGCCGTCGCGAATGGTGCCCTGCACGTATTCCTTCGACGGATCGAAATCAAAATGCACGTCGACCTCCTGTTCGGGGACGTCCGTGTTGAAGCGGATCACCGAGTCCTGGAAGCGGAAAAAGTAGCGCATGCGGTAGACGCCCGGATGAGCGAAGGAGCCGTCGGAGTTGAGCGCGGCATGGATGAATTCACAGGTTCCCACCGCCTCGGGATGTTTTGCCAGGACGCTGAAGACGCTGTCGATATCCAGCATGATGTGGCCGACGTCGAAAATGTGCCCGGTCTGGTCGAGGAGCACAAAATCCCCAACGTGGTCGAGTCCGGTGTTCAATCTGGCCTTTTCGGTCTCGTACGAAACGTAGTTTTGCGCCTTCGCGACGAACGGAGCGGAGGCGAGCGCAGCCAGGCAGAGAAGTCGTAGGAAAAAGGGCAGTTTCATGCCCCTACTATGCGCAGGGTTTTCCGCCGCTCAAGCGCCCAAAATAAACGGCCCCCGCCCCTGCCTCACAAAAACAGGTAACAGACCGCCACGACCAGCGTCGGCCCCAGCGCACCCAGGAATAGCCCCAGCGGCTTGACGCCGTCGGGAAAGAATCGCCCCAGAATTGCCTGACCCGCGGGGTTCGGAGCGTTGGCGATCACGGTCAGGCCACCCCCGGCCACCGCCCCTGCGAGGACCGCATAGCGGAGGCCCTCGGTGAAGCCTGGCACCAGCGTCGCAAGGTAGGTAATCGCCGCGTTGTCGTTGAAGGCCGTCAGCCCCAGTGCCCCAAGGAAGAGCGGACGCTCCCCCAGTCGCGTGAGCACCGGCTCGATCCACCACCCCTGCAACCCCCCGTGCACGACCAGCCCCGCAAGGAAGAAGCCCACCAGCAGGGGCGGCCCCAGTTCGAGCGGATGCTGGTGCTGCACCGTCGCCTGCGCGAAGCCCAGGTAAAAAAGAAATCCCGCGACGAACAGCACCGGCTGGTGAGCGACAAACACCGTCCAGGCCAGAAAGCCAAGCTGGACCACCGTGATCCACGCCGGGATCGGATGCCCGGCCGTTCCATGGTCATCGGCGCCGGCCAACGACGACACCGCCTCCATCCGCGCGAATTCAGACCGGAAGGCAACACCCACCGCCGCCGTCGACACCACGATCGCCACCGCCGATTTCCATCCCACGTGGGAGAGCAGGTGGATCGTTCCCCAGTGCCAGGGCCCCGACACCATGAGCACCGGAGGCGCCGCAAAATGGGTGAGCGTACCCCCGACCGAAACGTTCACGAACAGCAGCCCGAGCGTCGCGTAGGCAAATTTCGGAGACGGTCCAGCCTCATAAAACCTGCGCGCCAGCAGCATCGCGGCGATCGTCATGGCCGCGGGCTCCGTGATGAGCGATCCGAGCAGCGGACCCGCCACCAGGATGACCACCCACCACGCGGCCAGCCTGCCCCCGCCCAGGCCCGCAAGACCGCGCAGGCCGGCCTCGGCCACGCGCATCACCGGCCGCGTGGATGCGAGCGCCATGATCACCACCACGAACATCGGCTCCACGTAGCTCACCCGCCCGTCGGCATAGCCCATCGCCGTGCCCCAGCCCTTCGCCCAGGCAAGGCTCCCAATCAGCAGCACCGCCCACACGCCGAAGACGATCTCCACCTCGCCCAGAAAATGCAGCAGCCGCCCCACAAAGCTCACTTCGTCCGGATGCCCGTAAAATCCCGGCGCCGTCTTGCGGCGACGCAGTCTCTCCGCATGCGCCATCTCCACCTCGTGCGCGAGATGCCGGAGCCTCGGCGCGAAGAAGGTGTGCAGGATCGCACCGACAAACAGAAGCGTTGCGACCAGGTTGAACGGCTCCACCTCCACCCGGTGCCGCAAGACCTCCCACAGGCCCGCGCCCGGTGCGTCGCCGTACGAGGCAAGGCTCCTGGGAAACCCAGGCGCTCCGGCGCCCGCTGCCTGCGAGGCGCGCCCCACCAGGGGCAGCAGCGCCGACGCCGCGACCGCAAGCCGGCGGAAGACGTTGGGGCGGGGGCTGCGCAGGCTCATGCGCGAAGCGAAACCCCTCCGGCCACGCGCCGCAAGCACGGCCGGCCGCCGACACGGGATTCGCTTCCCGCCCCGACGACCAAACGCGGCGCCCGTCAGAACGTGTGGATGAACAGCCCGGAACGGAGCTTCGGCTCAAACCAGGTGCTCTTCGGCGGCATGATCTGGCCCGCGTCCGCAATGTCCATCAGTTGTCCGATGGTCACCGGATACATCGAAAAGGCCACGCCCCCCTTCGCATCCACGCGCTTCACGAGTTCCCCCGTGCCACGGATGCCGCCGATGAAATCGATGCGCTTGCTCGTGCGCGGGTCGTCGATGCCAAGCACCGGCGCCAACAGCTTGTCCTGAAGCAGGCTCACGTCCAAGCGCGACACCGGGTCCGCCTTCGCGTCGGCCTTGCAGGCAAGGCCGTACCACTTTCCTTCCAGGTACATGCTCACGCCGCCCACGCCCGAGGGCGAGGGCGCCGCATTCTCCTGCAGGCCGAAGACCTCCTTCACCTTCGTGAGGAAGGCGTCCGCCGTCAGGCCGTTGAGGTCCGCCACGTGGCGGTTGTACGGAAGGATCTTGAGCTCGTTCGCGGGGAAGAGCACGCAGAGGAACCAGTTGTAGTCCTCGGCGCCCGTGTGCTGCGGGTTGCGTTCGCGGCGCAGGCGCGCCACGCGTGCGGCGCTCGCGGCGCGGTGATGGCCGTCGGCGATGTAGGTCACCGGCACCTTACCGAAAGCCTTCACCCACGCTTCGGCGCCGGGAATGCGCCACGCCGTGTGGCGGATGCCGTCGGGAGCCGTGAAATCGTGCTGCGGAGCCGTCTTCACCAGGCTCTCCACGAGCGCCGTGACCGCGGGCTCGTCGCGATAAGTCAGGAAGACCGGGCCCGTGTCAGCCCCGATGGTATCGATCAACCGGGTACGGTCGTCCTCCTTGTCCTTGCGGGTCTTCTCGTGTTTCTTGATGAGGTTCGCGTCGTAGTCCTCGACGTTGCAGACCGCCACCAGGCCGCGCTGGCGATGTTCACCCATCTGCTGCTGGTAGAGGTAGAGGCAGGGCTCGCACTCGCGCACGAGCGCTCCGTCCCTCTGCAGCTTCAGGAAATTCCCGGCCGCCTTTGCGTAGACCGCCGCGCTGTACGGATCGGTGGAGGGCGGCAGGTCGATCTCGGCACGATCGACGTGGAGCAGGCTCACCGGTTTTCCGGCGGCAAGCGCCGCGGCCTCGGAGGCGTCGACGACGTCGTAGGGAACGCAGGCCACCTCGGCGGCAAGCGCGGGCACGGGTACCAATCCTTTGAAGGCGCGAATACGCATAGTTCGCGTGCGTTCTTTCGGGCCTTCCCGCCGAGGGCAATCCCGAAAAGCCCCCCACCCCCGGCACGCTTCCGGCTTCCCGCGCCCAACCCCTTCGTCTACCACGATCCCATGAAGATCGACTCCGAAGACCTCCTCCAGCGCTTCCTCCGCTACGTGCGGATCGAGACACGCAGCGATTCCAACTCCGAGTCCACGCCCAGCACGGCCTGCCAATGGGACCTGTTAAAAGTGCTCGCTCAGGAGCTCAGGGACATCGGCGCCAGCGACGTCGAACTCACGCCCGAGGGCTACGTCCTCGCCACCATCCCCCCCACCTCCGCGAAACCCAAGGTCCCCACCCTCGCCTGGTTCGCCCACATCGACACCGCCACCAATCTCCCGGGAGCCGCCAAACCCCTCGTTCACCGCGCCTACGATGGCCGACCCATCACCCTGCCCGACGACCCCAAGCAACGCCTGAGCGTCGAATCCACCCCCTTCCTCAGGGAGGCCATCGGCCACGATCTCGTCACCGCCAGCGGCACCACCCTGCTCGGCGCCGACGACAAGTCCGGCATCGCCATCGTCATGGCAGCCTGCCGCCACCTCCTCCAACATCCCGAACTCCCCCACGGCCGCCTGCGCATCTGCTTCAATCCCGACGAGGAGATCGCACGCGGCATGCACGACCTCAACCTGGCCAAGCTCGGGGCCGACTTCGGCTATACCCTCGACGGCGAAGCCCTCGGCGAAATCAACTTCGAAACCTTCAGCGCCGACTCCGCCGTGCTCGAAATCGAGGGCGTCTCCGCGCATCCCGGCTGGGCTAAGGGAACGATGGTCAATGCCTTGCGCCTCGCCGGACGCTTTCTGGCCGCCCTCCCCATGGATCGCGCGCCCGAAACCACCGCCGACCGCCAGGGGTTCATCCACCCCGTGGAATTCCAGGGCTCGGCCGAACATGCCACCGTGCGCATGATCCTCCGCGACTTCGAGATCCAGGGACTCGAGCGCCACCGCGCCGAACTCCAGCGCATCGTCCACGAACTCGAAGCCTCCGAGCCGCGCGCCTGTTTCACCCTCACAATCCGCGAGCAATACCGCAACATGCGCTATTGGCTGGAAAACGACATGCGGCCTGTCGACCTCGCCGCCGAAGCAGTTCGACGCACCGGCCTGACACCCACCTTCCAAGCTATCCGCGGCGGCACCGACGGCTCCAACCTGACCGCCCGCGGCCTGCTTACTCCCAACTTGTTCACAGGCATGCACGAAGTGCACAGCCAACGCGAGTGGGTCAGCCTCAACGATATGAGCAAGTCCGCCGAGACTCTGCTCAAACTTGCTCAGCTTTGGGAAGAACTCAGCTGAGCCAGTCCGTAACGGCCCGGCCCCCCCAGCGGACGAAGGCCGGACAGGTGTCTCAATCCCACAGTCCAGTGGCGTCAGGCATGTCCTGACCACCGACCCAACCCGGCTCCCCAAGGGCGGTGGAAAGAAAGAGCGCCCCACGAATACTCCTGAGGCCCTGCGCTCCGCGCCTCCCAACTCATATCCGATTCCCGCCGCTCGTCGTTGACACCCATTCTGGAAATTTAAAGGCCGGGACCCTTGCGGATCCCGGCCAGGTATTTCTACTTTAGGTACCTACGCAGCTAACGAGCAGCTCGTTAGCGGCCGAAGATGCGCCTCAATGCAGGCCGATATTCCATCAGCGCCATCACCAAAAGCGCACCGACCGAGGCCCACGCGATGATCGTGTTAACCTTGATCAGGTTAACGTTCACACCGGCGAGCAGCCAAACCAGTGCCGGGACTCCGACACCGATGAGCGTAGTGGTTAGTGCTTTGTTCTTCATAGGTTCTGTTTGTTTCTGTGCGCATTTCTGAGCACGGGCCTACTCTACACCCGATTTCCCATAGTTGAACTATTTGTTTTCTATGTTATCGATAGGATCTAACTATGGAACTCCAGCAGCTTCGTTACTTCGTCGCCGCTGCGGAAACCGGCAACTTCACCCGAGCCTCCGAGCGTTGCCACGTCTCCCAGCCCTCCCTCAGTCAGCAGATCATCAACCTCGAGAAGGAAATGGGGCACAAATTGTTTCACCGTCTGGGACGCAAGGCCGTGCCCACTGAGGCAGGGCTCGCCTTTCTCGAGCGCTCACGCCGCATTCTCCTGGAAGTCGACGACACCTTCCGCGAACTGAAGGACAGCTCCAACTTCGACCGCAGCATCACCATCGGCGCCATCCCCACGCTCGCTCCATCTCTGCTGCCGCCGCTCCTCGCCGTGTCCTCCAAACGATTTCCCCAGCTCAACGTCCAGGTTCGCGAAGACTTCCACGACAAGCTAATCGCCGGAGTGGTCGAAGGCGAACTCGACCTCGCCATCGTCGCCCTGCCCGCCCGCGAGGCCCACCTGAGCGTCGAAACCATCTTCACCGAGCCCCTCCTGGTCGCCGTCGGCAAAAACCATGCGCTCGCCTCCCGCTCCAGAATCAACGTCGACGACATCAAAAAGGAACGGTTTGTGATGATGGGCACAAGCAGCACCCTCACCCAGGAGATTCACCGCTTCTGCGGCGAAAACGATTTCCAGCCGTCGATCGTCTGCAGCTGCGCCCAGGTCGCCACCGTGAAGACCCTCGTCGCGATGAACTTCGGCATCAGCATCCTTCCCCAGGGCGTCGTGTCCTGGGAAGACCGCACATCACTCATCTGCCGCCCCCTGGCCGGTCGCAATCCCACCCGCGACATCGCCGTCATCCGCCACCAGCTCCGCTATCAGAGCAAGGGTGCGGAGCTCTTCCTGGGAGTGCTGCGCGAACACACCAAGCGGCCACCCCAGAACCCTGCGCTACGCTGAGCACCCGAGCGCGCCGCAGCCTTGCAGTTTTTCCCTCGCGGTATCCCGTTAGCCTCGGAACCCTCCCCCCTCCTCATGCCGCAACCCTCCCCGTCCCCCGCTTCCGCCGCCGCACCCTCCGCCGCGACGCGCCGCAAGCCGGAGCTGCTCTCCCCGGCAGGCGACTGGGACTGCGTGCACGCCGCCGTCGAAAACGGCGCCGACGCCATCTACTTCGGCCTGGATCGTTTCAATGCCCGCATGCGGGCCAAGAATTTCACCGCCGCCGACCTTCCCGCCCTCATGGAGTTTCTCCACAGACGCGGCGTGCGCGGTTACCTCACGTTCAACACCCTCATCTTCACGCCCGAACTCTCCGACGCCGAGGATTATCTGCGCACGATCATAGGCGCCGGCGTCGACGCCGCCATCGTCCAGGACGTCGGCATCGTGCGCCTCATCCGCGCACTCTCGCCCGACTTTCCCATCCACTGCTCCACGCAGATGACCATCACCAGCGACGCCGGCGTGGATTTCGCCCGACGCCTGGGCGCCAGCCTCGTCGTCCTCGCACGCGAGAACAATCTCGCCGACATCGAGTCGATCCAGCGCGCCCAGGGCGCCCTCGGCGACGCCGGTATCCAGGCCTCGGACACCGCCCTGCCCCTCGAGGTGTTCGTGCACGGCGCGCTCTGCGTCGCGTACTCCGGCCAGTGCCTCACCAGCGAGTCTCTCGGGGGACGCTCCGCCAACCGCGGCGAATGCGCCCAGGCCTGCCGCCTTCCCTACGAGCTCGTCTCCGACGGCGCCCTCGTCGATCTCGGCAACCGCAAATACCTGCTCAGCCCCCAGGACCTCTCCGCCGTCGACGTCATCCCCGACCTCGTCCGCCTGGGCGTCGCCTCCTTCAAGATCGAGGGACGCCTCAAGAGCCCCGAGTACGTCGCCAGCATCACCCGCGTCTATCGCGCCGCCCTCGACCGCGCCTGGGCGGCCATCGCACCCGCCGACACCCCGCCCGCCCTGCCCTCCCGCAGCGGCGACCCCGCCTACGAGCTCCAGATGTCCTTCTCCCGCGGGCTGTTCACAGGCTGGTTCCGCGGCACCGACAACCGCTCCCTCGTACACGCGCGTTTCGGCACCAAGCGCGGCGTCTTCCTCGGCGAGGTCGGCCGCGTCGACCGCGACTGCGTCGTCGCCCGGCTCTCCGCCCCGCTCAAGCCCGGCGACGGCATCGTCTTCGACGCCGGCACACCCGAAAAAGGCGAGCAGGGCGGCCGCGTGTATCAGGTCGAGCCCCACGGCCGCGAGACGGTCCTGCGCTTCGGACGCGGCGACGTCGATTTCTCCCGCATCCGCCCGGGCAATCTCCTCTGGAAGACCAGCGACCCCGCCCTCGAACGCGAGCTGCGCGCCACCTACGAGGGTGGCCGCGTCCGCTACCAGCGCCCCCTCCACTTCGACGCGCACGGCGCCGCCGGCACACCCCTCACCGTGTTCGCCCGCGACAACGAAGGCGCCATCGCTCAGGCCGCCTCCACCGTCGCCCTCGCGCCCGCCTCCACCCAGCCCCTCACCGCCCAGCGCCTCGAAACCCAGCTCGGCCGCCTCGGAGGCACCCCATTCGCCCTCGGCCGGCTCGTCGCCCACCTCGAGCCCGGCCTCATGCTCCCCGTCAGCGAACTCAATCGCCTGCGCCGCGAACTCGTCGCCGAACTCGAACGCCAGCGCTCCAACCCGCGCCGCTGGACCCTGCTCCCCCGCCCCGCCACCCCCTTTTCCACGCCCGCTCCCAAACCGCCCGCCCAACACGCCGCCGAGCTCATCGCCCTGGTCCGACACTCCCACCAGATCGACGCCGCCTGGGCGGCCGGCGTGCGCACCATCTACTGCGAATTCGAAAACCCGAAGCACTACCGCGAAGCCGTGATCCGCTTCCGCGCCCTCCAGGGCTCCGGCCCCTCCGACGGCTCCGCCATCTGGGTCGCCGCCCCCCGCGTCTTCAAGCCCGGCGAGGACTGGATCCTCAGGCAGGTGCTCTCCTCGGAGGCCGACGGGTATCTCATCCGCAACTACGACCACCTGCGCTTCTTCCAGGGAGTGCGGCGCCGCGGCGACTACCCGCTCAACATCGCCAACCCCCTCTCGGCACGCCTCTACATCGAGGAGCACGGGCTGGAGCGCGTCACCGCAAGCTACGATCTCAACGTCGCCCAGCTCGAGGCCCTGCTAGGTGCGGCCCCCGGCGCCTGGTTCGACATCACGCTCCACCAGCACATGCCCATGTTTCACATGGAGCACTGCGTGTTCTGCGCCTTCCTGTCCTCCGGAAAGGACTACCACGACTGCGGCCGCCCCTGCGAGAAACACCGCGTCGAGCTGCGCGACCGCGTTGGCGCGCTCCTCCCCCTCAAGGCCGACGCCGGCTGCCGCAACACCGTATTCAATAACCGCGCACAAACCGGCGCCGAGTTCCTCCCACGGTTCCTCGCCCTGGGTGCGCGCAGCTTCCGCGTCGAGTTCGTCGACGAACCCGCCGACGAGGTGCGCCGCACCCTCGAACGCTACCGCCAGCTGCTCTCCGGCGAAATCTCCGGCGCCGACCTCTGGCGCGAGCTCCGGCTCATCAACCAGCTCGGCGTCACCCGCGGCCAGCTCGAGGCCGCCCCCCAGGTCCTCTCCCGCAAGGCCTGAGCCCCCGCGTATCCGGTTTTCCCTGCACGCCCCCATAAACGCCAAGGCGGGGCTGCATAGGCAGCCCCGCCAGGTCCAGCTTCAACTAATCGATCCCGCCGCATTTGCACGGCGTGATCTGCGCCTGTCCGACAAGTCTTCGCCCGCCGGGTTCCGCAAAGTTCCATCGCGCCCGACCCACCCCGCCCCGCCCTCCTCAAAGTTTCCCGCTTGACGCCTTTTTATTCACCGCTACCTTGTTTAACCAAGGAAGCTTTATCAGAACTGCGCTCCATGAGCATCGATGAAAAATTCACCGCCATCCGCAAGGGCCTTCTGGAGTTCCTCGTGCTCCGGATCATCGCGGCCGACAAGGTCTACGCCGCCGATATCCTGAAGCATTTGAGCACGACCGAATTCGCGACCCAGGAGGGCACGCTCTACCCGCTGCTCAGCAAGATGCGGCGCGAGGGCCTTCTTGAATACGAGTGGAAGGAGTCCGAAGCCGGCCCCCCCCGAAAGTATTACAAGCTCACCGCCAAGGGCCGCGAACAGCTCCGCGAAACCTCCGATTACTGGGACAAGATCAACGACACCGTAAAAAACCTCGGCCGCGCCTGACACACCGGCAAGGCCCCCCACAAATGAACAAGGTCATCACCGTCAACCTCAACGGCAACGCCTACCAGCTCGAGGAAAATGGCTACGAGGCGCTTCAGGGATATCTCCAGACCGCCGCCGCAAAACTCGCCGGCAATCCCGACCGCGACGAGATCATCGCCGACATCGAGCAGGCGATCGCGGAAAAATTCCGGGCGCTGCTCTCCTCCTTCAAGAGCGTCGTCACCGCCCGCGAAGTCGCCGCCGTCATCGCCGAGATGGGCCCGGTCAATGACAGTTCCGATCCCAACGATGCGGCCTCCGCCGACGCCGGCACGCCCCCCCCGGGCTCCTCGTCTTCCGGCGGGCCACAGCCGCCTCCCACCCCGGGGACCGACGCCGACGGCGCCGGACCCACCCGCCGCCTGTACCGGATCAACGAGGGCGCCATGATCGGCGGCGTCTGCAACGGCATCAGCGCCTACGCCGGCATCGACGTCACGCTCGTGCGCATCGTCTTCGTGGTGCTCGCCATCGCCTCCTTCGGCACCGGGGTCCTCGCCTACCTGGCGCTGATGTTCATCATTCCGAAGGCAGACTCCGCCGCCCAGAAGGCCGCCGCACACGGAGCCACCGCAACCGCCCAGGAGTTCATCCGGCGCGCGCGCCAGGGTTACTACAACGCTTCAAAGGGCTTTTCCGACCGCGCCTCGCGCCGCGCCTGGCGGAAGAAATTCAAGCGCGAGATGCGCGATCTGCGACGCAACCTGAAGTGGGAAGTCCGCGCCAGCGCCACCCAGTGCCAGCAGAACTGGCATCAGTATTGGGCCCAGCACCCCGGTCACGGCTTCGACGGATGGGCGTCCGCATCCCTGCTCGGAATCATCGAGGCTCTCTTCGGCGTGGCCTGCCTCGTCGCCGTGATTTCCCTGATCCTCACAGGGACGATCTTCGGTTTCGGCCTGCCCGGCGTCCATCTGTGGGTCGCCATCCTGCTGGTCCTCTTGGTGGGCCATTTCCTCACCTGGCCGATTCGCGCCGCCCGAAATCAAATCCTCGGACACCGCCCCTGCTGCTGTGGCGGCGGTTTCTATGCGCTGCTCGTCTTGTTCCTCGTGGGCTGGTTCGTCTTCCCGCACCAGACCCGCGAATTCCTCCACTCCATCCCTCCCGCCATCCACCACGCCGTCGACCAGCTCAGGGCATGGTGGCACCAACAATGACCGGATGTCCCGCACGGCTGCGTCGGCATACGCAACAACACAAAGGCCGCGGCGTGATATTCCGCGGCCTCCGTAGTGAAATAGCTGAGACTAACGCCGGTCGGTACGCTCAGGACATTCCCGAGGCACCCGCCAGCGCGTGGTAGGCAGGCTGGCCATCGCCCGTCGGCGGCGCATCCTTGAGCAGCGAGGTGAGCGCCTTCTGGGCCGACGACAGATCGCCCGACTTGAGCGCGGCCGACAGCGACTGGAAGGCGGACAGCTTCGCGTTGTTCGAAGACGACGAGGACTGGGTGCCGTTCACCGCCTGTGCGAGTTTGGGCGAGTCCTTGAGCATCTGCGCAAACGCCTGCTGCGCCGTGCTAATGTCGCCCGACTGGATCGCGTCGACGAGCGACTTGAGATCCTTGCGGCGGAGATTGTTCGACTGAGGCAGACCGCCGAGGCCGATCTGCGAATTGGAGGAGAGCGGTGAGATGGACATGACGAGTGGGAGCGTTGTGGGTTCTGATCGGGTCGCGGCGACCCGATCTTCGGAGAAAAGGGAGCGTGACGCGCCAGGCTCAGGCGCTGGCGTTGAGCG